>NZ_VCQL01000014.1:0-164329 GCF_005937175.1 Halomonas sp. ATBC28 | reverse complement strand
TACTCACCCGTCCGCCGCTCGTCAGCATCTAGCAAGCTAGATCTGTTACCGCTCGACTTGCATGTGTTAGGCCTGCCGCCAGCGTTCAATCTGAGCCATGATCAAACTCTTCAGTTTAAGATCTATGTGATCCTTACATGTCACCCGAGGGCAACAAAAGCGGATCAAACTTGGCTCAAGGTTCAAACGAATTCATTCAAAACAGATATCAAAGGACGAATCCTTTAAAACCTTATTGCTTGAGTCGCTTGCCTTGATATTCGGTGATTTGCCACCAACATCAGCAAGCGCCCACATGAATTACCTGATCAAATTGTTAAAGAGCTGTTTCGCTGCTTGATTGCTGTGAAAGCAACCGGGCTGCCGTTGACTTGGCTTGCCTCAGCGAGGAAGGCGTATTCTACGCATTTCCTGGTGGTTGTCAAGGACGTTGTTTTCGATGCAAACCTGACCACATCCAAAACCGCTAACTCATTGACAAACCGAAGCTTTTACACTTCATTCACCGCTGGTAACGCTTGGCGTCCCCGGCAGCGGATGCGTACTTTACGGATTCGCTGCCGGGTTGGCAAGCGGTTTTGTAGAAAAATTACAGATTGTCCGCCATGCGTGAATGAAAGCCCTTCGGCACTACCCTCATTGGCGGTTACACTAGCGCTATCTACCACCTTACTGAGGTCCGCCATGAGCCACCACCTGCTAACTGTCGACTCATTAAACCGCGAAAGCGTTGATCATTTACTGCGTGTGGCTGCACGCATGGAGCCAATTGCTCAGCGGCGCCAAGTGACACGAGTGTTGGAAGGGGCGGTACTCGGCAACCTGTTTTTTGAAGCCAGCACCCGTACGCGGGTAAGCTTCAATGCTGCCTTTTGTCGTTTAGGTGGCAGCGTATGTGACACCACGGGCTTCACTTTCTCCTCTATGGCGAAGGGAGAGTCACTATATGACACCAGCCGTGTAATGAGTGGCTACTGCGACGCCATTGTAATGCGCCACCCCGACCAGGGCTCGGTGGCTGAGTTTGCCGCGGCGACGAATGTACCGGTTATTAATGGTGGCGACGGCCCCGGGGAGCACCCCAGCCAAGCACTACTTGACCTTTATACGATTGCTAAAGAGTTTCAGCGCCTAGGTAAATCACTGACCGGTGCGCATATTTTACTCACCGGCGACTTGAAGTACGGCCGTACCGTACATTCACTGATTAAGCTTTTATCCCTCTATGACCCGCTGCGCATTACCCTGGTGTCGCCGCCGGGCCTTGAGATGCCTTCCAAGCTGATTGACTTAGTAGCCTCTCGCGGCCACCGCATTGAGCAGCGCGATTCTCTCGCTAGTGATTTTGCCGATTTAGATGTGGTGTACACCACACGGATACAGAAGGAACGCTTTACCGACGAGATGAATGAGAGCTTTCAGGGGCTCTCTGACGACTTTATGGTTAACCGCGATTTTCTCGATCACCGCTGCAGCCAAAGCACCATTGTGATGCACCCGCTACCCAGGGATAGCCGCCCCGGCGCGAATGATTTAAACGTCGACCTTAACGGCGATCCGCGTCTGGCGATTTTCCGCCAAACCGATAACGGTATCCCCATGCGAATGGCGATTTTCGCGACACTGCTCAATGTCGATGAGCTAATCGAAAAAGAGCTACGCCCCGTGCGCTGGTACGTACCCACCCAAACGGGCACGCTGGATCGTTAAAGCGCAAAAGTTTAAGGGTAGGAATTTCAAGGTAGAACTTATAGAGAAAGGCGCCCGCCAGGCAAGCCTTCCTGGTGGGCGAACCAGCCTTCAAGAATAAGAATAGCCGCAATGCCATCGACACTGTCTTGACGATAATTGCCTTTATGGCCCGCCTCGCGAGCGATTAGCTTAGCTTCTCGCGTGGTGCCACGCTCATCGACCATTTCACACGGTTTACCAAAACGGCCATGCAAACGATTACCGAACTTGCGAGCGCGAGTGCTCATATCTGACTCGCTACCGTCCATATTCAACGGTAATCCCACCACTAACAGATCCGGCTGCCACTCGTTAAGTAGCCGTGACACGACATTCCAATCGGGAATCCCATCCCTTGCCGTCAGCGGAGTGAGCTCGCGCGCACTGCGCAGCAGCTCGTTGCCCACCGCCACACCAATACGCCGAGTGCCGTAGTCAAAGGCCAGGATTAAGCGCTGCCCCGCTTCGGCCATCAGGCGTGCCCCGCGTCTCGGGTCATTAGGTTAAGATCAATACCGAGTAAACCAGCCGCCGCGGTTAAGCGCTCAACGGGCGGGGTATTGAAGAGCACGTTGCTCTCGGCTTCTACCGTTAGCCAGCTGTTCTCCTTCAACTCCTCTTCCAATTGCCCGACTTCCCAGCCCGCGCAGCCTAAGCAGACTAAAAAGTGCTCTGGCCCCTCGCCAGCGGCAAAGGCCTGAAGAATATCCAGCGAGGTGGTCAGCGCAATACCGTCCTCCACCTGGATACTCGAGTCCCACTGCTGGCTATCGCCGACATGCAGAATGAAGCCACGGTCTTTATGCATAGGCCCGCCATAATAAACCGGCGCATTACGATGTGGGCTTGTTTCACCGCCTAATTCCAGCTGATCAAACAGCGCCTCAAGCGTGATCTCTAACGGTCGGTTAGTAATCACCCCCATGCAGCCGTTGTTATCGTGATCGCAAAGATAGATCAGACTACCGGCAAAATTAGGATCTTCTAAATGCGGCATAGCCATTAGAAAGTGATGTTTCAAACTTTGCATGCGTCTCCCACTGCCTGCTGGCATCTCAGCAGACATAGCGTAATAAGTGTCATTATAAGAGTGAAGCCGTGCCTAGGCTAAGCGGCGCTCGATGGCATCCAGCAGTAAACCGGCAATATTGGTGCCCCGCTGATCATCAATTTCACGCACACAGGTGGGGCTGGTGACGTTGATTTCAGTAATATAGTCACCGATGACATCGAGGCCGACAAACATTAAGCCTTTGTCCCGAATCATGGGCTGTACCTGCTGAATTAGCCAGCGATCACGATCAGTAAGCTCGCGACTCACGCCCCGCCCTCCGGCAGCTAGATTGCCACGAGTCTCGCCCGCAGAGGGTATACGCGCCAGTCCAAAAGGAACGGGCTCACCATCGACTAACAGAATACGCGTATCGCCATTCTTAATTTCCGGCAGGTAGCGCTGGGCCATAATTTGCCGCTGCCCGCGCAAGGTAAGCTGCTCAATGACCGCGCCGATATTACGGCCTTCCGGGCCAATATGAAAAATGCCGGTACCGCCCATGCCATCCAGTGGCTTGAAGATTACATCGCCGTGCTCCGCATGGAAGGCGCGCAGTACATCGTCGCGGCTGGCCACAAGCGTCGGCGCGCAGCACTGAGGAAACTGTTGCGCAAACAGCTTTTCATTACACTGCAACAGCGCTGCCGTGGGGTTAACCACCAGCACACCCTCACGCTCAGCAAAACCTAATAAATGCACGGCGTTAGTGAAATCGGCATCGACGGGCGGATCTTTACGCATCAGCACCACATCCAGCTCAACCATTGGACGCGCAGAGGGCTCGCCCAGGTCGTACCAGTGGTTCGGATCACGATGCACCGTTAACGGCCGCATACGTGCGTAGGCTTGCCCTGCATTCAAGAAAAGGTCTTCCTGCTCCATATAGTGCAGGGTGTAACCGCGCTCCTGGGCGGCCCATAGCATGGCCATGGTGGTGTCTTTCTTGTAAGCAATGTCGCTGATGGGATCCATCACAACGCCGAGATGCAGATTTGATTGGCTCATCGGGGGCACTATCCAAACATAAACAATAGAGGCCCAGTATGCCGTACTGCCCGCTAGGCTCCAACTGCCCCAGCTAACTACTCGCCGAGCGCGCTAGGCACTATGCGAATAGCATTAGGCTCCAGAGTGATTAACTGCTGCTTATAAAGCCGCCCAATGGCTTGTTTATAAGCACTTTTACTCACCCCTAAGCGTGCTTTAACTTCATGGGCAGGGCTTTTATCCCCGAGTGCCAAATAGCCGCCGCTTTCACGTAGCGCCTGCATAATTTTGTCACCGACTACATCTAAACGCGCAGCGCCTGGCGGTAGCAGCGAGATATTGAGGCGGCCATCTTCACGACGCTGCTTCACATAGCCTTTAACGGATTGGCCACGGCGCAATGGCTGAGTGACGTCGTCCTGGTAAATTAGCCCCCAGTAGCGGTGATTCACCGCCACCTTCATCCCCAGGTCAGTTCGCTCCGCCACCACTACGGCGACTTCGTCGCCCTTTTCCATGGCCCAGGCGTCATCGGTCAAAAAACGATCCAGCTTCATCGACGCCACTGGCCGCCCCTGGTCGTCGCTGTACAGCATAACCAGAACACGTTTACCGGGATCAGGGCGAAAATGCTGCTCGCTAAACGGTAGCAACACATCTTTTGGCTGCCCCCACTGCAAAAACGCGCCGATGTTATTGACGGCCGTAACCGTTAGGTACGCCACTTCTCCCAACTGGGCGGCTGCATCGCTGGCGGATCGGGGGGATGAGTGTGACTCACGCACCATGGGTAACGTCCTTCAAGAAAATAGACCAACATTATGGTGCCTGACACCCACAGGGCAAAGCGAGATAGCATTTTTTAGTGGTTGAAAGCATGCCTGACGCCTGAAAAAGCAAACACTCCACAACCTGCTACTCTCAAAAACACTAGGGCCTGTTGACGTTTCACTCACGGCCGCGCTGGTGCCCGTTTTTATTCGCGGCAAGGCAGGAGGAGAGATGTTTGGTTATTCCAAATGAACGACGACTAACGCCGCCGCGGATAAAAACGGGCCCAGCCCTTCGGGTTGCACCACAAAGCGCGCCATACGGCGTTGCAAAACTTGAAAAGGGAACCACCCTTCCCTGCATTTTGCGCCTTGTCTGGCGCGCTTTGTGGTGCAACGCGGTTCGCGATGAAACGTCAACAGGCCCTAGACAAAATTAGGCGTAGAGGAGCGAACATGGAAGGGTTCACGCTTTTTGATACGATCGTTTTGATTGGTTACATCAGCTTAATCGCCTGGATTGGTTCACGCTTCGGCAAAGATCAGCATAACCCCGAAGACTATTTTCTAGGCGGTCGCAAAATCCCCGGCTGGGCCATCGGTCTTTCGGTCATGGCAACCCAAGCCAGCGCGATCACCTTTATCGGGGCGCCGGGCTGGGGCTTCGAGGGAGGCCTTGAACGCCTGGTGACGTTTATCAATGTGCCCTTGGCCATGATCGTGTTGATTTTGGTGCTGGTACCTATTTTCCACCGCGCGGGCATCTATAGTATCTACGAACTGCTGGAGCGTCGTTTCGGCCCAGCGACGCGTACCCTTACCGCCCTGCTGTTTCTGATTGCCCGCGGCCTAGCCACTGGCGTGGTGCTCTATGCGCCAGCGCTCGTGCTTGCGGTGGTGACCGGTTGGAGCGTGAACCTCACCATTATCATTATGGCGGTACTGGCGATCAGCTATACCGTGCTGGGCGGTATCAGCGCGGTGATCTGGACTGACGTGGTGCAAATGTTCGTGCTCTGGCTTGGCGCGCTGTTAAGCATCTTCTTTTTAGTGACCAGCCTGCCTGGCGGTTGGGGCGATGTCTTCGAGTTTGGCGCGGCCAGCGGGATGTTCAACGCCATCGATTTGTCCTTCGACCCCAGCGTGACCTACTCGCTATGGGCCGGACTGTTCGGTGGCTTTTTCCTGCATGTGGCCTACTTCGGCACCGACCAGAGCCAAATCCAGCGAGTGCTCTCAAGCCCATCAGTGCTCGATGCTCAGCGCTCGCTGCTGATTGGCGGCTACCTGCTGATTCCGCAGATGCTGCTGTTTCTATTTATTGGCGTCATCTTGGCCACCTATTACCAGCAGCATGGGCTAACACCACCCGAAGATCTTAATGAGCTGCTACCCCGCTATGTCGTCAGCGCCTTTCCCTCAGGCATGGCCGGACTTGTCATTGCCGGGGTATTTGCCGCGGCGATGTCGAGTCTCGACTCGGCGCTCAACTCACTTTCAGCGGTGACCGTGCGGGATTTTTATAGTCGCTACATCAAACCTAATGCCAGCGATGCTCACTATCTGAAAGCATCACGAGTGGCCACCATATTTTGGGGGCTTTATGCCACCCTGTTTGCTTTCTTCGCCGGTAATCTTGGCCCTGTGATCGAGGCGGTCAACCAAATCGGCTCGTGGTTTTACGGGGCGCTACTGGGTACCTTCCTATTGGCTATTTTTAGCCACCGCTCCAACGCACGGGGAGCGATGGCCGGACTGATTGCCGGCATGCTCTCCGTATGGGCCGTCTCTGCGCTCCTCAATATCTCATGGCTGTATAACAACACGGTGGGGGTAGCGGTTTCGATGAGCGTTGGCTATCTCGTCAGCCTAACAGCGCCCGCTCCCAGCCAAGATCAGCTAAGCGATGTGATGATGGCCGAAGCGGCGCCGGATATGCAGGCCGTATTGGCCGCGAGAGCCGATAACGCTCAGGTGATTGGTCAAGAGGCAAGGTTGACGCGCCGTCGCTGTATCGGCCTATTCGCTTGGTTTTGTCTCATACTGGGCATGCTAGCGCTGCTGCAGGGGTGGGCAAATGGCTGAACGCTTAACACTTGCGCGGCGGATTGAAGAAGATACTGCTAAACGGTGCTTACAGCGACTTGGCGCGACGGCTTGCGAACCTGCCTGGGTTGGCCTCTGGGCGACCGCACTTGGCCTGCCTAATGGCACGCCGGGGGCTTGGCTACTGTGTGCTAAGGAAATGCGCCGCGCACTGCTACTAGTGGGTGCCGAACTACCCACCCAGGTCGAAGAACCCAGCTCAGCACTTAACATTGATAGCGGTTTACCGCCAACGCCAGAAGCACTGAACCGGCTGTGGCTATGGGAGCGTATGGCGACACCACGTCACTGGCGAATCCAGGTGCTGGGTAGCACCCCGACGCCGATATGGCTGCCTTGCTGGCTGGGCTATGCACGCGGCCGGCAACACCGCTTGCTGGTGATCAGTGGGCTATCAGGTGAACCGCTGCCGATGCTTAAACCCATCGTGCTTAAGGGCCTTCAGCAGGCATATCGAAATGGGCCGGAATCAGAGACAAAGAGTTCAGGGGCAAGCGAACGAAGGGAAAAAGCAGTTTGATAAGGCCTTGGCAGGTAGTAAGTACTTACAAATCGCCAAAGTAGTGCTGCAGCAACGAAAGCGCCACCACCGGTGCCGTCTCCGTACGCAAAACCCGTGGGCCGAGAGTCAGCGGCGTAAAGTCAGCGGTTTGGGCAGCGGCGATATCACTCTCGCTTAAACCGCCTTCAGGGCCGATAAGCAGCGCTACCGAAGCCGGTCGGTCTTGGCGATCAAACGCATTGCCGGTCGCTAGATGCAGCATCAAGCGCAGCGGCTCTTGGCGCTCTTCAAGCCATGCTGATAACGGCATCGGTGAATTCACTTGGGGCACCACCGCACGTCCACTCTGCTCGCAGGCGCTGGCAGCCACTGCCTGCCAGTGGGCTAGCTTTTTATCTTCACGGTCGCCCTTTAAGCGCACATCACCGCGCTCGGTATACAGCGGAGTAATCGCCGCAACGCCCAACTCGACGGTCTTCTGGATGGCATAATCCATTCGGTCGCCTTTAGAGATGGCCTGGCCTAAATGGACAGACAGCGGCGATTCACCACTGCCCGACCATACCGCTTCGACCCGCACGAGCGCCTGCTTGCGGCTAACGTCCGCCAAGCGCACCCCCGCCTCGAGACCTTGGCCGTCAAATAGCACCAACGGTGCACCTTCGCCCATGCGCAACACGCGGGTGATGTGGCGCGCCGGGCCGTCAGGCAATGCAAGTTCTCTGCCTGCTACGAAAGCAGCAGGCACATAGAGACGTGGCATTTTGCCATGCAGGGCGTACCAATCAGCGGCGTGCGTTTCTGACATGGCTTTTGGCATCGCTTAGTGAGTGTTTTCGGCGGCTTGCTTAGCTTCGCGCTGCTTACGCTGAGCGTACATCGCTTCGAAGTTAACCGGTGCCAGCATCAGTGGCGGGAAACCACCACGGTTGACCAGGTTATCCACGCACTCGCGGGCGTAGGGGAACAGCAGGTTAGGGCAGAAGGCACCTAGGGTTTGATCCAACTGCGCACCTTCAATACCGGCAATACGGAAAAGGCCCGCCTGTTCTACTTCCGCCAGGAAAGAGGTGGTACCGGTTTCGTTGTCGTTCACCTGGGCAGTGACTTTGACCACCACTTCATACTGGTCATCAGCAATTTTAGTGCTGGTGGTATTAAGATCCAGGTTCACCTTAGGTTTGAACGCCTGCTTAAACACCGAGGGCGAATTGGGCGCTTCAAACGAAATATCTTTTACATAAATACGCTGCAGCGAGAATTTGAGCTGCGGTTTTTCGTCCGCCGCGGCACCAGCCTGCGGGGTGTTGTTATCTTCCGCCATGAGAAAACTCCTGATTGTTGATTAAATAAAGGTAGCGTTGCTTACTTTTTAACCACCGGAAGGCCGTCGCCTTGCCACTGCGCCATACCGCCTCTCAACTTGTAAGCACGCTCAAAGCCTGCTTTGGTGAGCTTGGCCTGTGCGGCGCCAGAACTCTGACCGTGCTTGCAAACCACGATGACCGGCTGGGCTTTTACTTTATCCAGTTCGCTCATGCGGCTATCGAGGTTGCTCTGCGGAATGTTGCGCGCCCCCGCGATATGCCCGGCTTTGAAGTCTTTGTTTTCACGGATATCCAGCACCACCGCGTCTTCGCGGTTGATAAGCTGAGTGGCCTGCGAGGCAGTCAGTGCATTCGTGGCGGCGCTGCGCGTTTCATAAATAATCCACGCTATCAGCACCAGCAAAAATGCCCCAACTAGCAGGGGGTGGTTCTGTACGAATTCGAACACCTGATCGATCATCGCGAACACAATCTCTTGGTCTATGCAGAAAAAAGCGGCCTAACCGCTGCCAAAACGCGACAAGTATACACGTCAGATAGCTTCCCGCGCAGGCCAGGAGGTTGTACGGCTTGGCCGATCGTCGCGAGAAGCACGGATTCTGATCCAAATTTATCGATCGGTTGAGGCGAATAGCGCGCTATTTAACGAAATCGATCGACTAAAGTTGGCCAAAATACCGGGATTCGCAGTGGATCAGTGTTAAGCCGGACAGCCTCCTAAATCATGACGCCTGGCAGTTGCCTGCGTTATGATGCCCCAAGCGTGCGCCTGTCGCGACCCCGAATTTTCGAGTCGTTCGGCTTGCCAATCTTAACGAGGTTTTTTTATGGATACTTCTCGCACCCCGCGCCCCGTGGCGCTGATTATTCTCGACGGCTACGGCCACAACCCCGAGAGCGACCATAATGCGGTGGCCGCTGCCCATACGCCGACGATGGATACACTGTGGGAAAGCCGCCCTCACGCCTTCGTTCACACCGATGGCCTTAACGTGGGGCTTCCCGATGGTCAGATGGGCAACTCTGAAGTCGGCCATATGAATATTGGTGCCGGACGTATCGTTTATCAGGACTTCACCCGTATCAGCAAGGCGATTGAAGATGGCGACCTGGATGTTAATGACAACCTCACCCAGCCAATTGACGAAGCTGTCGCCAATGGTCGGCCGGTACACTTAATTGGCTTGCTCTCCCCTGGCGGCGTCCACAGCCATGAAGACCACTTTATTGCCATGGCCGAGCTTGCGGCACGCCGTGGCGCCCAGCGTATTTTTATTCACGCCTTTCTCGATGGCCGCGATATGCCACCGCAGAGTGCGTTGGCGTCGATAGAGCGCGCCAATGCTCGCCTGGCCGAGCTGGTGGGGGCTGATAATGGCTTTGTGGCCTCGATTATTGGCCGGTTCTACGCCATGGATCGCGACAACCGCTGGGAGCGCGTCGAGCAGGCCTACCGCCTGCTCACCGAGGGCCAAGCGGAGTACTACGCCCCCAGCGCTGAAACCGCACTGCGTGACGCCTACCAGCGCGGTGAAACCGACGAATTCGTATCGGCTAGCAGCATACCGCTCAAAGATGGTTCTAAAGAAAATGCCATCACCCTGCAGGATGGCGATGCAGCGATTTTCCTTAACTTCCGCTCTGACCGCGCCCGTGAGTTAACTCGTGCCTTTGCCGAGCCGGATTTCAACGACTTCGAGCGGCGGGCATGCCCTAAGCTTGCAGGTAAAGGGCTGGTAATGATGACCCAGTACGCCGCTGACATTCCTGCGCCTGCCGCCTTCCCGCCATCTGATCTTAATGACACTCTGGGGGAGGTCGTCGCCAAGCGTGGCTTGAAGCAGCTGCGTATTGCCGAAACCGAAAAGTATCCCCACGTGACGTTCTTCTTTTCAGGCGGTAACGAAGCCGAGTACGAAGGCGAAGAGCGCATCCTCGTGCCCTCTCCCCGTGATGTGCGCACCTACGACGAAAAACCTGAAATGAGCGCCTTTGAGATTACCGATAAGCTTGTCGATGCCATTGACGGCGGCAGCTTCGACCTGATCGTTTGTAACTACGCCAACGGTGATATGGTCGGCCACACCGGCGACTTCAATGCGGCGGTAAAAGCCATTGAGACCGTCGATACCTGCGTGGGTCGTGTCGTTGAAGCCATCGAGCGTGCAGGCGGCGCCTGCTTAATTACCGCCGACCACGGTAATGCCGAACAGATGGTTCATCCCGAAACCGGCGCACCGCAAACCGCCCACACCACCTTTGTGGTGCCGCTTATTTACGTCGGCGAACGTGCGGCCTCGCTTGAAGAGGGCAAACTATGCGACCTGGCCCCCACGCTGTTGACCATGATGGATCAGAAACAGCCCGAGGCGATGACGGGTAAACCACTGATCCATTATAAGTAATGTCTAATCGGTGCTATTTGGCAATGACCCTCCTGCTGGCGATAAGTTATGCGCCAGCAGGCTTCGCCCAGCAGGATGAAAGTGCGGCGCGCCGGCAGTTGGATGCGATTGGCCAAGAGATCGAGTCCGTTGCCCAACGCCTCAGCGCCACTGGCGAGGCCCGCGATAGCGCCGAACGCGAGCTCAAGGAAGTCGAAACCAAGCTTGCCGAGACTCATCAGCGCTTAGACACGCTACAAGCTGAGCGCCGCCAGTTGAATGATGAAACGACCCAGCTCCGTCAACATCGTGACCGACTGGAGAGCGAGCGTGCCGATCAATATGCAGCCTTGGGCCAGCAGCTCTCAGCGCTTTACCGCCTTGGCCCAACGCCGCAGCTCAAACTGCTGCTTAACCAGGGCGACCCGTCCGAGCTTGATCGTATGCAGGCGTATATGAATCGGCTGACCGAAGCACGCAATCGCCGCTTAAATGCTATCGCCCGCCTCGATACGGCGCTCGCCGATACTCAGGAGGAACTAAGCGAGCGGCAGGCCCGCCTCGATACGCTGGCCGACGAGTTAGAAGAGCAAAGCGCGCTGTTAGCCCAACGCACCACCGAACGGCGAGGCGTTGTTTCCAATCTGGATGACCGCTACGGAAGCGAAGAGGAGCGGCTGGCCGACCTCAATCAGAGCCGCGAAGAGGCCGAAAGGGTACTCCGTAATATCCAGGCGGAGATGGCAAAACTTGCTGAACCCACGCCTACTACGCATATTGTAAGCACCCAAGGTGATTTGCCTTGGCCGGTACAGGGTTCAATCAGCAGTAGTTTTCACCATCGCGACGGCGTGCACTATAACGGTATTGTGATTCAGGCCAGCGCGGGCACCCCGGTCACTGCCGTACACACTGGCCGGGTGGTATTCGCTGACTGGATGCGGGGGTTTGGTAACTTGTTGATTATCGACCACGGTGACCAGATCATGACGCTGCATGCTCACCTGCAACAGTTTAGCGTCAGGCCTGGTCAGCAGGTCAGTCGCGGTGATGAAATTGGTCGCGTAGGTGATAGCGGTGGTCAAACCCGCGCGGCGCTCTACTTCGAAGTTCGCCGCGGGGGTGAACCAATTAATCCACAGCGTTGGATTGCGCGTCGCTGACGGGATAAGCTGCATGACTATTGATGTCTCAATGTTCATTTTCAACTAAACACTTTCCACGACAGGGTGCGCGCTATGGCGCCACCTATCGCCCTGCGGAGTCTGCATGACGCTATCAGTTACCGGGGTATCAGCCCCCGCCAAGCGCTTCTTGGCTACCCTGCTCCCGATTGCTTTACTGGCGGCCCCGCTACCGTTGCTCGCCCAGCCAGCCGGTAGCGGTGCAGTGGATGAGCCATCCTACGACCAACTACCCCTGGAAGATATTCAGACCTTCGCCGAGGTGTTTGAGCGCATTAAGCGTGCCTACGTTGAGGAGGTCGATGACAGTACGCTGCTGCGCAACGCTATGCGCGGCATGCTGAGCGAGCTAGATCCCCACTCCGCCTACTTGGATGAGGAGGAGTACCAGAGTCTGCGCGAGTCGACTCAGGGCGAATTTGGCGGCATCGGTATCGAGGTGGGCACCGAGAATGGTCAGCTCATGGTGATTACGCCTATCGACGACACCCCCGCTTCCCGCGCGGGGCTACTTTCTCGCGATATTATCGTCGCCATTGATGGCACCCCCACCGACAGCATGTCGCTGCAAGAGGCCGTCACCCTGATGCGCGGTGAGCCGGGCACCGATCTACGCATTAGCGTGCTGCGTTCAGGCGAAGATTCGCCGCGGGAATTTATTCTGACCCGCGAGGTTATTCGCAGCGAAAGCGTTAAACATGAGCTGCTCGAGCCCGGTTATGGCTACCTGCGCGTTAGTCAGTTTCAGTCGCGCACACCGGAACAGGCGCGCGATGCGCTTGAGCTTATGGCTCGCGAACAGCCTTTAGAAGGGTTGATACTCGATTTACGTAATAACCCCGGTGGGGTGCTACAGGCCGCCGTCGGCATTGCCGACCTGTTCCTGGATGAGGGCTTGATCGTGTATACCGAGGGGCGCCTCTCAGATACCGAAATGTCGTTCTCCGCCTCACCCACCACGCCCGCTGCCGACGTCCCGCTGGTCGTCTTAATCAATGGCGGCAGTGCGTCAGCGGCGGAAATTGTCGCCGGGGCGCTGCAGGATCAGCGGCGTGGCGTGATTATGGGCACCGATAGTTTTGGTAAGGGTTCAGTGCAGCAGATTATGCCACTCGGTAATGGCGAAGGACTCAAACTTACCACGGCGCTCTACTACACCCCCAACGGACGCTCCATTCAGGCCCAAGGCATTGAGCCTGATGTGGACGTCGTCCGCGGTCGTTTGGAGGTCGCCGAGGGCCGCCGGGAGATACGCGAAGCCGATCTCGAGGGCCACCTAAGCGCTCAGCAGGCGCCACGGGATCGCCAGGAAATGGCCGAGCGGCTACTCAATGATTACCAGCTCAGCGAAGCGCTCAATCTGCTTAAAGCACTCAACGTAGTTGACCGTCAGCGGCGTTGACGACAACCTGATTTAACGACAGCTAAGCGGCAGGCGGCCGCGTTCCCCGGTCGCCTGCCGCATCAATACCCGCTTCAATGGCACCAACTGGTTCATACCACTCATTCCCAAATTACGCACCAGCGTCAACGCCGGGTCGTGGCTGCCAAACAGCACTTTAAAGCCCTTCATCAGCCCCAGCATGGCGCTGTTATCAAAGCGCCGCCGGCGCTCATAACGCCTCAAGGTGCTTAACTCTCCCCAAGGCGCGCCGCGCTGCCAGGCATGCACCACTTCTTCTGCCAAGACCGCTGCATCCATAAGGCCTAAATTGACGCCCTGGCCCGCCAGCGGATGAATGCTGTGGGCAGCGTCCCCCACCAGTGCAAAATGCGGCTGCACATAGTGACGGGCATGGCGCTGCACTAACGGAAAACGGTGGGCCTTATCGCAGGCCGTCACCTCACCTAGGCGATAGCCAAATGCTCTACCCAGCGCCTTCCCAAGCGCTTCGCGAGGCAATTCACTAAGCTCAGCGGCGTGCTCCGGCGTGGTCGACCATACGATGGAGCAGTAATGGTCATTCCCTTCCAAGGTTAACGGCAGAAATGCCAGTGGGCGACCATCAATAAACGCTTGCCGAGCCGCCCCACCATGGGGCTTGGCGCACTTAACGGTGGTTACCACAGCCTCCTGCTGCATATCGTCACTGGCCACCTCAATACCGGCCATTTCGCGTAGCACCGAGTGGGCACCATCTGCGGCGATGATTAACGGCGCATGTAGCTGTCGCCCATCGTCAAGTATCAGCCAGTCGCCACTTGAGGCTTGCTTTGAAGGATATGAGCTTGGGCGCTGCAGCGCCTGTAGGCGAGCGCCAAAAAATGGGGTGACATTGGGATGGTCAACGACCTGGCTATTGAGCGCGGCCAGCGTGACCGCGTTCTCAACGATATGGCCCAGCACCGCGACACCCGCCTCGTCGGCAGAAAAGGCAATTTCACCACTGCCTTCGGCATCCCATACCTGCATGCCTTGGTAAGGAGTCACTCGGGTTTTCTGCATCGCAGGCCAAGCGCCCAAATGGGTTAGCAAACGCTGAGAGACCGGCGTTAACGCGCTAACCCGCGGGGCTGGCAGCACGCTAGTAGCATCTTCAAGGCTTAACGGCGCGGGCTTTGCCTCAACAAGCGCTACCTGCATGCCTGCCTGGGCTAACAGCGCGCAGAGCGCGGTACCGACCATACCACCGCCAACAATAATCGCTTCAAAGCTTTCCACCGACGGCTTCGCAATAGATGAGTCCGTATGCATAGCGTTCCCTTGTTCGTGGGCTAGGATGTATAAGCTTAACGTTCTAAGCCCATGGCGCGGCGAGCCAGCCCTCGCCGCAAGGGCCCAACCAGATTCAAACCTATTAACCCCGCGGCCCGAGCATGGGGCAGCAGCGGGAAGGAGAGCCCGAACAGCCGCACCAGCCCGTCGCTAAAGCGAATCACATTGGCGCGGTCTCGGGAGCGCTGCTTTTCAAAGGCTTGCAGCGTACTCATATCGCCCAACGGCCGCTTGGCCTGCTCACCCTGCTCCAGGGCCTCGACAAGATCCATTACCCCACGCAGGGCTAAGTTGAACCCCTGCCCCGCGACCGGGTGCAAGGCATGAGCAGCGTTACCCAATACCGCCAGCCCTGGACGCACCGGTTCTTCAGCGGTGACCAGTGAAAGCGGATAGGCGTGTCGGGTGCCTACCTGGGTAAAGCGACCCACTCGATCACCAAAGGCACGTTGAAGTTGCAACAGAAATTCACGCTCGGGAAGCGCCATACGCGCTGTTTCACTGCCAGTGGGGTGCGTCCAGATCAACTCCATGGCCTGGCCGGGGAGCGGCAACAGCGCCATTGGTCCTTGGGAGGTAAAGCGCTCATAAGCGACGCCCATGTGGGGCTGGCTTACCCCCACGTGGGCGATCAGCGCCGTCTGTTGGTAAGACTCATGGCGGCTGCCAATGCCTAACTGCTCTTTAAGACCAGAGCGTCCCCCATCTGCCAATACCGTTAGTCCTGCCGTCAACTGGCTACCGTCTGAGAGCTGCAGATCATGCCCATTAGCCACGGGAGTAAGTTGCTCAACCTTCGCCGGGCAGTGCCACTCCAGCGGTAGTTGGGCAAGCCGTTGGTGCAGCACACGTCCCATCCACGCATTGGGGATGACATGCCCCAGCGCGGCGACACCCAGCTCGTCAGCACTCAGCCGTGTCGCTCCTAAGCGGCCGCGCTCACTGATGTGAATGCGTTTGATAGGCGTGGCCTCACTCCGCATCGCTTCCCACACACCCAGCTGCTGGAAGCGTTGGGCTGAACCTTCTGCAATCGCACTGGCCCGGGCATCAAAACTGGGCTGCCAAGTCGTTTCCTGTGGCTGAACAGCCATCGGAGCCGACTCAATGATCGCCACGCGCCAGCCATAGCGCTCAATCAGCGGCGCCAGGGCGCAGCCTAAGCTGGCGCCTACCAGCCCCCCGCCCACAATTACAATGTCATGCGTCGGCATTCCCTTAACCGCCTGATTAGACTGCTGCATTGGCTTCTCCCGGCCACGACGCCACTTCATAAAGAGGTAATAATAATTTCGTAACGTAATTTACATAAAGGCCACTGAAGACATTGAGAGCTGGTTACTTTTTAGCCATCAATACCTCAATTTCGTCGACCTGTTTAGGCACGTCTGCGGTCAGCACTTCATGACCTTCGTTAGTGACGACCACATTGTCTTCAATACGAATACCAATACCCTGGTAGGCGTCAGGAATATCGTCATCGCTAGGGATATACAGGCCAGGCTCCACGGTGAGCACCATGCCTGCGACCAGTGGCCGAGGTGTTTGCTCATTCAGCCGGTAGGTACCGACATCGTGTACGTCCAGCCCCAACCAGTGTGACGTTGAGTGCAGGTAAAAGCGTCGATAACTCTCGTCATCGATACGCGCCTGTACATCACCTTCCAGCAGACCAAGCTCAATCAGCCCAGCAGTTAGGTCATGCACCACGCCCTGGTGTATATCAGCAAGGGTGGCCCCCGGCTGAACCGCACTCACAGCGCGCTGCTGGGCATCGAGTACGACCTGGTAGAGCGCCCGCTGGGCATCATTAAACCGCCCGGAGACCGGGAATGTGCGGGTGATATCACCAGCATATAACTCAAACTCGGCCCCCGCATCGATAAGCACCAAGCCGTCTTCACACAGCGGTGCGCTGTTTTCAATATAGTGCAGTACGCAGGCGTTGGCACCGCTACCTACAATCGTACTGTAGGCAGGGCCACTGGCCCCATGCCAGACAAACTCATGCTCTAACTCGGCCTGGAGCTGAAATTCGCTCAGCCCTGGGCGCGCCACCTGCATGGCGCGCCGGTGAGCATGGGCAGATATCAGCGCCGCATGTCTGAGCAGGGCAATTTCAGCATCGCTTTTGATTAGCCGCATGGCGTGAACCAACGGGTTGATATCCAGCCAACCTTTTAGCGGTGGCCGACCGCGTCTAAGCCCGACCAGGGCTTCATGTAAAGCATCTTCAGCCATGCTGACAGCTTCAGCATTGTCTAGCGGCAGATAAAGTAGCTCACGACCTGCCAACAGTTCAGGTAGCCGCTCATCACGTACTGCGTTTTCAAACGCCTGATCGATGCCGTAATCAGCGACCACGCCTTCGGCACCCAAACGGCGCCCTGTCCAGGCTTCCATGGTGGGGTCGCGATCCTGACAGAACACCACGCTTTCACCTTCAGCGCGTCCTGGTAGCAGCAACAGCAGTGCATCTGGTTCGTGTATGCCCGTCAGGTAGTAAAAATCGCTGTTCTGACGGAAGGCAAATTCACTATCCCGTGAACGGGTCATCAGTCCGGCACCGGGGAGCACCACCGCTGCGTTATCCGGCAGCTGGGCCATTAAGGCGTCACGGCGGTGGCGGTACTCGCCCATACTGATCGCAGGGGGGCGAGGTAACAACGTAGGCAACACAGGGTCGGACAGCATAGCGGCTCCTATCTAGGCAACGGGATTAGTGAACGGGTGCGTCAGTTTGCTCGACTTGCGGCATACCGGGGTGCTGCTCGGTATACAGCAGCATAGCGGCCATGCGGGCATGCTCGGTAAGCGCAAACAGATCGTTTTCGTTTTCGGGGCTGTCGTCGATATCGGTATCTATCCGACCCAGCGCCTGCAAGTCATCAATCGCCTCACGGAGCGCCTGAGACCAACGCTCGCGCAGCTCGTTGTCGGCCACTTCATCGACCACCTCAATAAAGCCCAGCGTCCACTCTTTAAGACCCTGCGCCTGCTCGCCCAGGGAGAACAGCTCGTCGGGTAGCAGTGGGGTATAGTCCAGGTCGCTGGCGCTAAGCGCCTCTACGGTTTGCCGCCGCCAGCCTAATAGCCGCTCGGCACTTGCCTGATCGCGGGGCTGCTCAACACCAAGGCTCTGGCAGACTTCGTCCAACCAAGCCTCTGCATTCACATCGCGTAACGCCAGCAGCGCACATAA
Organism: Halomonas sp. ATBC28; assembly: GCF_005937175.1. NCBI lineage: Bacteria > Pseudomonadati > Pseudomonadota > Gammaproteobacteria > Oceanospirillales > Halomonadaceae > Halomonas > Halomonas sp. ATBC28. Next base: position 146,365 of record NZ_VCQL01000014.1, on the reverse strand, counting down.
GCGGCCATCCAAAAACGCCGGCGACTGCATGCTGCCATGGAGAAGAAAGACATCTGCGACATCGGAGAAGTCCTGACGCTCATCAATCAATGACATAGTATTTAATAACCTCGTATTTATTGGGCGTGTGGGGGATAGGGTGGCGGCAATGGTACGAGATGCACTCGCCCGCGCGTTGACCGCGCACAAGTGCCTCTCTTATAGTGAGTGACACCTATCTTCCTATGCTGTGATGTTAACGCATTGGGCCCCTTGCTGGCCCGTGCTGGAGTCTTTGATGAGCAACGCCAAGCGGCCAACCAAAGAAATAACCCTATTAGGGCGCGGCTATATCATTGCCTGCGACACGGGCGAAGAAGCCAAACTTGATCGCGCCGCGCGCTACTTAGACCGCGCCATGCAGGGTATCAATGCCCAAAGCAGCGTGCTGGGGAGTGAGCGTGTGGCGATCATGGCGGCCCTCAATATCACCCACGAACTTCTTGAAGCCATGGATGAGCACCGTGCCGGTGAAGAGAGCCTGAACCGTTTAAATGAGCGCCTTGAGCGGGCATTATCCAAAACGCGCCAGTCTTAGGCTTTACCTGAAAGCGCTGTCAACGATCTAAAGACTCGGCGAACGTTTAACCCAGACCTTTGGCATTAGCCGTCGCTCTGTTAGGATGGCGGGGTTCTCTGGGGTGTACGCCAGTCGTTATAGTCCCTCGAGCCTATGCGTAATACCCAGGGGGCCAAATGCTAGCCAGGCCCGTGTGCATGTCCGTGCGTCGGAAAGCCTGACGGTCTGGCTGCGGCCACCCACCTGAACCAGTAGGTTCAGGGCCAGAATGACAGCGGCACTCTGGAGAACACCCAAAGTCTAGGCTATGCGAAAATATAGAGGATAAAAGAATATCTGCATGGAAAGCCTCTATCTGGACGACGATAAGCGCGCGCTCCGCCGCTCTTTACGTCACCAACGCCGAGCCCTTTCTGAGCATGAGCAACGCCTTGCGGCACAGCGCTTGTGCCAACGATTGAAAACCCTGCCTGAAATACGCCGCGCACGGCGCTTAAGTCTTTATCTGCCTGTCAACGGCGAAATCGATCCTACCCCGCTTATTCCCTGGCTACGTCAGCGTAACGTCAATATTTATCTCCCGGTTTTACGTCCGTTTAGCGCTAACCGCCTGTGGTTTGTTGCCTACCGTCCTGACACCCCAATGATAAAAAACCGTTTTGGTATTTGGGAGCCTGACGTGAGATTCAGTGCCCAGCGGCGTAATCGGCTGCCCACTTGGGCGCTAGATACGCTGATTGTGCCGCTAGTCGGATTTGATGCTAATGCAAACCGCATGGGCATGGGGGGTGGATTTTACGACCGCAGCTTAGCGTTCATGCACCGCCCCGGCCCATCGCCTACTTTGATTGGCGTCGCCCATGCCTGCCAACAGGTGGCTTCTCTGCCTGTGGAGCCATGGGATGTGCCTTTACAGGTGGTGGTCAGTGACCAAGGCTACGTTCGCCGGCAATCGCTGTCCTTAAAAACTGGCCATAAAAAAGGGCTGACCCCATAAAGGATCAGCCCCTCTCATCTGCTATCTGTCACCTTGCGGGGAATTAGCTTCCCGACAACGCCTGCGCATAGCCGGTAGCCAGCACTCCTAATGCAAATACCACCATCAACGCCATTACCATATCAGGCTTCTTCCGCCGCATGCCGCTTCTCCAACACCTTTACCGTTGCCGAATGTGCTAAATCCACCACACTTTACGGTTTCAAAAGGGTGGCAGATTTGCTTAATTTCGTTCACGACTATAGGGCTATTAGGCCATCGTTGACAACTAGTTTAGCGACCTTTTTTAGCCTCATTTCTGAGGATTAAGTTACGTTATGTTACTAGCAGCTCTGACGTTAAAGGTAAGCAACCACTTACACACAACTATTTACGCACGTCTTATGCTTACCGCAGGGCAGCGCTAAGCCATAAATAATCGGTAGGCCGGATTATCGCTTTCACGCCAGTAACGGTAGCCGATGGCATCTAAGTACTCTGCCACATGAGTACGGTCACCGTTTGGGACTTGCATTCCCACCAACACTCGGCCGTAGGCAGCGCCATGGTTGCGATAATGAAATAGCGAGATGTTCCAGTCGTGTGGCAACTGCGTCAAAAAGTTCATCAGCGCACCGGGGCGCTCGGGGAACTCAAAACGGTATACCTCTTCTTCGAAACGTTCGCTGGGGCGGCCACCACTTAGGTGACGAATATGCAGTTTCGCCAGCTCATTGTCAGTCAAGTCTTCTACTTGATAGCCACTCTCACGCAGCTTGTCGATCACTGCCTGTCGATCTTCACCGCCGGGCTTAACCTGCACGCCTACATAGATATGCGCTTCACTGCTGTCAGCGTAGCGATAGCTAAACTCGGTCACCATACGCTTGCCTAGCGTGCGGCAAAACTTCTTAAAGCTACCGGGTTTCTCGGCAATGGTCACCGCCAGGATCGCTTCACGCTGCTCGCCTAGTTCCGTGCGCTCGGCAATGTGCTGTAGGCGATCAAAATTGGTATTGGCGCCTGAGTTAATGCACAGCAGCGTCTCGCCTTCGGCACCGGTCTGCTGCACGTATTTTTTTAGCCCTGCCAGCGAGAGCGCGCCAGAGGTTTCCGCCACGGCACGGGTATCTTCAAAAATATCTTTCACCGCTGCACACATTTCATCGGTATTGACGGTGATAACGCCGTCAATCAGATCTTTGATCAACGAAAACGGCACCTCGCCAATTTGTGCCACCGCGACGCCTTCGGCAAATACACCCACTTGCTCGAGCACCACACGCTCACCCGCCTCTAAGGCGGCTTTGAGGCAGGCGCTGTCTTCGGCTTCGACACCGATTACTTTGATATCCGGGCGGAGGTACTTCACATAGGCCGCGACACCGGCGATCAAACCACCGCCGCCAACCGGCACGAAGATGGCGTCTAAGCGCCCAGCGTGTTGGCGCAGAATTTCCACGCCGATGGTGCCTTGACCGGCCACCACATCAATATCGTCAAACGGCGGAATATAGGTGTAACCGTGCTCTTTGATCAGCTCTTGAGCATGCTCGGCTGCAGCAGCGAAGGCATCCCCTTTGAGGATGACCTTGGCGCCCCGGGCGCGCACCGCCTGCACTTTGATATCGGGGGTAATACGCGGCATCACAATGACGGCTTTGACACCCATCAGCTTCGCGGCCATGGCCAGCCCTTGAGCATGGTTACCGGCGGAAGCGGCAATCACGCCTTTATCTTTTTGATCCTGGGTGAGCTGCGCCATTTTGTTATAAGCGCCACGGATTTTGAACGAAAACACCGGCTGTAGATCTTCGCGCTTAATCAAAATCTGGTTGTTGAAACGACGCGACAAAAAGGGTGCAGGGGAAATCGGGGTCTCACAAGCGGCTTCATAAACGCGGGCTTGGAGGATCTTTTTGACGGTTGCTTCGAGCATGCGGGTATCCCAAGGGAAGAACGTGAACGGACAAAGCTTTTATTGGTAGCAGATTACGTATAGCGGCGTCTAGCCGCGTTTCCATCGGCAGGCAACGTTTAGGCCGTTATACTAACGCCACTACCTCTTTTCTCTAACTCTCCTCTGACTCACAAGGCTATTTATGAACCAAGCTATGAACCAGGATGAATTAAAGGCCGCCGTGGCGGACGCCGCCATTGCAGAAATTAAATCTCAGTTGGAAAAGGATACCATCTTAGGCATTGGCACCGGCTCCACGGCTAACCTGTTTATTGATCGCCTGGGGCCCCTGCGCCATCATTTTAAAGGCGCGGTGGCGAGCTCTAAGGCAAGTGCCGAGCGCCTTGAGAAACTGGGCATTGAAGTTTTTGAGCTCAATAGCGTTGGCACAGTTCCTTTTTACATCGACGGTGCAGACGAAGTAAATGCTAACTTACATATGATTAAAGGCGGCGGTGCTGCGCTTACCCGCGAGAAAATCGTGGCTGCCTGTGCCGAACGCTTTATCTGCATTGCTGATGGCTCAAAGTACGTGCCTCAGTTAGGTCATTTTCCGCTGCCGGTAGAAGTCATCCCCATGGCCCGCTCCTATGTCGCCCGCGAGCTGGTAGCGCTTGGTGCAGAGCCGGTTTATCGCCAGGGAGTAGTCACCGACAATGGCAACCAAATTATCGACTGCTTTGAATTTATGATCGAAGACCCGGTAGCCATGGAGGCGCGCATCAACGCTATCGTCGGTGTTGTGACCAATGGCCTTTTTGCCGCCCGCGGCGCTGATGTGCTGCTGCTGGGCAAAGAAGATGGTGTGGAGCGCATAGCGCTTAAATAAAGATTCTTCGATACAGGCACTGGCTAACGAGACAGTAACGACGCCAATCCTGTCAGGGTGCGATCAAGTGCGCCTTTTTGCGTCTCAATCACCGCGCGGCCAGCGCGCCCAGCCTGTTGGGCGCGCTCAGGGTTAGCAAAGTAGTCCGCCAAGGCATCTGCCAGGGCATCCGAGCTATCGACCAGCGTTAGCGCACCTGCCGCTTGAAGCGGTTCAGCGACATCGGCGAAGTTCTCAATTGAGGAACCGCTAAGCACCGGCCTACCGAGCGCCGCTGGTTCAAGCACATTGTGCCCGCCCAACGGCACTAGGCTGCCCCCCACAAAGGCCACACGACCTGCTGCATAAAGAACGGCCAGTTCACCGAGCGTATCCCCCAGGTAAACCTGAGTTTTCTTTGTGGCAGGCTGCTGTAGGCTGCGGCGGCTTAGTGTCCAGCTTTCTGTTTGGCAAAGCTTAGCCACCTCTTCAAAGCGCTGGGGGTGACGGGGCACCAGCACCAGCAACGCGCTCGGATAGCGCTTAAGTAGCTGACGATGGGCTTGAAGCACAAGTGCTTCTTCGCCGTCTCGGGTGGAGCCCGCTACCCAAATCGGACGCCCTCCCCATTCTTGAAGTAATCGCTCACTCTCTTCAGACACCTTATCTTGGCAAGCTATTTCAAATTTCAGCGAACCAACGATGCGAGTAATATCCATGCCGCAGCCAAGGGCATTAAAGCGTTCGGCATCTGCCGGTGATTTTGCGGCTAGCCAGCTAATATTGGCGAGCGTGCTGGCCATTAGCGGGCGCAGGCGTTGGTAGCGCTTAAAGGCGCGGGGCGATAGGCGACCATTCACCACTGCCACCGGCACACCCTGCTGGCGACAGGCGTGGATCAGGTTGGGCCACAGCTCGGTTTCAAACAGGATCGCAAGTTCGGGCTGAACGCTGCGTACAAAGCGTCTGGCAGCACCGGGAAAATCCAACGGTAGGAAGCGATGGGTAAGCCTTGCTTGATCGCTTGGGGTTTGCTCGCTAATAAGCGCTTGAGACTGCTGAGCACCTGTCGCAGTCATGGTAGTGAGCAGCAGGCTATGCGTTGGATAACGCGCTAGCAGCCCCTCAATCAACGGTCGAGCGGCGCGTACTTCTCCCACCGAGGCACAGTGCAGCCAAATACGTGGCGCGGAAGGCAGCGGTTCGAGGCGTAAACCCAGCCGCTGAAGGCGTGAGTAAGTGGGTACTTGCTCACGCCATATGCGCCAGCTAATCAGCGGTGAGAGCGCATACAGTGCCGCTGAGTAGGCAAGCCGAGGCCAGGCAGGTGAAGACATCAGAGGTTTCTTAGCGTTCACGATCTAGAATCGAACTAATCATCGCCGAGGTCGAAACGCCATCTTCAAAGCCCAGTACTTTAACCTCACCACCATTAGCGATAACGGCCGCGCCCCCGGCGATATCTTCTGGACGATAATCGCCACCTTTGACCAAGATATCGGGTAGCACCGCTTCGATCAGCGCCTGAGGGGTGTCGTCACTGAACGGCACAACCCAATCGACAGCCCCTAACCCCGCCAACACCTGCATCCGCCGGTTAAGCGGATTAATCGGACGTTTGGGCCCTTTCAGGCGACCAATAGAGGCGTCGTCGTTAACCGCGACGATTAAACGGTCACCCAGACGTTTAGCCTGCTCCAGGTAGGCGACGTGGCCCGCATGCAAAATATCAAAGCAGCCGTTGGTCATGACCACCCGCTCACCGCGTAGCTGGGCAGCACGCACCGCCTCGATCAATACATTCGGTTCAATCACCCCAAACTCGGCCAGCTTATCGCCGTGTAAGGCAGTGTAGAGCTCGGCGATAGAGAGCGTGGCCGTGCCCGGTTTGGCCACTACCAACCCTGCCCCCAAATTAGCCAGCATCATTGCTTCGGGAAAGGCGTGGCCTGCCGCTAGCGCTAGCCCCATTAAGCCAATAACGGTATCGCCTGCCCCTGTTACATCGAAAACTTCCTGAGCGCGGGTGGGTAGGTGTAGCGGCGCATGCCCTTCACGAATCAGCGTCATGCCTTTTTCGCTGCGAGTAATCAGCAACGCTTCCAGCTCCAACTCAGCACGTAGCGCTTCACCCCGTCGGGATAACTCGGCATCGGACGCACAATGGCCCACCACGGCTTCAAATTCGGTCAGATTGGGAGTGATTAAACTTGCCCCACGGTATTTGCTGAAATCCTGCCCTTTCGGATCGATTAGCACGCGCTTGCCCTGAGCTCTTGCGTTGGCTATCAGGTTCTCCACTTGGTTCAGCGTGCCTTTGCCGTAGTCGGAAAGGATCACTACGTCGCAGTCGGGGAGCACCTTTTCTACCTGAGTCACCAGCTCACTGGTATCGACACTGTCCAAGCGCTGCTCGAAATCCAGGCGCAACAACTGCTGGTTACGACTCATCACACGCAGCTTGGTAATCGTGGGTATCTCAACGCTACGTTGAAAGTAAGTACTCACACCTGAAGCAACCAAACTAGCTTGTAGAATCTGCGCGTTGTCATCGTCTCCGATCACACCCGCCAGCACCGCGTGGCCGCCCAGGGAGGTAATGTTCAGCGCCACATTAGCCGCTCCGCCTGGGCGGTCTTCAACATCTTCTACCCGAACTACTGGCACAGGCGCTTCGGGGGAAATCCGCGAGGTACCTCCATGCCAATAGCGGTCAAGCATGACATCGCCGACCACAAGTACACGGGCATGTTCTAACGCGGTTAAATCAATCTTCATCGGTGCTCCCTGCGCTGGCAGTCAAAGCGGTATGCGCCAGCAATGTATCCAGTTTAGCGATAACGTCGTCTGCTTTAATCAGCATCATGGCGCTTGGGTGACGCACCCGTTGGCCCCAGCTCACCTCGTCTACCGACTTATGCAGATAAGTACGTACCGCGTCTGGGTAAGCGTTGACCGCAAAATCGCGCCACAGATAGGGTGCGGCACGCTGGGGATTGGTCGATGCATAAAGACCCAATGCCGGCGTTCCCATGGCATTGGCCATATGGATAGGGCCGGTATCCGGCGCTATCACCGCTTGGGCTTGATCGATCAGCGCTAAAACCCCTTTCAATGAGGTGCCGCCGATGGCGTTAATGACACTGGCTGGCTGACAGAGTGCTTCAATTTGCTCGCCTATTTCACGCTCCAGAGCACTGCCGCCACCGGTCAATACGCTTTTAAGACCGTGCTGCACCCAAGCGTGTTCAATCACGCTCGCGTAGCCCTCTACCGACCAGTTGCGAAAATTACGCAGGCGAACGTTGCTACACGGGTTAATGACGAGGTAAGGGGTCTCACCGCTGATCACCTGAGCCTCATTACGTGCCGTATCGGGCACAGGTAAATCCCACGCTAAGCGGTCATCCTCTACCCCGAGCACCCGGGCGAAGTCCATAAAGGACTCCAACACATGGGCATTGGGGTGCGGCGCAAGCTGATGCTGGGTAAACCAGTGCTGAGCATCTTTGGCACGCGCCTTGTCATAGCCCACGCGTACGTCGGCCTTCAGCCCAAGCGACAGCACGCTGGCCCGAATGGCCTGCTGCATATGTAGCAACACATCGAAGCGCGTATCGGCAAGCTGCCGCCATAACGCGCGCATTCCGGCAATACCTGTCGACTTGTCGTAAACAACGAACTCGACCCCGGAAAGCCCCGCCAGTAGACTGTGCTCCCCCTTACCGATAATCCAGGTAATGCGCGCATCGGGCCACTGGCGCTGCAACGCCCGCACCGTGGGCACGAGATTGCACACATCTCCTAGGGCGGAGAGGCGCAAAATGGCAATGTGGTTAGGCTGAACAGGCAGAGAGGGCTTCATGCGCTTAGCGGCACTCCGGCAGAGAAATTGGCTGATTTTACATGATGTAGACAGTTTATGTGACGGGCCGGGAACACACCAAATTGATCCAGACTTATTCACGCGCGATTACTGGCGTGAGCGCGGATTAATTGTGGGCGAAGCACCAGGCCGGGGCAGCAGTCTGTTTTTACAGGCAACGCCGACCGAGCAGTGGGTATTAAGGCCCTATTGCCGGGGGGGCATGGCGGCCAAACTCAGTGAGAAACGCTACCTATGGACTGGCGCTGAGCGCACCCGGGCATTTCGTGAACTGCGCTTAACCGCCACGCTTTTTGGGCAAGGGCTGCCGGTACCTCGCCCCGTAGCAAGCTGTGTTACTCGCTATGGGCTTACGTATGAAGCCGCGTTGATTACCGTGCGCATTGCTGGTGCCAAAGCATTCGCTGAGCTACTCGTCAACGATCTTGTGGATGAAGCGTTGTTAAAGCGTGTAGGTGCTATGATTTACCGCTTTCATCAAGCGGGGCTTGATCATGTTGACCTGAACGCCCGCAATATTTTGATCGACCCCAGTGGCACACCTTGGTTGATTGACCTTGATCGCTGCCGCCTCCGTGCGGCGGGAAAGTGGCAGGAAAAGAATTTAGCTCGCTTAGAGCGCTCGCTAAGAAAGTTTTCTGCCATCTCCCACAGTTCAGAATTAATGGGCAGCATTCGACAAGGTTACTGTAGTTAAATTTTTATCGCGACTTGTTAAAACAGCTTTTAAAATACCGGCCAGTTCACCAATGAACATTAATTTTTCATAGATGCAGCAAACAACTGAGAAACTGAGTATATGTTAAGAAAGATCCCTTCAAGCTTATGGGAAACACATTATTTTGGAAAAACGCCCCTACCCTTAATAGCGATAGGCGTATTAACTACGTTGTTTTATATTTTTTCAAAGCCTCACTTTGATGATTTTAGCGACTTCAATAAATTAGTACTATCTCTCTCTGGTTTAATTAGCATTAAAATTTATGCCGCACCAGTATGGAAACACCCTGTTTTTCATATGTTTTGGTGGGCCTTACTGTTAGCAGTGTGTCATTGGTTTTTTTTAACACTGGCACTTCCTGATCTGGCAGGTGACTACCCTAAACTGGATCACATTGCCCGACTGTTCGTATTTATTATATTTGCATGGTGGCTTGCTGGCAGCACACAGAACACGCTACTTTTCTGGAGTATTGCTAGCGCAGCTGTCGTATTGGCGCCATGGATCGCTGGCGATGGCCTCGCTGATTTTCAGCGTGGTTTTCTCGGCGAACGCATTGGGTTTGGTATTCGTAACGTTCAGCATTCAGCGATGTTTTTCGGCACAGTACTGCTTGGATTGCTTATTTTTTTACCACGGCTATTAAGGGCCCCTCTACAACACTATGGCAAACTAAGTTTATGGGTGCTCGCTTTTATTATCATTATAGCTGGCGTTATCATTTCACAAACTCGCGCCACTTGGCTAGGTGTGATAGCAGGCTTATTAACGGCACTTTTCTTAATCTTTATTGAGCATCGGAAAAGTTTTTCAAAAAAATATCTACTCATATTTTTTATTTTATCAGCATGCCTGGCGATTCTTATTATTACCAATAGCTCTTTAGTCATTGAAAGAGCTACTGCAGAATTGGATACCATTCAGGCACTACTGAGAGGTGACTGGAGTTCTGTTCCCCTATCAACCAGTGAAGTACGCTCTAGTGTAGGAGAGCGACTATATAGTTGGCGCGCCGCGATCGATATGATTGCCCAACGCCCCTTGCTAGGCTGGGGTGAGCAAGGCATTGATTATCTATTTGATAACATCCAATATAATCAAGCACACTATCAAGCTTTAAATTTTGGTCATCTACATAACCTCTATCTTGAAATCACACTACAGTATGGCTTGTTAGGTCTAGCTGCTTACTTTTATCTACTAGGGTGGTTTATAACAAACGCACGGCTTGCTTGGAAGCGTGGCGACATGCCGGGTGATGTACTGCTATTTTTCTATGCTTTTTTATGCTTTTGGAGCGTGATTAATCTTTTTGAATCATATTTGATATTTTGGACAGGTGTATTTCTGTTTAATGTTGTTATGGCGGGCGGCCTCGTCCATATATGGAAACCCACATTGCGCACTAACAGTTCAACACCCTCTGTTATATCAGGAAAGGATCGCAAATGATTGATATTGTCCTGTGCTCCGATGAGGCTTATATAGATAAAGCCGCTGCCGTGATAGCGTCAACCGTTTGTCACAGCGAGACACCTGAGGCGCTGCATTTCTATATATTAGGATACAAACTATCTGCAAGTACTCATCAAAAGCTGCACAACTGGTTTACGACACTGCCTGCTGAGCTAACGATCATTGAAGCTGAGAATAGTCGCTGGCCCGAGTTAACATTGGGCCGTTTTGGGCCCGCCGCCATGCTGCGTCTAGGCATGCACAACTGGCTGCCACCAAGCTGCCAGAAAGTTATTTATTTAGACTGTGACCTTGTAGTGCTAGACGATATCGCCAACTTGTTGGCATTCGACATACAGGGCGCTCCCATCGCTAGTGTGGCTAATCTACAAGGAACCGAGCAGAGTCGAATGGGCCTTGGTTATCAACACTATTTTAATTCCGGCGTCCTTCTGGTGGATCTAGAAGGGTGGAAAGCTCGCAATGTGCTAGATCAAGTAGAGCAAATATTAAAGCAGCACGATTACACCTTAAGTTATCCCGATCAGGACGCATTAAATCTCATTTTCCAAGACTGGTATCGACTACCCATGCGCTGGAATATGCAGCCGTACGCTTATCCGGCCGTAGAAAAAAAAGCAGCTCACTATGCTGATTGGCAGAAGGAACTTGAACACGCTATCCGTGAACCCGCGATCATACATTTTATTGGCGCACGTAAACCATGGCACGCCGACAGCCGCCACCCACTTGCCTATTTGTATCGGCACTATCTTTCGTTAACACCGTGGCAGCCATCTGTACAAGCTACTCGACCTTCCCTGCAACGACGTCTGAAGCAAATGCTGGCGTGGTTTAAGAATCGGCGGCGCCGCCAGCGATTGCATTGCCACCCTGTGATGCAACTTCCGCCCCACCAAAAGGACTCGCCCACATGAAGGTATTGATTGTCGTGCGTACGTTAAAAATTGGTGGCATGGAACGGGTTGCGGTAAACCTTGCTGACGCCTTTGCGGAACACGGCCATGAGAGCCATTTGATGTACTTTAAGCCGCGCCCCCCTCAGTTAGAACCAAGCAATGAGCAAGTCAAAGTTCACCATTTCGCACTGTCTCGTGCCATGTGGACATCGGGTGTGGGTGGCATTATTGAGGTGGTAGCACGCCTGCTCAATAGCGTGTTAAGGAAAAGCTATTTTTTATTATCAGGCTGGTGGGGTGGAAAACTTTTTCGTCGCGAAGTACGTCGCCTTGAGCGCCAATATGGCACTTTTGATCGGATTATTTTCCGCGGTATTGGTACCTTTGAAACGGTATGGTCCTTCCAAGACCCCCGCGCCTGTTATGTTCTGGAAAATATCGTCAAAACTACCTCAGGCCATGCCCCTTGGCTAGAGCGACTAAAAGCACGCTGTCTATTTCATAACAAACACTTAGTAACCGTATCCCACGGCGTCGAAAAGCAAATCGCCACTGCTATGCAGACGCTACAAGTCAAACCATCCTCGCTGAGAACCATCACCAATCCATGCCCTTTAGAGTCTATCCGAAAGGCCATGTGCGAAGACTTTCCGGAGCGGCCCAATTCTCCATATCTACTCAATGTAGCCCGCTTGGTACCGCAGAAAAACCATCACCTTCTACTGCGGGCGTACGCCAAGATGCGCACAACGCTTCCGCTGGTGATTGTCGGCGAGGGGCCACTGCGCAAAGAACTGGAAGCACTAGCCGTTGAGCTGGGTATTGCGGCACGGGTTACTTTTACCGGTCGCCAACTAAACCCTTACCCTTGGATGCATCATGCTCGCCTATTCATCTTGAGCTCTGCCCACGAAGGTCTTGGCATCGTATTACTTGAAGCGCTGGCCTGCCAAACGCCGATTGTCTCGGTCGATTGCCCAGGCGGGGTACGTGATATTATGACCGGTGAGCTGGAAGCTTATCTGTGTGAAATGACACCGGAGGCGTTAGCAGCCCGTGTCGATGCCATTCTTGATGCTGACGGCTATGCTATTGATGAACGTTGGCTGGAACGTTTTTCTCCAGCGCACATTACTACTGCCTTTTTGCAAGAGATGCCTGCTTCATGATATCGGCTAATATTATTACCTTTAACGAAGAAGCCAATATTGCGGACTGTATTGCTTCCGCTCGCCAAGTATGTGAAGACATCGTTGTGGTGGATTCAGGCAGCCAGGACCGCACCACCGCTATCGCGCGTGAGTTAGGTGCCAAGGTGGTTCAACAAGCCTATTTAGGTGACGGCGTTCAAAAAAATATCGCGCTAGCGCACGTAAAGTACGACTGGGTGCTCAGCTTAGACGCCGATGAACGCCTAACCCCGGAGATGGTCGAAGCGATTGGACAACTAGACCTAGCTGCAACCGAGCATGACGCCTTTGCCTTTCGTCGCCGCAATATGATTGGCTCACGCTGGATTAGAGTCTGTGGCTGGTATCCCGATTACTGTATTCGGCTCTACAACCGGCACCATGCTCGCTTTGCTGATGTAAAACAGCATGCCAGCATAGGGGCTGCCAACCCCAAGCGACTTAACGCAGATATAGTGCATTACTCCTTTGCTAACTTAGGTCAGTTATTTGCCAAGCCAGGGCGAAACTTCAGCGGTCGTGCGGCCAAAATCATGTTTCAAAAGGGGAAGCGGGCAAACGCTTTTTCACCGTTTGCACATGGCCTGAATGCCTTCGTACGCAAATATATATTTCAGCGAGGCTTCATGGGCGGAGTAGATGGCATGACCGTTGCGATCAGCGCAGGTCTCAATAGCTACTTGAAGTATGCCAAGCTACTCGAATATCAACGCGATCCCAAAGTGCTTGAAGCGGAAGACTTTAATAAGGTTTGGTGATTGATGCATATTACTCATGTAAATTTGGCGCGTGGTTTTCGCGGTGGAGAGCGTCAAACTGAGTTATTAATTAAAACGTTAGCAGAGCATGCACCAAACGATATTGCACAAACGCTGGTTTGCCGTCGAGACTCGCCCATGCGCCAGCACCTGCAGAGTGTAGCGCGACTCAACTTTCAAGCAGCCAATCACCAGTTAGCGGGGCATTTTGATCTCGGCGGGACACAGCTTGTACATGCCCACGATGCAAAAGGCGTTCATTGGGCTTACTTACACTACCGTTTAAAAGGCACGCCCTATTTAATTACACGCCGTGTCGACTCGCCCGTCAAACGTAAGTGGTTTAATCAGCAGTGTTACTCTCAAGCATCCGCCAGGGTTGCCCTCTCCCACGTCATAAAGCGTCTGCTGGAAGACAATCAGTGTGGCGACGTTACCTTGATACCCAGTGCCTATGCGCGCTTAACGCCCTCGCCTGAGGCGACCAAAAGTTTTCGCAATGATTTTGCCGATAAATTTTTGGTCGGTCATGCAGGCGCCATGGTTGACCGTCATAAAGGTCAGCGAGTGCTATTGCAGGCTGCGCAGAAGCTTGAGCATCAAGCGCCTGATATACAGTTTATTTTTCTAGGTGACGGTGAAGATGCAGAAACGCTAAAAGCAGAATCCTCGTCACTTAGCAATGTTTCCTGGCTGGGATTTAAAAGCAATATTGCCGACTATCTAGCTGGCCTGGATGTGTTTGCATTTCCTTCACGCAATGAAGGCCTGGGCTCTGTGCTGCTGGATGTCATGCAGCTAGGCGTTCCTGTCATTGCTACCAAGGTTGGCGGCATACCCGATATCGTCAAGCACGAACAAACGGGGTTGCTGATACCGTCCGGCGACGCCGATGCAATGGCTAACGACATTATGCGATTAAGGCAGGATCCCGCTCTTCGGCAACGATTGGCCCAAGGAGCCACTGAACGTTTAGATCATTATAGCCCTCAGTCAATGACTGCAGCGTACTGGCACCTCTATCAAACAATAGTGAGTTAATGATTATGCTTGCAGCTTCTGCAAAAGCGCATAAAAATCTTCATAAACTAGGCTTTTATGCGCAACATACCGTTCACCGCCTAATTCCCAGTACGTTTCTGCAACGGCAAAGATTAAATTTACTTCGCTCATTAAAGCAATTGTCAAAAGAGGAGCAGCAGCAGCTACTTCTCCGAGTTAACTACTGTAATCAACTGGAAAACAACGTTGAACTGCCTAAGGAGGCTATAAGTTTATCTAGTTTCAAACGCGAGAAAAGCGGCACTTATTACTTGGATTTGCTCAGTGTGTTGCGCTATTTTCCGCCTGAACTACGCTTCTGCCATCGCTTTGGTGATGTAACCACCGTGCCGGATGCACCTACCTTAGTGAAAAGCCGGCCCATTAATGACCACAATCAAAACTCAGTTTTACTTAAGTTAAACCGTGTTCGTCATTACTACACGGTGAAAGATCCTCACCGCTATGATGACAAGCTTGACCTTGTGGTATGGCGTGGTTCTTGTCATCAAGAACATCGGCGACAATTCATTCGAGACTTTTATGATCACCCGCTATGTAATGTGGGCGATATTCACAAAAATGCGCAAGGTCAGCCCTGGCATAGCCAATTTATGTCGGTACTGGAGCAACTGAAATATAAGTTCGTACTCAGTATCGAAGGCAAAGATGTTGCAACGAATCTCAAATGGATAATGGCCTCTAATTCACTCTGTTTTATGCGACTACCGCGCTTTGAAACATGGTTTATGGAAGGCACTTTGTTACCTGACTATCACTATGTGCAGCTCAAAGATGATTACTCAGACCTTGAGGAGAAAGTCACCTATTACCTTGAAAACCCCGTGGCGGCAAAAAAAATTATCGGTAATGCTAACCGCTACTTCGCTCAATTTATGAATGCTGATAAAGAACGCTTGATGGGTCTTTTGGTTATGCAGAAATATTTCGAGCGCACCCATCAACTTCTCCCGTAGTAGCCGTTATCATCAGAGCTATCAATTTTCTGTAACATCTCCTTTTTCACTGTTTATATTAGGTAAATGTCATCATACGTTATCGCTCTTTCATTGCATGGGATACCGCTAGGCTAGCCACCATTGCATTGACACTAATTGGCCTCAGCCTGGGTTACACGGTCACGGTAATGACCCGTCTGCCCTGGTGGACGCTATTTTTAGTAGCGGCCGCATGGATTGGTGTGGGGCTTAAGCTGCGCTGGGGCCAGCCTGCCAATGCTCGCTATCGTAAAATGTGGCCCTGGTCGCTTGTACCGTTAAGTCTTTGGGGTGTGTACGTTTACTTGGCGGACAGCTTTGGCATTGTCGATTTGGGTGCGGTGTTTTTTCACCTCCAGGCAGGCATAGCCAAGCATGGTGGCGCAGGCAAAATGATTTCCGCGGTGCTCTATACGTTAATAATGATTGGCGTACTGGCGGCCGTGACGTGGCTATCACGCCACGACCAGCGCTGGCGGTTAGCCGAGCGCTTTTTCGCTATTATATTATTGGCTAGCAACCCGCTACTTTATGGCATAAGCCAACGCAGCGCGGCCATTGTCACTGATGACGGCGCCTGGCTGGATCGACGCTACAAGCCGCCCCCTGCCGAGGAACTTAGGGACGCCCCTAACTTACTCATTCTGTATTTGGAAAGCATAGAGCGTACCTACTCTAATGACATATTTGGGGATGCCTACGCCAGTCTCAACGCCCTAGGGGAACGAGGTGCCGTTTTTGAGGGCGTGCGCCAGATGGATAATACGGGCTGGACAATGGCGGGCATGATTGCCAGCCAGTGCGGCGTGCCATTGATGCCTGCTGGACTCCTTCACGACAGCCAGTTCGAGCCTCTTTCCAAGGTTGTTCCCGGGGTCGATTGTCTCGGCGACATTCTTGCTGCACAGGGCTACCAACTAAGCTATCTAGGCGGTGCTAGCACACAATTCGCGGGTAAAGGACTATTCTATCGCGGCCACCAATTCGATACGGTGAAAGGACGTGAAGATTTAGAGCCCCTGCTAGAGAATCCTGAGTATGTAAATAGCTGGGGCCTGTATGACGACACGCTGTATGACATCACCGCCGATGAGATCCGGCATTTAGATAGCCAGAATAGCGGCCCCTGGGGTGTAATTAGCCTCAATCTGGCGGGTCATGCGCCTAATGGTTATCCCTCCCAGTCGTGCGTGGAACGTCAAGGAGAGTTTGACGGCCAGGATATTCTTTATTCGGTGGAATGCGCGACTTGGCTGGCTCAAGATTTGGTTGAACGGTTGGATTCTGAGGGTCTTCTCGATAATACCTTGGTGGTCATACTGAGCGACCATCTGACGATGCGCGTTTCTGTGTGGGATCAATTGACCGCGCTAGACCGCGACAACACGCTGATAATGCTCGGCAACGATATCGAGCCACAGCGTATTCGCCGAGACGCTACCATGCTGGATGTTTTCCCCACGATACTCGATGCGCTGGGCTTTAGTTTAGAGCGCGACCGCGCTGGATTGGGCACTTCGCTTTTCAGTAATAATCGTACGCTGGTAGAGGCCCACGGTATCGAAGTGCTTAATGAGCGTTTACGGGAAGAGACGGCGCTTCAGCACCGCCTTTGGGAGGGCATTTCCCCTCAGCGGCGTGAGTCCGACGAGCCTTCTCAAGAAGTTACTCAAGAGCAAACCCTAGAGACGCCTGCTGACGCGGCAGACGAAGTCGAGCTCATCCATTAACGATCACGCTCTCCCACTGATGAGCCGCGTGAATCTGTTGGTAGACTTGCTCAACGCTGAGCAGATTCAGGCAATTGGTATGCCCCAACGGGCAGGTACGCTGAAAGCAGGGAGAGCAAGAGAGCGCTAGGTAGTGAATGACGGCGTTATCAGTCAGCGGCGGCGTGTAGGCGGGCGATGAGGAGCCATACAGCGCATGGACACGAACACCTACCGCTGCAGCCACATGCATTAACCCCGAGTCGTTGGTGACTACCTGCCGGCAATCCGCCAACAGATCGACCGCATCAGCCAGCTGCGTCTTACCACACAGGTTATGGGCATGGGAAAGCCCCTGTGTGATCTCCTCGCCCGCCGGGTGATCCTTTGCCCCCCCGAGTACGCGTACTTCAAACCCCTCTTCCACCAGCCGTTTGGCTAACTTGTGGAAGTAGCTGACCGGCCACTGCTTGGCAGGGCCGTACTCAGCGCCCGGCATCATGCCAATCGCCGTGCGGGAAGAAAGCGAGTGGTTCAGGCGTAAATTGACCAGATTATCGCGATCAATCTGCAGGCGTGGCTTGGGCAGCACAAAATCACCCCTAGCTGCTTCTTCCAGGGGTAGGCCCAAGGAAACAAAGCGCTTTACCGTTTGATTCAGCACCTGTTTGTCGAGTTTACGGCGCTCTTTGAGAAGCCCATAGCGATGTTCGCCTAAAAAACCTATTCGCTCGGGAATGCGTGCCATGAAGGGTACCAAAGCTGCCTTCCACGAGCGTGGTAGTACAATGGCACGATCAAAACGCCCACGCAGGCGGTTGGCGAGTTCACGGCGGCTGGCCAAGCCAAATTCACCGTGCCCCACTGCCAGCGGCAGCACTTCATCCACTTCGGGCATACGCTCTAAAATAGGCTGTGACCACTTTGGTGCAACCACCCCTATCGTCGCGCCTGGCTGGCGGGCTTTTAAGGTCATAAACAGGCTTTGTGCCATGACCATGTCACCGACCCACGAAGGGCCAATCACCAGCAAGCGCTGAGCTGAATTAGCCATTTAACCACCCCAAGTAGGCCTTCACCCCTTGAGCAACGGTTTTAAACTCAACATCGCAGCCGCTCTCACGTAGCTGACCAATGTCAGCTCGGGTATAGCTCTGATAGCGTCCTTTGAGTTCTTCGGGGAAGGCAATGTAGTCGATCTCACCTTTACCGTAAAAGTCGATAACCGCCTCGCCAATGGCTTTAAAAGGTTCAGCCCGACCAGTGCCAAGATTGAAGATTCCTGACTTGTCAGGATGATCCAAAAACCAAAGATTCACATCGACTACATCGCCCACATAAACAAAGTCACGACTCTGCATGCCTGCCTCGTAGCCGTCATAGCCGCCAAACAGCTTGAGCGTTTCACCATTACGAATTTGCAAGTGGTTGTGATAGGCCACACTGGCCATTTTGCCCTTGTGCTGTTCACGGGGGCCATAGACATTAAAGTAACGAAAGCCCACTACTTGAGTGGTTAACTCGCTCCAGCGCGAACGCACGTGCTGATCAAACAGCAGCTTGGAATAGCCGTAAACGTTAAGCGGCTTTTCGCACTCGGGTACCTCTTTAAATACCTCGCTGCCGCCATAGGTGGCGGCTGACGAGGCGTATAAAAAAGGAATACTCTGCTGCTCGCAGTAATTAAGCAGCACTTTGGAGTACTCGAAGTTATTCTCCATCATGTAGTGGCCATCCCATTCGGTGGTATCCGAGCAGGCGCCCTCGTGGAAAATCGCATCTATCTTGGGCAGGTCAACGCTTTCGCCTTTTAGCGCAACTTTTACCCTGGCGAGGAAATCATCTTTATCGAGATAATCAGCCAGCGTGCAGTCGGCCAAATTGACGAATTTGGTACCATCGCGTAGATCGTCAACGACCATCACATCGTTTCGACCGCGGGCGTTCAATGCTTTAACTATGTTGGCCCCGATAAAACCGGCACCGCCTGTTACCACAATCATACTGTTCTCCTTACCTAAAGCAGCTTGTTGGCATACGTGCCTATAACCCATCTGCCTAGGATTGTATACTTGACGCCTTATGAATTCATGGCCAACGGTGCTTTCCGCGATGAGTGTCTCGACAAACCAATCGACACCCGATGTGTCGACCTTTCAAGGCTTGATCCTTGCTCTGCAGCAGTACTGGGCAGAACAGGGTTGTGTCATCCTTCAGCCGCTCGATATGGAAGTCGGCGCGGGCACCTTCCACCCCGCTACCTTCCTGCGGGCGATTGGTCCCGAAACCTGGAATGCTGCCTATGTACAGCCTTCCCGCCGCCCTACTGACGGCCGCTATGGCGAGAACCCTAACCGCCTTCAGCACTACTACCAATTCCAGGTGGTGATGAAGCCATCGCCAAGCAACTTGCAGGATCTCTACCTGGGCTCACTCAAACGCCTGGGTCTTGATCCGCTGGTTCACGATGTGCGCTTTGTCGAAGATAACTGGGAATCTCCTACTTTGGGCGCCTGGGGCCTGGGCTGGGAAATCTGGTTAAACGGCATGGAAGTGACCCAGTTTACCTACTTTCAGCAGGCCGGTGGCATCGAATGCTATCCGGTCACCGGCGAACTGACCTATGGGCTTGAGCGCATCGCCATGTACCTGCAGGACGTCGACAGTGTGTATGACCTCGTCTGGGCCATTGCCCCCGATGGCAGCAAAGTGACTTATGGCGATGTCTATCTGCAAAACGAGCGCGAACAGTCCGCCTACAATTTCGAACATGCCGATGTCGATCAGCTATTTGCTAACTTTGACCATCAGGAAAAAGAGTGCAGCAAGCTGCTCGCTGCCAGCTTGCCGCTGCCGGCCTACGAACAAGTCCTGAAGGCATCACACACGTTCAACCTATTAGATGCCCGTCACGCTATCTCGGTCACCGAGCGTCAACGCTTTATCCTGCGCGTTCGCACCATGGCCCGGGATGTTGCCACTGCTTACTTTGAGTCGCGTAAGGCCGAAGGTTTCCCCATGGCGCCAGAAATTCTTCGCCGAGAACTGTTACAAGAGCTACTCGCCGATCAGGGAGAGGACTAATGGCTGTTAATACGCTTTTACTAGAACTAGGTGCAGAAGAGCTGCCGCCCACGGCCCTGGACGCTCTTTCCGATGCGTTCGCCGCGAGCATCGAGAAAGGCCTGCAAGAAGCCGATGTTCCCTTCACCAACGTTACCGCTTTTGCGACACCACGGCGTTTAGCGGTACAGGTGCATGAACTGGCCGACAAACAGCCTGATCGTGACGTTGAGCGCCGTGGCCCAGCGCTGGCGGCTGCCTTTAAGGATGGCGTTGCCACTAAAGCCGCGGAAGGCTTTGCCCGCTCTTGCGGTGTAAGCGTCGACGAGCTGATTCATTTAGAAACCGATAAAGGTACTTGGTTAGGTTTTCGTGAGCAGCAGCAGGGAGAATCTATTCAAGCGCTGCTGCCTGAGATTATCCGCAAATCAATCAGCACCCTCCCTGTGCCTAAAAACATGCGCTGGGGCGCTTCACGGGTTGAGTTTTCCCGTCCCGTTCATTGGCTGGTAGCCATTTACGGTAGCGACGTAGTGGCCGCCGAGGCACTTGGCCTAAAGGCTAGCTGCACGACCTACGGTCACCGCTTCCACGCCCCTGATGCCATTCAGTTGGCGCACGCTGATGAGTATGTGGCTACCCTGGAAAATGCCTATGTACTGGTGGATCGTGAGCAACGCCGCGAGCGCATCCGCGAACAGGTATTAGCAGAGGCCGAAGTGCAGGAGGCCAATGCGGTTATCGACGAAGAGCTTCTGGTAGAAGTGAGCGGCTTGGTGGAATGGCCAGTCGCCCTTACCGGCAGCTTTGATGAGCGCTTTCTGAAAGTGCCCGCCGAGTGCTTGATCTCTTCGATGAAGGCTAACCAGAAATATTTTCACCTGTTGGACGACGCTGGCAAGCTGAAACCGCTATTTATCACCATTGCCAATATCGACAGCGCTGACCCCGACCAGGTCATTGCCGGTAACGAGAAAGTCATTCGTCCGCGCTTAGCCGATGCAGCGTTTTTCTACGACACCGATCGCAAGTACACATTAGCGTCACGCATCCCACAGTTAGAGAGCGTGGTATTCCAGCAGCAGCTAGGCACCCTGGCGGATAAAGCTCGCCGCAGTTCGGTTATTGCGACATTTATTGCCGAACGTATCAATGGCGACGTGGCTCACGCTCAGCGCGCCGTGGCACTCGCCAAGTGCGACCTTGTGACGGAGATGGTGCTCGAATTCCCTGAACTTCAGGGCATTATGGGACGCTACTATGCGCAGCAAGATGGCGAACCCGCGGAGGTTGCCCAAGCCCTTGAAGAGCAGTACCTGCCCCGCTTTGCTACTGATGCGATTCCCCAAAGTGCTACAGGCAAGGCATTAGCCCTGGCGGATCGACTGGATACCCTGGTAGGCATCTTCGGGATAGGCCAACGCCCAACCGGTGCGAAAGATCCTTTCGCTTTACGTCGTGCTTCGATTGGCGTGCTTAACATTCTGGTCAAAGGCGAGCTGGATCTTGACCTGCGCGAGCTGCTTACGGTTGCCTCTGAGCAGCACCAGGGCCTCCCCAAAGCTGACGGGCTGGTTGAGGACGTGCTGACGTACATGTTGGATCGCTTCCGCGCCTGGGGCCAGGATGAAGGCATCAGCGCAGAAATGTACCTTGCTGTTCGTGCGCGCCCAGTCACAAACCCGCTCGACTTCGCTCGCCGCCTGCGCGCTGTGAAGGCCTTTGCCCAGCGTGACGAAGCCACAGCGCTGGCGGCGGCTAACAAGCGCGTTTCGAATATTTTAAGCAAGCAGGAGCATGACGGCAGCACACAGGTCGATCAACACTTGCTGCAGGAAGATGCCGAGCGGGCACTGTTCGACGCTGTGACAGGTAGCCAAGCACAGGTGGCACCCCTATTTGCTGCGGGTGACTACCAGCGTGCACTCGACGCACTTGCCACACTGCGAGATCCAGTAGATGCCTTCTTTGACCAAGTAATGGTGATGGCGGATGACCCGGCTATTCAGCGTAATCGGTTAGCGCTTCTTGCAAGCCTTCAAGCGCTGTTTTTAGAAGTCGCCGATATTTCGCTGCTCCCTCAGTAGTCGTCGACTAATGGATCGCAAATCCCCAAGCCCAGCCCTAACGGCTGGGCTTTTTTTATTGTTTGGGGAGTACGTGTTTCACGTGAAACATCTTTGTTAGATCGGGGTAAAATAGTCTTAAATCTCGCGGGCAGAAAGTATCGCCGACAACCGTACCAATAGGATCACTATGCTAAGTGCCGATAACCTTGTCATCCTGGATCGAGACGGCGTCATCAACCATGACTCTGATAACTACATCAAATCTCTCGAGGAGTGGGTACCCTACCCCTCTTCAATCACTGCCATTGCCCGCCTCACCCGCGAGGGATACACCGTTGCCGTCGCAACGAATCAATCCGGGATTGCCCGAGGCTATTATGATGAAGCAACCCTCCATACGATGCATGAACACTTAATTTCGTTAGTAGAAGCGGAAGGCGGGCATATTGCTCATATTGCTTACTGCCCCCATGGGCCAAATGATAATTGCCAATGCCGTAAACCATTGCCAGGAATGCTAATACAGATCCAGCAGATCCTGGGACTAGAAAGTTTAACGGGAAGCTGGATGGTCGGTGATAGCCTTCGCGATCTCCGGGCGGGCGAAGCCGTAGGTTGCGAAACAGCGCTGGTGAGAACTGGGAAGGGAAGTAAAACGGAGCAAGCAGGCGCTGGTCTTGAAAAGACCAATATCTTCGATGATTTAGCGCAATTTGTTGAATGGCTCATTAAATAGCTAAGCGACACCGAGCTGGTAGTCATGATCGCTCTGCGTTGCATGAGTAACTGTTGCATGAGAAATTTGGCTGAAACTAACTACCCTCTTCTGCTACACGTATCCTGATCCTGCCAATCTATCTATCAATAAAAAAAGCGTCGCTATGAATTTCATAGCGACGCCTGTCATAGTGGCATTAAACCATACTGAGGCTAATGATCGTTAAAGCAGTGTTTCACGTGAAACATCTTAACGAAAGCAATCCACCTTACACGTCTAAATTGGCCACCAACGCGTTGGTCTCAATAAAGTCACGGCGCGGTTCTACATCGTCACCCATCAAGGTGTTGAACATCATATCGGCACCCACGGCATCTTCGATCGTCACCCGCAGCATGCGGCGGCTATCGGGATCCATGGTGGTGTCCCAGAGCTGATCCGGGTTCATTTCACCCAAGCCTTTATAGCGCTGTACAGACAACCCGCGCTGGCCCTCTTGCATTAGCCACGCCAGTACTTCCGAGAAGTGCGATACCGGCTTCTGCCGCTCGCCACGAGCAATAAAGGCGCCCTCTTCCAGGAAGCCATCCAGGGTTTCGCCCAGCTCAGCGATACCGCGATAGTCGGCGCTTTCAAAGAAGTCGAGGCCCCACCTATACTCAGTCGTCACACCGTGAGCAACCAGCGAGACGGTAGGTAGGAAAAGCCCGCGCTCAGAATCTTCGTGAAGATGGAAGTGGTAACGGGGCCCGCCTTCATAGGCAACCATGTCATCCATGATCTTCTGGAGTTCATCAATCCAGTTCTGCATGGTCACACGATCTTTCAGGCTCTCTTCACCTTTCAGTGCCGAAGCATGAACGATTTGCTTAAGTACTTCATTAGGATAAACCCGCGACAAGCGATCAATCCGCTTCATCACGTTGCGGTACTGGTTCACTAACGCTTCAAGCTGTGAGCCGGAAATACCCGGTGCATTAGCGTTAACATGCAGGCCGGCACCGTCCAAGGCCGTGGTGGTTAAATAATCCACCATCGCCTGTTCATCTTTCAGGTAAAGCTCTTGCTTGCCGCGCTTAATTTTATAAAGTGGTGGTTGAGCGATGAAGATATGACCACGCTCAATCAACTCCGGCATCTGACGGAAGAAGAACGTCAACAGCAGCGTACGAATGTGCGATCCATCGACATCGGCATCGGTCATGATAATAACCGAGTGGTAACGCAACTTATCGGGGTTAAACTCTTCACGGCCAATGCCGCAACCCAGGGCAGTGATAAGCGTGCCCACTTCTGCAGAGGAGAGCATTTTGTCGAAACGTGCTTTTTCCACGTTCAGAATTTTACCTTTAAGCGGCAAGATAGCCTGTGTACGGCGGTCACGGCCCTGTTTGGCACTGCCACCTGCCGAGTCACCCTCCACCAAGTAAAGCTCTGACTGACTGGGGTCTTTTTCTTGGCAATCCGCCAACTTGCCAGGTAAACCGGCAATATCCAGCGCGCCTTTGCGGCGGGTCATATCCCGCGCTTTGCGTGCCGCCTCACGTGCACGCGCGGCATCCAGCATCTTATTGACGATCGCCTTGGCTTCGTTAGGCTTTTCAACAAGATACTCGGAAAAGAGACGGCTCATTTCCTGCTCAACCGCTGTCTTCACTTCGCTGGAGACCAGCTTATCTTTTGTTTGAGACGAAAACTTAGGATCCGGGACTTTAACTGAAATAATAGCTGTTAGCCCCTCACGAGCATCATCTCCCGTGGTATTCACCTTGGCTTTTTTCAGCAGGTTTTCAGCTTCAATATAGTTATTGAGCGTACGGGTAAGCCCTGCCCGGAACCCCGCCAAGTGCGCCCCGCCGTCTCGCTGCGGAATATTATTGGTGTAGCAGAAAATATTTTCAGTGAAGGCTTCGCTCCACTGCATGGCTACCTCTACTTCAACGCCGTCATCACGAACAGCGTTAAAGTGGAATACCGGATTAATCACACTCTTATTGGTATTGAGGTGATCAACAAAGGCTCTCAAGCCACCTTCGTAGTGAAACAGCTCCTCTTTGCCGCTGCGCTCATCCAGTAAACGGATAGCCACACCAGAGTTCAAGAAGGATAGTTCGCGAAGTCGTTTGGCTAAAATATCAAAATGAAACTCGATATTGCCAAAGGTTTCTGGCGATGGGCGGAAGTGAACCCGGGTACCGCTTTTTTCGGTTTTGCCCACAACGCCCAATGGTGCTTGAGGAACACCGTGACGGTACATTTGTTCGAACACTTCACCCTGACGCCAAATCGTTAAGCGCAGCTCAGCGGAAAGCGCATTGACAACAGAAACACCGACGCCGTGCAACCCACCGGAAACCTTGTAGGAGTTATCGTCGAATTTACCGCCTGCGTGCAGAACCGTCATAATAACTTCTGCAGCGGAAACACCTTCCCCTTCATGAAGCTCGGTAGGTACGCCACGGCCGTTATCACTCACGGTGACCGACTCATCCGGGTGGATGACAACGCGAATTTCACTGCAATGCCCAGCCAACGCCTCGTCGATGGAGTTATCCACCAATTCGAAGACCATGTGGTGGAGCCCAGTACCGTCGTCGGTGTCACCAATATACATACCTGGCCGCTTACGCACCGCGTCCAGCCCCTTGAGCACCTTGATGCTTGATGAATCGTAAGCCTGCTCGCTCATTGACCACTCCGTTGTGAAGTCTGTCTCATCCTGTATCGTCCTACCCTTCTTCCTGCGCTAGCTGACTTTCTCTAAACCACTAAACCCCTCCTTGCAATGTTTCACGTGAAACATATTTACGGGGGTATCAGTTCGCCAGGCATTCTTCAATGCAGAAGGTTCGACACTGGTAATAAATGCTTGGCACTGCATATCTTCGAGTAAACCACAAAACTGGTAACGATTTTGCTCGTCAAGTTCTGCGGGCAAATCATCGATAAGATAAATACAGTGCCGCTGTGCTGTTCTTTCCAGAAACCGCCCTTGGGCAAGCTTTAATGCACTCACCACTAACTTTTGCTGGCCTCTGGAAAGCACTTCTACAGCAGGCTGTTTGTTTATCCTGATACGTAAGTCAGCGCGCTGCGGACCTTGCTGAGTAAACCCCATCTGCTGATCAGTTGGCCGACTATCATGTAACACAGTCGCAAGAGTTCGATCTTTATCCCAACCTCTGGCGTAGTGAAGCGACAATCCCGGCAAGGGAAGCAACACCTTAAGTGTCTCTTCAAAGACAGGCAAAAAGTCACTAAACCAAGCACGGCGTAACGAGTCCATCTGTTCACCCCAAAGGGCTAGTTCATGCTCCCACACCGCCATTTCCTGAGGTAGTATTCTACCACGCCTGAGCAGTGCATTCCGATGTTTCAACGCACGCCGGGTGCGCTTCCAGATTGCTAAAAAGTCATGTTTCACGTGAAACACGCCCCAGTCGAGAAACTCACGACGTCCGGCTGGAGAACCTTCAAGCAATCGAAAAGCATCAGGGTTAATTAATTGAAGCGGCATAGCCTCTACCAGTTCCGCCAACCGAGCGTTTTTATCTCCCTTTAAACGAAGCTCCAGCTCCCGCTGAGCTCTTAAACGACGCACACCAAGGGTAACCTCAGGCTCACCACTTAAACGTCCGTACAGCGTCATATACGGCTCATCCGTTTGGATCGCGTTTTTTAACTGGCGAGTACGAAAAGAGCGGCCCATGCCAAGAATATGTACCCCCTCCAACAGACTGGTTTTACCGCTGCCATTAGCACCGCTAATGACGTTGATATGCGAAGAGGGCGTCATCTCAACCGGCCTGAGATTGCGCAAAGCGTGGAAATTAAGCAGTGTCAGGCTCATCCTATTATCACCACTTAAAATATCCTCGAAAAAAGGGAGTATTCCAACGCGTTAGCGGCGCTTCTGCTACCAGAAGCGCCGCTAACGTAGCTTGCTTACGTATTGCTGTTACCCGCCCAAAGCGTTTACAGGCGCATCGGCATAACGACATAAAGCGCATCACCGCCGCCGGGCTCTTCCAGCAGCGCGCTACTATTGGGATCAGCCAGGGTAATCTGCACGCGATCTTCATTTAGCACTGTTAGTACATCAACTAAATAGCCGACGTTAAAACCAACTTCCATTGCCCCGCCGTTATACTCAACGGCGATATTCTCCTCCGCTTCCTCCTGCTCGGGGTTGTTGGCCATTACCTTAAGGTTGTTCTCTTCAAGATAAAGGCGCACACCACGGTACTTCTCATTAGAGAGGATAGCAGTACGTGAAAGTACTTGGCGAAGCTCCGCACGCTCGGCAATCAATACTTTATCGCCATTGCGCGGCACGACACGCTCATAGTCAGGAAATTTACCGTCGATTAACTTGGAGGTGAAGGTAAAGTCGCCTGTATGAGCACGCACATGACTGGAGCCAAGCGTCAGGCTGACAGGCTCATCGCTATCGTCTAGCAAGCGCGACAGCTCTAAAATCCCCTTCCGGGGCACAATCAGCTTTTGAGACTGGCTCACAGAGACCTCGATTGGCCGCGAGCACATCGCCAAACGGTGCCCGTCAGTAGCGACCGTGCGAAGCAAATTGCTTTGAATTTCCAGCAGCATACCGTTGAGGTAGTACCGCACATCCTGCTGCGCCATGGCAAACGAGGTCGCTTCTATCAGGTGCTTTAGGGTACCGCGGGGTACGCTAATCTCCTGGCTGCCGTCCGCATCTTCGATATTGGGGAATTCAGCGACCGGGAGCGTCGACAACGTAAAACGTGAACGGCCACTGCGTAGTACCGCGCGGCCCTCTTCAACGGCGAGCTGAATGTCGGACTGATCGGGCAATGATTTGCAGATATCCATCAGCTTACGCGCTGGCACTGTCGCGGAGCCCGCCTGATCGACCTGGCTTGCCACCGTGCGGCCCACGAGCTCGACTTCTAAGTCAGTACCGGTGAGCGACACCTGGTCACCCTCTACCTGAATCAGCACATTAGACAGTACTGGCAGCGTTTGACGGCGCTCAACAACACCAGCGACCAGAGTCAGCGGACGTAGCAGCGCCTCTCGGGAAATCGAAAATTTCATCAATACTCCGGTTCTATATCCTGAAAGACCTGCGTATAACAGGCCCGTCCCATGGAATGATTAACTGGTCAACAGGCGCAGTAAATTCTTGTAATCCTCACGAATATCCGCGCTCTCTTCCTGCAATGATTTCACTTTTCGGCAAGCGTGCAACACCGTTGTGTGGTCACGCCCGCCAAAGGCATCGCCAATCTCAGGTAAGCTGTGATTGGTGAGCTCTTTAGCAAGCGCCATCGCCACCTGACGAGGGCGGGCAACTGAGCGTGAACGGCGCTTCGAAAGCAGATCCGCCACCTTAATCTTGTAATATTCGGCGACCGTACGCTGAATATTATCTACCCCTACCTGCTTATCCTGAAGCGCTAACAGATCTTTCAGAGACTCACGAATAAAGTCTTGGGTAATCGTTTTACCCATAAAGTGCGAATCAGCAATGACTTTTTTCAGCGCACCTTCCAATTCGCGCACGTTGGAACGAATTTTTTGCGCAATGAAGAAAGCCGCATCGTGAGGCAAATCGACCTTAGCCTGGTCGGCCTTTTTCATCAAGATGGCCACACGGGTTTCAAGCTCAGGCGGCTCTATCGCGACCGTAAGCCCCCAACCAAAGCGTGATTTAAGGCGCTCCTCTACCCCACTGATCTCTTTAGGATAACGATCAGAGGTCAGGATCATTTGCTGACCACCTTCTAATAACGCATTGAAGGTATGAAAAAATTCTTCTTGAGAGCGCTCTTTTCCAGCAAAAAACTGAATGTCATCAATAAGTAACGCATCAACACTGCGATAAAAACGCTTAAAATCATTAATCGCATTAAGCTGGAGCGCTTTAACCATATCGGCGACAAACCGCTCTGAGTGCAGGTATACCACCCGGGCATTTTCACGCCGGGTTGCCAATGCGTTCCCCACTGCATGCATTAAGTGGGTTTTACCCAAGCCTACGCCGCCGTATAAAAACAAGGGGTTATAAGCGCCACCAGGGTTTTCAGACACCTGGCGGGAGGCAGCACGAGCCAACTGGTTAGACTTACCTTCCACGAACGTATCGAAAGTAAAATTCGGATTGAGCCCGCTGCCATGTTTCAGACTGCCTTCTACCTGTACCTGACGTTCATTATTACGCCGACTCGGCGCTTCATCGCGCAGCCTATCGATTTCGCGCTCATCGGCAATATCGCCGCGTGGCGGCGTATGTACCGCTGGCGATGCTGGCCGCGACGGCGAAGCCGATACAGGATTACCTAAATCACGATGCTGAGGGGCCTGGGCTGCCAAACGGCGACTACCCACCGTCAGGCTGACCTTTGGCGGCTTGGCCGGTGCGAGTTCACGCATCAGCTCACTAATCCGCTTGGCATACTTATCGCTCACCCAATCGCGCACAAAACGATTCGGCGCCAATAAGCGCAGCTCGTTGGACTCTCCTTCTTCTGCCTGCAGCGGGCGTATCCAGGTATTGAACTGCTGTGAATTCAGCTCATCCTGCAGGTTGTCCAGGCACTGTTGCCAAAGCGTCAGTGACACTCATCTCACCATCGGTTGAAAACGGCCGACCATTGTAGCGCCCAAAGCCTCGGTTATCCACACGGGTTTAGCCCTCAATATTGGCCTGTGGACAACTAGCGATGAGCCCATGGGAAAACCTTGTGGAGGGACGGGGATAATCCTTAAATACGTGCCTACACACGGGTTAATCACATCTCGCCAACACCTTGTAGACGGCTTATACGGGACTTACACACAGATTTTTTATTGTTATAGGTAATTGAAAAATATCGTTTAAAACCACTTATCCACAAATAGTATCCCCACTATTAATAACAACAGGTTTAGAACTACCTATTAGTAATAATAGTGACTTTATTAATGGCTACTCTTTCCGTATCAAGCACGCTGGTTGAGGCGTGATAACGCTTTTATGCAAGGAAAAATTGCACCCAGCAGAGGAAGTCTCTACAATTTCCGGTCTTGAATTGAATCTCCCCGGCTAGTTCCTCACTGGACCGGGCTTTTTGGAATTCACTTTCCGTCCTAAACCACGTGGGAATAACGAGTTATGAAACGCACTTTTCAACCTAGCGTTCTCAAGCGCAAGCGCGCGCATGGCTTCCGTGCTCGTATGGCAACCAAAAACGGTCGCGCCGTCCTCGCACGTCGCCGTGCCAAGGGCCGCAAGCGTCTGAGCGCCTGATCTCAGATTGCGTGTACCGCAACAAGGCTTTCCCCGGCAATTACGGTTACTAAATGCTGGGGACTTTAGTCACGTGTTTGAGCAAGCCGACCTGAAAGTGCATGGCAAAGGTATGATGGCGTTAGTTCGCTTTAGTACTCGGGGACACCCCCGCCTTGGACTGGTGGTCAGCAAAAAAAA
Source organism: Halomonas sp. ATBC28 (assembly GCF_005937175.1). Classification (NCBI taxonomy): domain Bacteria; kingdom Pseudomonadati; phylum Pseudomonadota; class Gammaproteobacteria; order Oceanospirillales; family Halomonadaceae; genus Halomonas; species Halomonas sp. ATBC28. Next base: position 116,081 of record NZ_VCQL01000014.1, on the reverse strand, counting down.
TGTTAAGCGCGCCGTAGATCGCAACCGTTTCAAGCGTCTGGTTCGAGAATCCGTTCGCCTTCGTCAAGATCACCTACCCTCTGTGGATATAGTGGTACTTGCGCGACGTGGCGTTCAGGATCTCGATAACGACACCTTGCATCGCCAGTTACACGGCATGTGGAAACGACTACAGCGTGACGCACAGGCGGTGATCGCAGCACCAACGCCTAAGCGTGACACGTGACCTTTGGTGCACCCCTCGCCGCTCGACCTCGGCCTGCCAACTGGCAGGCTTTCGTGTGTCAAGAGTCGAGTAAATGACACTGCGCCATTAGCATGTTCACCACCCAGCGGGCAGAACCCTCATGGACGTAAAACGACTTTTATTACTGATTCCACTAGCCGTACTCGCTTACTTGCTAGTCGTCCAGTGGAATCAGGATTACGGGCAGCCGAATTACGATTCAGTGCCTGAAACGACGCAACGCAGCAATTCCACGTCTCCTAGCAATGCTGAAGATGGAGAAAGCGGCTTAGCGGTGCCGAGCACGTCTTCACAGCAAAGTGCGGTAGGTGAAGGTATTCCTGATACCGAAAGCGAGACATCAAGCCGCGACTTCATTGCCGTGACCACCGATGTTCTGGATGTGCGTATTGATCCACACGGTGGCGATATTGTTTATGCCGCGTTACCGCAGCACAAACTCTCTCTGGATTCAGACCGTAACTATGTGCTGTTATCCGATAACAGCAGCCGTAGTTACGTGGCTCGCTCAGGCCTGCAGCTCGATGGCCAAGCCAGCCGTATCGCGTTCACGCCTGAAAACTCGGAGTATCGTTTAGGCGATAACGATGACGAGCTAAGCGTTGATCTAACCGCTGATGTTAACGGCGTTGAGGTCATTAAGCGGCTTACCTTTGAGCGCGGCAGCTATGCGGTCAACGTCAACTACTACCTGGCCAATAACACCGACGCACCGGTTAGTGCGCGCTTTATTGGTCAGTTGGCACGCGACAATAGCCCTGACCCATCAAGCGGTGTCTCCATGGGTATGAAATCCTACTTAGGGGCCGCTTACTCAACGCCAGATGCACGCTACGAGAAGATCGACTTTGAGGATATTCAAAGCCATAACTTCGAAAACCGTGAAGCACAGGGCGGCTGGATAGCCATTATTCAGCACTACTTTGTGTCGGCATGGGCGCCTCAGCAGGATCAGCAAAACCTTTTCTACGTCACCACCGACTCCAGTAATCGTAACGTCGTAGCCTTTGCTGGCCCCACCAGCACTGTGGCCGCCGATAGTGAAACCACTCTAGGCGCCACTCTGTACGTCGGGCCAAAAGTGCAGGACTATCTGGAACAAGTCGCTCCCAACCTGCAATTAACCGTAGATTATGGCTGGTTATGGTTTATTGCTAACCCCCTCTTCTGGCTGCTGGATCATATCCACGAGGTAGTCGGTAACTGGGGTTGGTCGATTGTCCTGTTGACCATACTGGTTAAGACAGTGCTGTTCCCGCTTTCAGCCAAAGCTTACAAATCCATGGGTAGGATGCGTAAACTCGGCCCGGAAATGCAGCGCCTGAAAGAGATGTATGGCGACGACCGGCAGAAAATGTCACAAGAGATGATGAAGTTCTACCAGAAGGAGAAGATCAATCCGCTGGGGGGCTGTCTACCTATTGTGATTCAAATGCCTGTCTTCATCGCTCTCTACTGGATGTTGCTGGAGTCGGTTGAGTTGCGGCATGCGCCGTTTATCTTCTGGATTCAGGATCTATCGGTGAAGGATCCGTACTTCATTCTGCCGATTCTGATGGGCATTTCGATGTTCGTTCAGCAGATGTTGAACCCGACACCTCCAGACCCCATGCAGGCGAAGATCATGAAGATGCTACCTATCATCTTTACCTTCTTCTTCCTGTGGTTCCCGGCCGGTCTGGTTATCTACTGGGTGGTCAACAACATCATTTCGGTGGCGCAGCAGTACTACATTACGCGCAAAATCGAAAATGATCCGAGTATCGGCAAAGGCATGAAAACCAAATAGACTGCCTTTGTCATCGCCCTTCAGACCCCCGCCCCGAGCGGGGGTCTGGCGTTTTAAGGTCGACAAATCCAAACTATGTAGATCGATGCTAGACCGATCAAATGCTACTTCTGCCAATTGACTAAGAGATTCACCATGGCCGAACGCCTCTATACGCCTGACACCATTGCGGCGCTGGCAACTCCCCCAGGACGCGGCGGCGTGGGTATTATCCGCGTCTCCGGGCCCGCCTGCCGCGAAATCGCTCAAGCCATGGTTGGGCATTGCCCTGCCCCGCGATACGCTCACTACGGCCCATTCCAAGGCGCAGAAGGGAGCATTGATGAAGGCATCGCCCTGTTCTTCAACGGCCCCCTTTCGTTTACCGGTGAAGACGTACTGGAACTCCAGGGACACGGCGGCCCGATTATTATGGATATGCTGCTGGAGCGCTGTGTGGTCTTGGGTGCCCGCCTGGCGCGGCCGGGAGAGTTTTCCGAACGGGCATTTTTGAACGATAAGCTCGATCTGGCTCAGGCGGAAGCGATTGCCGATCTCATCGATGCCACCTCACGCTCAGCGGCAGAAAACGCCGTACGCTCGCTCCAGGGTGAGTTCTCGAAGCGCGTCTCTGCGCTGGTGGAGCGCTTGATCGAACTGCGCGTTTACGTTGAAGCGGCGATCGACTTCCCCGAAGAGGAGATCGACTTTCTTGCCGACGGTCACGTTGCCCAGCACTTAAGCAGCGTCCAGCAAGCGCTGAGCGACGTACGCCAGGCGGCAGGCCAAGGTGCACTGCTGCGAGAAGGAATGAGCGTGGTCATTGCCGGGCGACCCAATGCGGGGAAGTCGAGCCTGCTAAATGCGCTGACCGAACAAGATACCGCCATTGTGACGGATATCGCGGGCACGACCCGGGACGTGCTCCGTGAGCACATTCATATTGATGGTATGCCCCTACATATCATCGACACCGCTGGATTGCGCGATACGCCTGATGCGGTGGAGAAAATTGGTGTCGCACGTGCCTGGGCCGAAATAGAGAAAGCCGACCGAGTGCTGCTACTCGTTGATGCCAGCACCACTACTTCAACCGACCCCATGGCCATCTGGCCGGAGTTTGTCGCTCGCCTGCCCGACCAGAGCCGCTTAACCCTGGTGCGTAATAAAATCGATACCAGTGCCGAGCCGGCGGGCATTGATTTATCCACAACCATACCCATTGTGCGCCTATCGGCGAAAACCGGTACGGGTGTGGATAACTTGAAAGCGCATCTGAAGGATGTGATGGGTTTTGCCGCCACCACCGAGGGTCGCTTCTCCGCCCGCCGAAGGCACCTGGACGCCCTAGATCGCGCCATGGCAGCCCTTGATACCGGCCGTGCTCAGTTGGATGGATATGGCGCAGGGGAACTGCTGGCGGAAGATTTGCGCGACGCCCAACAAGCCTTAGGCGAGATCACTGGCGAATTCAGCGCCGATGATTTATTGGGCGAAATTTTTGGCAGTTTTTGTATCGGCAAATAGGGTTACTTTTTTCGACAACTACTCTCCCACCCACCAATCCGCCTGATAGCGGCTATCAGCGCCGAGCAGCGGGGTAATTTCTGCCATCGCTGCTGCCAGGCGTTTATCCAACCCCCAGGGCGGATTGATCACCAGCATACCGCTACCGAACATGCCGTGAGCCTGCTCGCCAGGTTCGCGCAGCAGCAGCTCGCTGCGCCATATCTTGCGTATTCCACTGGCCTGCAGCACGTCCAGCAGCATTTGGTGATGCCCGGCAGGCAGCAGCGGGTACCAGATCATCATCACCGCATGGCGAGCCTTTTCCAGGGCCTGGATAGCAGTGTCAGCGACCTCCTGGTACTCCACCTTGCGCTCAAAGCTTGGGTCAATCAGCACGCATACCCTGGGTGTTGCTACCGGCAGCATCGCTCTAAGCCCTGCCAGCCCGTCGCCATACACGCGCTTGACCTGCGCAGGGAGCGCCTGGCCATTCAAGTGCTGGTGTTCGCCCGGGTGCAGCTCAAACAGGCACAGACGATCGTGCTCGCGCAGCGGCTGGCTCAGCCACCAGGGCGAGCCTGGGTAGAGGGTCAATTCATTATGATCTGGCTGCGCCCCAACAATAGCGTTTAACCAGCTTCCCAGCAGCGCGTCGGTTAGCTGTTCACGCTTCTGCCACAGTGGCCAGATGCCCTCACGGTACTCTTGGAGTCGCTGGGTCTCTTTGGTGGCTAGTGGATAAAGCCCTCTACCGGCATGTGTATCTATATATGTAATAGGTGTTTTTTTACGTAATAGGTAATCAGTGACGGCGTAAAGCGTCAGATGCTTGTGTACATCGGCAAAATTACCGGCGTGGTAAGCGTGTTGGTAGGACAGCATGGTAGCTCGTAAACAGGTGAACGAAAAAAGCCCGCTATAGGAGCATAGCGGGCTTTGAGCGGCAATGCGCAGCTTTAAGAGGCTTACTTAGCCCTGGCCGTTACCGGTAGGCGTCAAGGTAATTTCTACCCGACGGTTTTGAGCACGGCCCTGCTCATTGTCGTTGCTGGCGACTGGCTGAGTAGCACCGTAACCAGAAGTATTCAGGCGCATGGATGAAACGCCGTTCTGAGACAAGTAGCTGGCGACGGCTTGGGCACGGCGCTCAGATAGACGCTGGTTATAGCTCGCGTCACCGGTACTATCGGTGTGGCCAGCGATACTAACGCGGGTATCCTGGTACTGAGAAAGTACGTTAGCAACTTCATTGAGTGAGCCACGCGCTTCACTAGTCAGCTCAGCAGAGTCAAAGCCAAAGGTAACGCCGCTGGGCATATTGAGCACGATATCGTCGCCACGGCGATCGATTTCAATGCGTGACCCCTGTAGGTTGTCACGTAGCTGCTGCTCTTGGCGATCCATATAGACACCAATACCAGCGCCCGCTGCTGCGCCTACGGCAGCACCAATTAGTGCACGGTCACGGCGGCTGGTGCTGCCATCGCCAGACAGAGCGCCTGCAGCGGCCCCCACGGCGGCACCAATCCCGGTGCCCATAGCGGTGCTAGAGCGCTGCGTTTGGCCACCGTAAGGATCCGATGTAGCGCAACCGGCCAGTAGAATAGCAGCCGCCAACGGTGTCAGTAGTCGAGAAATACGCATCACTCACTCCTTGTAAGTCGTCAAGCTTGATGGTTCAAGTCTGTTATTTCAGAAAAAAAGAATTTCTGTAGATTGCTGGTCAATCATCGCTGATCAAAGCTAGCAACTCATTCAAGAATAATAGACCTTGAGGCGATGCACGCAGTTTTTCAGGCATTTGCATCAAAAGTCCTTTTTTCTCGGCAGATTGTAAACGCGTGAGTAACATTGCAGGCGCTTGCCCAGTGTTGGCTCTCCATGTCTCAAGCGACACCCCGCCAGTGAGCCGTAAAGCGTTCATGGCAAACTCCAACGGTAGCTCATCCGTTTTTATCAGCTGTTTACCGGCTATAAAGCCACGCAGGTCATCTACGCGCTTTAGGTAGGCGTCTGGCTGGCGAGTTTTCCAGCGCCGTTCAATGTGCCACTCCCCATTTGAGTCAATACGGCTAAGCTTGCCATGAGCACCAGCGCCAATCCCGAGGTAGTCACCAAACTGCCAGTAATTAAGGTTATGGCGGCTCTGGTGACCGGCACTAGCGTAAGCCGAGATCTCGTAGCGCTTGAAGCCCGCCAGCTCCAGGAGCTGATGACCTTTATCCTGAATATCCCAAAGCGCCTCTTCCTCTGGCAGTATCGGGGGGTGGGAGTGAAAGGCGGTATTCGGCTCAAGGGTCAACTGATACCAAGAGAGATGTTCAGGTGCCAATGCCAGCGCTTGGGTAATATCATCCATCGCCAATTGAGGCGTTTGATCAGGCAAACCGTGCATAAGGTCAATATTAATGTTGGTAAAGCCTGCCTGGCGCGCCTGCGCTACCGCAGTAATCGCTTCGTCACCGCTATGAATTCGCCCCAGCGCATGCAGTTGATCAGGCTGAAAACTTTGAATACCCAGCGAAAGACGGTTAATGCCTGCTTTCCGGTAACCAATGAAACGCTCTTGCTCCGTGGTACCTGGATTAGCCTCTAAGGTAATTTCTATCTCTTTAGAGAAGGGTAAACGGATCTGGATCTCTTTCAGTAATCGTTCATAAAACGCGGGCGACATCAGGCTTGGAGTCCCACCGCCAATAAAGATGGTTTTAATTTCTCGACCAGCCGCCAGGTCAAGATCACTATCCAGGTCTTGTAACAGCGCATCTAGATAGGCGGCTTCAGGTAAATCTCGCGGTGTAAAACCGTGTGTGCCCGGCTCATGAGAATTGAAATCACAGTACGGACATTTACGGACACACCAGGGCGTGTGGATATAGAGAGAGAGTGGCGGCAACGTATCAGCCATGCGCCACCTTCAGTAACTCCACTAACCCCTGCAACGCGCGACCACGATGGCTAAGGCGATTTTTACTTTCGCTGGGCAGCTCGGCGACGCTCATACCCTGATCAGGTAACCAGAAAAGCGGATCATAGCCAAACCCCTCCTTCCCTCGGGGATGAGCAAGAATTTCGCCTTCCCAACTCCGTTGCACAATGACCGGCACCGGATCCTTCGGATGGCGCAAATAAACCAGCACACACCAGTAACGCCCACTTCTCTGCCCTTCCGCACAGTCACTTAATGCGGCTAACAACGTTTGGTTATTTTTCTCGTCGCTTCTCGGCTCACCGCCATACCGAGCGGAATAGATACCGGGTGCACCATTGAGTGCGTCTACTTCAAGCCCAGAATCGTCAGCTAATGCAGGTAATCCACTGATGAGGCTCGCTTCACGCGCTTTTAACAGTGCATTTTCGACGAAAGTTAGCCCCGTCTCTTCCACATCCGTGACACCAAAATCCGCCTGGGGGCGAACATCGAACCCCAAAGGTGAAAGTAACTGACTGAATTCTCTTAATTTTCCTGTATTGCCACTGGCAAGTACAAGGGTATTGACGGCGGCCATGGTATGTACTCCTAACATTAGAACTGCAGTTTACGCGCTCACTGCTGGTATCAAAAGCCGTCAAAATGTTACATAACGTATCTAATGATGAGGTAATTAATTTATTGCTTAATTAATAATAAGCATTTGTTAAATAACAATATTTTCCATATTAATGAAAATATTGAAGAGATGAAAAATATTTTTACCATATATTTAATAACAAAACTTTACGAAACGTATCTTATGGTCAACACTTCAGTGGTTACCTGCTCACTCTTTCTTTCCACGAGGGCCACCCAATGTCGCAGGAAAAGTCTACCGGAACGGTGTATGTCGTTACCGAAAAAAGTCCCCAAGTCCAGCTGTTCGCTGAGTACTTGAACAAGCACACCGGTTGTCAAATTAGTATCCACTCCCCCCACGCGGCGCTACCCATTTCCGCTTCCGGCAACATGTTGATTCTTATCGATAGTGATCATATCGGCATTGATGCACTGCCCGAATGGCAAGATAAGTTACCCGATGCACTCACTAAAACTCCTCTAGCCGCCTTTAACATTCACGATATGGATCACGCCCTTGAAGCACTCTCGTGCGCTCAACTAAAAGGCGTGTTTTATCGCAATGAAAGTCTTGAGGTCATCTGTAAAGGCATTCACGCGCTACTTGAAGGAGAGCTATGGATGTCACGGGATTTAATGGCTCGTTTAATTCTGTTTTATCGTAAATACCAAAGTAATGCTTTCCGCCCAGCCTGTGGACTAACTAACAGGGAGATGGAGATTATTTCACTACTTAGTGCTGGCTCTTCCAATCAACAAATTGCCGAAAAACTGTTTGTTAGCGAACACACCGTTAAGTCACACCTATACAACATTTTTCGCAAAATTAACGTTCACAACCGCATTCAAGCGCTCAACTGGATTCATCAGAACCTGGGCCCGATTCTGCCCAATATTGAGACCGCACGCAGTCTTCAACGACATCGTTAGCGCTAATGCGCAAGGGTAACTGTCATGCCATCAATGCACCGTTTATCCATCAACTTTTTCTTCATGGCGGTATGGATCGGGTCATCTTTAGCATTAGCTAACGAACCAACAGCCCCAACCGATGCATTGCCTGCCAACGAACAAGAAGCGATCGACGCTATTAATCAGCTCTCCAGTCCTGATGGGCCAGGAGTGCAAGGAAGCGCTAATGGAGGAAGTGAGCTAACTGGCGTGATGGTAGATAGAACAATCACCATGGCCGGTAAGACCTTCTACCGAGCCTTCAGCCAGCGGGCGATGGATAACCTGATTATCGGCAATGCCACCATCACCATTAAAGAGCGCCCAGATGCCCGCTGGGGTAGCCAAATATGGGTAATGGAAGGCAATCGTATGTATTTCCGCACACAGCTCTCCCCAAGAATAAATGAAGCCGATAGGGCGGCTGTGGAAGCCGTGCAGACCGTCGAAAGAGCACTGATTGAACGGCAAATATCCGCTTCGCTATCTTCCGACAAAGACTTGGGAAAAGAGGAGATTTTCTAATGAACCCAATAAAAAGAACTTGCTTAGTCGTTATGGGAATGGCCTTGGTGCTATCCACAACAGCACAAGCTGGGGAATTAATCTATAAGCCACTTAATCCTTCTTTTGGAGGTGATCCCTTTGTGGGTAGTTATTTACTAGGAAAAGCGCAGGCTCAAGATACCAATAAAGACTCCAGCGCTAGCCGATCAACTCCCACTTCCGCGACAGAAAGATTACTACAAAGTTTAGAGAGCCGACTCATTTCTCAATTAATAGCGGATGTCAGTTCGGGCGATGTTAGCGAAGGTAGCTTTGATAGTGATGAGTTTGGCGTAGTGGTTAGCGACAATGGTGGTCAATTAGTAGTTAGAGTAGTCGATAAGTTAACTGGAGATGTGACTGAAATAAGCGTGGGTGGGCTATTCAATCCTTAAAACAACAAAATAGCTCACTAAAAATTATCCGTCATTTCAGGGGAACACCATGAAAATTATCGCATCACTTATCGTCGCTAGTTTACTAAGCGGCTGCGCCGGCATGGTCGCTACATCGGAAAATTTAGAAGGTGCAGACGCAACGCTTACCCCCCGTGGAGCTACCTACCAAGATTTAATTTCACTCCCCCCCACAGCTGGGCAAATTTTTGTGTCTGTTTATGACTTTCGCGATCAAACAGGCCAATACCGCCCTGCGCCTGCAAGTACTTTTTCAACCGCTGTCACCCAAGGTGCGGCAGCAATGCTAACCGGTGCGCTGGCGGATTCAGGCTGGTTTATACCGCTTGAGCGTGTCGGTTTACAAAACTTGCTTACCGAAAGACGCATTATACGCGCAGAGTTTGAACGCTTTGGCCAGCCCGATACGCTGCCATCCCTGCGTGCTGCCTCGGTGATGTTGGAAGGCGGTATCATCGCCTACGAATCCAACGTGCGCACTGGCGGCGCTGGCGCTGAGTATTTTGGTATTGGTGCTTCAGGGCAGTACCAAGTTGACCAGGTAACGGTCAATTTACGCGCGGTTGAAATATCCACCGGCGAAGTACTGGCTAACGTAACCACAACGAAAACGATCTACTCGAAAGAAATGCGAGCGGGTGTCTATCGTTTTATTGATTTTCGTCGTTTGCTAGAGGCCGAAGTAGGCCTTACCACGAATGAGCCTGTACAGTTGGCGGTCATGTCAGCGATTGAGTCGGCGGTTATTCATCTTATCGCCAGAGGCGTTGAAAACCGACTGTGGAACCTCGCACCAGGTACGAATATTCAAGATACTGTACTTAATGACTACCTAAATTCCCCAACACCCATGCTTTAATATTTCTTATATAAAAAATTAACAACGGCCACATTAAAAGTGGCCGTTGCATACGTAAGCAATACCTAAAGTGACTAAAAAACTAATTCTCTTATGGTGTTTTTAATAGTTATTATTGTTTTAATAATTGTTAAAAAAACAATAGTCATCTCAAAAAAATTCGCTATGGTTAATTTCTAAAAACAAGCCAAACTCAACGCATGAATACAAACTGATACGAAAAGTTTCAAAAGGAAAAATATGAAAACGTTCAGTTACAGTAAGCACATGCGAATCTATTTTACTGCGTTAGTGGCCGCTATTTCTTTAACCAACGCTTCCACCTTATTAGCCGCTGGTAATGACTTTACACGTTTGTCTGAAGAAAACGCACGAATAACTCAATATGCAGCAGGTACATACCATAACAATCTATTAAAAAGTAACGTTAGCATTATTAGTCAAAATGGCAATGACAACCAAGCTAATGTTACACAGTCTCGCTCAGCGAGTTATCAAATGGGTAACATCGCCTATATCTATCAAGATGGATATAACAATCAAGCCAGTATTTCTCAAAATAATGGCGCTAACATTGGTTTAGTAAAACAGGTAGGTTCAAATCACGTCGCGAATATAAGTCAAACTGGCGGCCAATTTGAAATTAAAGCGCAAGTAACTCAATTTGGACAAAATAGTGATATTGCTCTTTCTCAATCGGGCAGTGGCCTTCGCAGCATAAGTGTCGAACAACAAAATTATTCGGGCTATGCGCGGCCGGTCACTATCGATACCAACTGAGTCGCATCCAGCTTCTCAGTTAAAACCAAAGCAAGTAGATCGAAACCAAGGGGAAACACCATGAAAACTCAAATTACTACTATCGCTGCCGCCATTGCTCTAGTTAGCGCGTTCTCAGCACAAGCTCGTGACTACCAAGATTCAACTATCAACGGCGCTGCCAATTACGTGGCAAATCCAGCTTTTGATGAACAAGAAGCAATTCGTTTAGGTTTGAATGGTTTTGATCGGGATGATAAGCGCACTTCGTTAATCATTCAAAATGGTGATGATAACATTGCTGAAACTGATCAATATGGAGATGCACAGTATTCTCGCGTAGTTCAGAAAGGAAATGAGAATAGCTCTTATGTATTACAAAGCGGTAACGAACACGAATCTGTCGTTTATCAAATAGGCGATGAGAACAAATCCACTGTGATACAAAAGGGTGGTGAACGTAATGATTCTTTTGTTCACCAAGATGGTAACGGTAACGACTCCACCGTTGCTCAGTTCTGGAATACTAGCCAGAGCGACTCCATCGTCGAACAATTTGGCGATAATAACTCCTCTGACGTCTATCAGGCATATAACACCGATGAAACTTGGAGTTTTGTGCATCAGGACGGCGACTATAACGAAGCCAAAGTCATCCAAGTTGCAGCGGATCTAAGTGCTTCCTACATTTACCAAGGTGGCGATGGTCACATGGCAGATGTATACCAAGAAGGCCGTAACAACGTATCGACTATCCGCCAAAACGTTTCTTACGGTGGTGCAGCAGCAGCTATTCATTCTCAGGTAGGCCACAATAACTCTGCTATCTCCACTCAGTGGTAACCCACCAAGAACACACAAACCGCCCCCATGGGGCGGTTTTTTATTGCTTAAAAGGTAACAGCTAACGAATCATCAGCGTCAATGTTCCCCCTGCCCCCTGAGTCGATGAACGCGACCGGTTACTGCCTTTTTGAATATCGACTTCCAGCCGCTCATCATCACTTAACAGTTTTACCGTGCCTTCCAGCTCCGTGCCAGTAAAGGTGTACTCAGCAGGTACTGTTCCGCTCTCTTCAACGTGCTCGGTGGTTTCTCCTTCGTGGGTAATCCGCCAGTGGGCGGAAAACTCAGCGCCCGGTGAACCGCTCATGGTGATATGGATCTGGGTCATGTCCTGCTCCTGAGGCGACTGAGCAGCCAGCGGGAAGCAAACCAGCAGCCCCGCTGCGCAGATCATGTATCGCCAAGCCGTTGGTCGTGCCATGAGTGTAACTCTCATATAAGCCAAGAGCCGCTCAAGTTGAGCGGCTCTTGACAGTATAGCTGGCTTTAGGTTACGTGCCGTTACATTACCGCAAAGGCTTTTTCTGCTGCATCCAGCGTGAACTGAATGTCTTCCGGGGTATGAGCACTGGACATAAAGCCTGCTTCGTAAGCAGAAGGCGCCAAGTAAACGCCATGATCGAGCATCGCGCCAAAGAAGCGGCGGAAGGCATCCGGGTTACAGGCGGTGGCTTGGGCAAAGTTATCCACACGGCTTTGAGAGGTGAAGAAAAGTCCAAACATACCGCCCGCCGACTGCGTCATCATCGGCACCCGTGCGGCATTGGCACGCTCCTGAAGGCCCGCACAAAGGGTGTTAACCCGCTGGGTAAGCGCATCGTGGAAGCCCGGTACCTGTAGTTTGGTTAGCAGTGCCACACCTGCAGCCATCGCCAACGGGTTACCCGACAATGTGCCCGCTTGGTAAACCGGCCCCAGGGGGGAGATGTTTTGCATTATCTCGCGCTTGCCACCAAAGGCGCCCACCGGCATGCCGCCACCGACAATTTTTCCCAAGCAGGTTAGATCAGGCACTATACCGTAGTGGGCTTGGGCACCGCCCAATGCCACTCGAAAACCAGTCATCACTTCGTCAAAAATCAGCACGCTGCCATACTCGTTACATACTCGGCGCAGCGTTTCCAAAAAGCCCGGTTGAGGCGGAATACAATTCATATTGCCGGCAACGGGTTCAACAATAATGCAGGCAATCTGATCGCCAATTTCGCTAAAACACGCTTCGACCCCTTCAGGGTCGTTAAACGACAGGGTAATAGTGTGTTCAGCCAGCGACGTGGGCACGCCCGGTGAGCTGGGTTCGCCGTGGGTAAGCGCGCCAGAGCCCGCCTTAACCAGCAGTGAATCAGAGTGGCCGTGGTAGTTACCCTCGAACTTAACGATCTTATCGCGGCCGGTGGTACCTCGCGCCAGGCGAATCGCCGACATGGTGGCTTCGGTGCCCGAGCTAGTCATGCGCACCATATCCATGGAGGGGATCATCTCGCAGATCAAATCCGCCATGGTGGTTTCGACTGCGGTAGGGGTACCAAAGGACAGGCCGTTGTCTAATCGCGCCCGTACGGCTGCCAATACGTCTTGGTCGGCATGCCCAGTGATCATGGGCCCCCAGGAGCCGACATAATCCACGTAGCGATTGCCTTCGACGTCAAACAGAAAGGCACCTTGAGCACGCTCCATAAAGACCGGCGGGCGGTGCAACCCTTTAAACGCCCGGACGGGTGAGTTTACTCCGCCCGGTATATGGCGACTGGCAAGATCGAACAGTTCAGCTGATGTAGTCATAGCATCCTCTCGGTCAATGGCGTACAGAAGATAGGATCAAAAACGGGCAGCCCGTGAAAAACGATGTGGCAAACACTGGCCGCTGGGCGGTTGAAAGCCTTGAGACAAACTTTGCCAAGTAAAGTGCTGAGCCTGCTCACAAGCTGTTGGTAAGCGCTCACCAACAGCAAGACGAGCAGCTAGAGACGATGCCAGCGTGCAGCCAGAACCATGGAACAATTCAGGCAAACGTGGCCACTGCCACTGGCGAGTAGTATCAGGCGAGTGCAGGGTGTGCACCACCTGTTGGTCGTTGCCGGGCAGCGGCTCATCCGTGGCAGTGACCAGAATGGCTTGGCACCCCTGTGACATCAGTGCCACCGCACGGGCCGTATCATCGAAAGGAGTGATGATGTCGGGCGTAAGCTGAGCCAACTCAGCGCGATTGGGGGTTAAGATATCCACAAGCGGTAACAAGCGATCAATAAACAATTGTCGCAAAGCAGGTGTGGATAACTCAGTTCCGCCACCGGCTTTGAAGACCGGATCGGCCACCACGGGAATGCCTGGAAAACGACGAATAATTTGCTCCGCTGCGCGCAGGGTGTCTTCGTCGGCAAGTAGGCCAATCTTAATCGCCGCGACCTGCATCTCACTAATTGCCTCGGCCATTTGGCGCATCGCGGTCGGCTCAGCAGGGATCACGCGGGTCACATTATGACAATTCTGTACCGTCAGCGCAGTGGGGATCGTTACCGCCCAACCACCACAGGCCGCAATGGCTTCACTGTCAGCGATCAACCCAGCGCCACCAGTCGGATCATGCCCGGCGAGTACCAACACCACGGGGGGAAGTGGTTGGCGCATCAAAAGGGCTTCACAACGGCAAGCAGAATAATCGCCACGAGCGCAATCACCGGCGCTTCATTAAACCAGCGAAAAAACACATGGCCTTTGGTACAACGATCCTGGGCAAACTGCTTCAAATAGATCAAACAAACGTGATGATAGGCGATAAGCAGAACCACTAGCGCCAGCTTGGCATGCATCCAGCCCTGGCTAAACCACTCGGGCACCAGATAGAGCATCCAGCCACCAAAAATGAGTACCGCAATCATCGATGGGGTCATGATGCCACGGTAGAGCTTACGCTCCATGGTTTTGAAATAGCTGATGGCCTGTTCGTCGCCGTTATCCCGCGCAGTGGCGTGATACACATACAGGCGGGGTAAATAGAACAGCGCAGCGAACCACGTCACTACGGCCATTAAGTGAATGGCCTTTACCCATAGGTACATTGTCGCTCCTTAAAGTGATGAGTCCTTCTTACGGGTATCATTCTCTCGTACTTCATTGTCACGAAGGTCGGCACCACGGGGGTCAGTGTAGTGATAATAACGTTCGATGGCGCCACGGGTGATAATACCTGAAATACGCCGCTGCTTTGGGCGATAGCCATGAACGACGTAGAGCGCCCCCAGAGCGTTATCCTGCAGTTTTAGAAACGCTTCGGAAAGCGTCGCCTGTAAACCAATCGGTGCCAGCTCTAAACGCTGGCCGGGGATTTCCAGTAGATCAATCAGCTCATCCTCAGGCGGCTCATCCCCCTGCAGCGCCTCATCGTGCTCAAGTAGCCAGCGTGCCAATTCAGCGGCTTTTAGCGCCAGCACAGGTTTTTCCTCTGTTGACCGCTCAATCACTAACCACACTGGGTTCTTCTCTAATAAAAGCCGCGCTTGATCAGGGGTGATCATTCGCTCGGTGCGCACCAGTTGACGCTCCATCACCGCAGGCACCGAAACCCGTGAGAGTGCCTGCATCAACGGCTGCTGAAGCGGGTGAAGCCCGTAGCGCACCGTGCTAATAAAGAAACCTTCACAGCCGGTCAATTGACGCGAGGTTAAGCACGCCACCACCACCGCCAGCATGCCGGGAAGCATGATACTCGGCGTATGGGTTAACTCCAAAAGCGCCATTAGGGCAGCAAGAGGCGCTTGTAACACCGCCCCCATCATTGCGGCCATGCCTAGCATCGCGTAAATACCAGGATCCGCGGCTTTATCAGACCAAAGCCAGCCTCCCAGTAAACCAAACAGTGCACCTGTGGCAGCACCTATGACCAACACCGGGCCGATAATACCGATGGGTACGCCGCCAGCGACAGTTAGCGCTGTAAGCAGTAGTTTGACGATCATTAGCGCCAGCAGCACTTTAATTTCCAGCTGGTTATTGAGCGCCGCCGCCACGCTGTCATAACCGATGCCCTGAACCTGAGGGAACCACCAAGCCACCGCGCCAGTTGCCACACCCACCAAGCCAAGGCGCATCCAGAGCGGCCACAGCATAATCCGCTGGTTGCGTGAAATATGAATAAACAGCCCCGCTAACAGACCAATCACCAGCCCGGTAACCACAATCCACGGCAAGTTGATCAGTGAACCTAGTGCTATCTCGGGGATACGAAAAGCGGGTTCATTGCCATAAGCCAACTGTGCTACCAGCGCCCCCATGGTAGAGGCCAAAATCACGGGCATAAAACTCACCAAGGTGTACTCCATCATCACCACTTCCATGGCAAAGATGACACCCGCGATAGGCGTGTTAAAAGAAGCGGAAATAGCTGCTGCGGTACCGCACGCCACAAGTACTCTGAGACTATTATTGGGCAAACGCATCTGTTGGCCTAGTCCACTGGCCGCCGCCGCGCCCAAATGAATCGCCGGGCCCTCGCGCCCAGCAGAGAGCCCGCCCAATACCACCACAACACCTACCCACCACTGATTTAACCAATTGCGTAACGGAAAACGGCCCTGATGATAGGTAAGCCGCTCAATTACATGGCCAACGCCCAGCTTGCGCGCTGTCGGTTTTTGCCGGTACAGCAGCACACCCACAAGGGTAACCGCCAACATAGGTAGCAGCGCACGCAGCCAGGGCACCATGCTTTCAAACGCTTCTGGGTCGCCATCGGTCATGTAGAGCGCGGCGCCCGCTTCCAATAGCAGCCGAAACGCCACCATCACAGCGCCGGTAATAACCCCCGAGACAAGGCCCAGCAAACAGAGCTGCGGAAGGGCGTCGACGTTGGCCAACTGGCGACGAAAACTCTCTAAGGTAAAATCCGATCGGGAAAAACGCGCCACAGCGACCTTCCTTACTCTTGTATCTTTACACTCTTGTGTATCATAGCTGGATACGCTTAAACAGCTTGGTGTCCTATGCTTAAGCTAATAGCGAATTTGGTTTTCTACTCAGCGGCATCCGTAAGGAGTGAATTGTGATTAAGGTCGGCATTGTTGGCGGTACAGGTTACACCGGCGTTGAACTACTGCGGCTACTTGCCCAGCACCCCCACGTCAACGTAGCCATGATTACCTCGCGCTCGGAAACCGGCGTCAAGGTGTGCGACATGTACCCCAACCTGCGCGGCCATTACGACACGCTGGCATTTAGCGAGCCGGACGCCAAACAGCTGGGCGCCAAACAGCTGGGCGCCATGGATGCGGTATTTTTTGCCACCCCCCATGGCGTCGCCCATGCCCTAGCCGGTGAGCTACTCGAAAACGGCACTCGGGTGATTGATCTATCGGCCGATTTCCGGCTGCGCGATGCTGACGAGTGGAGCCGCTGGTACGACCAGGCCCACGGTGCCCCGGAATTGTTGCAAGAGGCAGTATACGGGCTGCCGGAAATGCACCGGGAGAAAATCAAAAACGCACGTTTAATTGCGGTTCCCGGTTGCTACCCCACCAGCGTTCAGTTGGGCTACCTGCCGCTTCTGGAAGCGGGTTTGATCGACCCAAGCCAACTCATTGCTGACTGCAAATCCGGAGTTACCGGCGCAGGCCGTGGCGCTAAAGTGGGTTCACTGCTTGCCGAAGCCAGCGAGTCGATGAAGGCCTACGGCGCTTCGGGCCACCGCCACCTCCCGGAAATTAGCCAAGGACTTAGGGATATCCAGCAATCCACAGTGGGTTTAACCTTTGTGCCCCACCTAACGCCGATGATTCGCGGCATTCACTCCACACTCTACGGCCAGCTAACCGCTGAGCCGGGCGACCTGCAGACACTCTTTGAGCAGCGCTACGCCGACGAACCCTTTGTCGATGTGATGCCCGCGGGGAGCCACCCTGAAACGCGCAGTGTCAAAGGCATCAACACCTGCCGCTTAGCAGTGCACCGGCCGGGCAATGGCAACACCGTCGTCGTGTTATCGGTGATTGATAACCTGGTCAAAGGCGCTTCAGGCCAAGCAATCCAAAATCTCAACTTAATGTTTGGCTTTGAAGAGAACACAGGACTCACCGCCCCTGCGCTGATGCCTTGAACCAAACACCAGTATGCAGAGGGTACTTCAAAAGGTTTCTTTACCAAGGCAGTTAACGTGGTGCGAGGGCAGGTTGGAGCGAGGGTCTTTCGACATGGATGTCGAAAGTAGCGCCCATGGACGGGTTCACAGCGCCCTCGCGCAAACCTGTCCTCGCCACCGAGGGGATCGGTAGCTAACCTAGACATTCCTAACTAATTCCCAGCAATAGTTGACCAATTTGCTGGGAATTACCCATAATCACCCCCCAATGCCGATTTATTCGTTCTTAAAGCTCGCGGGAGGTACCCATGAGCGGTGCAGAAGCCTTTGTTCCTACTCCACTACTGCTCTCTGATAGCGCACGAAAACGTATTAATGCGCTGATTGCAGAAGAAAATAACCCATCCCTTAAACTGCGGGTCTATGTAACTGGTGGCGGCTGTTCAGGTTTTCAGTACGGTTTCGACTTTGCAGAAAACGTCGCCGACGATGACACCGTAATAGAGTTCGGTAACGCAGCCCTAGTGGTTGACCCCCTCTCCTACCAATACTTGGTAGGCTCCACCGTCGACTACGAAGAGGGCCTGGCGGGCGCACGTTTTCGCGTTCAAAATCCTAATGCCACCACCACCTGCGGCTGCGGCGCCTCCTTTATGGTCTAAACAGCGTTGGCCCGCAGCGCTCCCCGTGACTTGACGCCCTGACGGTTTCTCGCCAAGGTTAATAGGTCAACAACGGCTTAAATAACGGTTTATAAAGAGCATCAAACGGTAAAAAACCGCTTTGTAACCCGCCATCAGCCATATAAAGCACGGGGAAACTTATGAAAATAGCACTACCACTCAGCCTAACCAAAACAACGCTGGCGCTTGCACTGGGATTGGGCAGCGCCAATGCCGCCATGGCCCAAACGCCATCGGTGAACGTGGCCACTGACCCAAGCTTTGTGCCGTTTGAAATGATGGATCAAGAGACCGGCGAAATGGTCGGCTTCGATATGGATATCATCAACGAAGTCGCCGAACGCGCAGGTTTTGAAGTCAACCTCACGACCATGGAGTTCTCCGGCATCATTCCCGCCGTGCAAACCGGCAGCCAGGAAATCGCCATTGCCGGTACCACCATTACGGAAGAGCGTGCCGAAGTTGTCGACTTCTCCGACCCCTACTACGATTCCGGTCTTCGCATTATTGTGCGTGCCGACAATGACAGCGTCGAAACACTAGAAGACCTTCAGGATCTCGCCGTTGGTACCAAAATTGGTTCCACCAGCTACGACTACCTGCAGCAAGAGCTTGGCGAAGATGCTGACATCACCCCCTTCCCGGGTACTGCCGACATGTACATGGCGCTGTTAGGCCGCAACGTTGACGCGGTGCTCTATGACGCCCCTAACGTTGCCTACTTCTCGCAAACCCGTGGCGAAGGCCGTACCAAGGTTGTTGGCCCGCTATATGAAGGTCAGCAGTACGGCATCGTCTTCCACAAAGGCAGCGAGTGGGTGGAACCCACCAACGAAGCACTCGCCGCGATGAAAGAAGACGGCACTTACGATGAGATCTACACCAAATGGTTTGGTGAAGCCCCCAGCGAAGAGTGAGTGTAAAACCTCTATAATAGCGTAACGCCATTACAGGGCCGGGTGGCCAAAACTCCCGGCCCTGCTGCGTTGATCATGTGTTTTTTGCCAACTGCTTTTTTGTTTCAGGAGTCTACGCGTGGACGTCAATTTTCAGTTTGATTGGTCGGCGGCGTTTGGGTCTATCCCTTACCTGCTGCCGGGTATTCCCTGGACGCTACTTATCTCATTTGGCGGCTTGGCCATTGGTTTTTTTATCGGCATATTCTTTGGCCTGTTACGCATTAGCCCCCTGCGCTGGCTACGCTGGCCGGCCATCATTTATGTCGAAGTGTTCCGCGGCACGCCGATTCTGGTTCAAGTACTGTTTATTTTTTACGGCTTACCACAACTGCTGGGTGGGCCAATTAACGCCCTGGTCGCCGGTATTGCCGCGATCGCCGTTAATTCCGGCGCTTACATCTCTGAAATCGTGCGTGGCGGTGTGCAGTCAATTGAGCGCGGTCAAGGGGAAGCTTCGCTCTCTCTGGGCCTTTCCCGCACTCAGGCGTTTCGCTACGTTATCTGGCCCCAGGCGTTTCGGCGCATGATCCCGCCTCTTGGTAACCAGGGCATCATCAGTATCAAAGATACCTCCCTGTTTTCAGTGATTGGCGTCAGTGAGCTGGTGCGCCAAGGGCAGATCTATATCGCCACCACCTTCACGGCCCTTGAGGTCTACTTTATGGTCGCCCTGATGTATCTCGCGATCACCTGGACGCTCTCCATCATCCTGCGCCAACTTGAGCGCAGAGGCCTGGCCGGACAATAAGGACACGCGCAATGAGCGAGACATTGAACAACACAACGCAACCAATTGTGCGTATGCAGCAGCTCAACAAGCACTTTGGCAGCCTGCACGTACTCAACGATATTGACCTTACGATTGTGCCCGGTGAAGTTGTCGTGATCATCGGCGCCAGTGGCTCAGGTAAATCGACGCTGATTCGCTGTATTAACGGCCTGGAAGAGTTCCAATCAGGCAGTCTGGTGGTCGATGACAATGAACTGCTGCCCTATGGAAAGAGCACCCAAGCACTGCAAACCATCCGCACCGAAGTGGGCATGGTTTTTCAGCAATTCAACCTGTTTCCCCATCTCAGCGTCATTGATAATGTCACACTGGCGCCGATGAAAGTGCGCGGTTTAAGCCGTGACGACGCGGTCAGCAATGCCAAACGTTTGCTTGACCGGGTGGGTATCGCCGACCAGGCCGATAAGTACCCCAGCCAGCTCTCAGGCGGCCAGCAGCAGCGTGTGGCGCTCGCTCGTGCCTTGGCCATGGAACCCCGGCTGATGTTATTTGACGAGCCCACATCGGCGCTTGACCCGGAAATGATCGGTGAAGTGCTCGATGCCATGCGTGAACTGGCCAAAGAGGGCATGACCATGGTGATTGTTACCCATGAAATGAGCTTTGCCCGTGAGGTTGCCGACCGGGTGATTTTTATCCATAAAGGCGAGATTACCGAGCAGGGACACCCGGAAAAACTGTTCGATTCACCGCAACATGAACGTACTCAATCCTTCCTTGCGCGGGTGCTTAAACACTAGATGTGAACACTCAATGCCCTCGCGTAGACCTGCGCTTAGCACCTAAATAACGCGTTCGCTAATGCGAAATGACGCTTTTTTACCGGCCTGTCGACACGACAGGCCATTTTTTTGCCTGTGGATAAACTTTTTTTACATTAATCGTTTTTATCTCCGCAAGGACTACCATGGGCGTCTCTCAGCGTTAGCTCCACACCCAACGTTGCTTGTTCACAGGTGCGGTAACAACCTAGGTACTGGCCGGTGGATAAGCCGTGGCCAATTGCATCTGTGGATAAGGCGCTATTTCATCCACAGGCTTAGCACCCTTTCTACCCAGGCACTCCCGCCTTCAAACATGTAGAAGTCAACAATATAAGTTGATGAAATAATTAATAATTATTCGCTTATACACAGAAATTGTCCACACTAGTAGTTACAACATTTACAGAACTTCTCTTATTTTATATTTATGTTGTTATTAATAGAGGCGGTTTAGCGATTTGGGGTGTGGAAAAACCTGACGGTTACCCACAGGGGGTTTATACTTGCCGACTCATTGATCTAAGGTGGCTGCGTCTAGAATCGACTGCATTGGCCACATCATCCGTGCCGACAGGCACAAGACGAGGTGTCTCTTGAATTACCCCGACCGCTTTGACGTGATTGTCATCGGCGGTGGCCATGCGGGAACTGAAGCCGCACTGGCCTCTGCTCGCATGGGCTGTCAGACCCTGCTGCTCACCCATAACATCGAAACTCTGGGCCAAATGTCGTGTAATCCCGCGATTGGCGGCATCGGCAAAAGTCACTTGGTCAAGGAAATTGATGCACTGGGCGGCGCCATGGGGCTTGCCACGGACTTGGGTGGTATCCAGTTTCGTGTGCTCAATGCCAGCAAAGGGCCTGCCGTTCGGGCCACCCGTGCCCAGGCTGACCGCATCCGTTACAAGTCAGCGATCCGCGGAATGCTGGAAAACCAGCCCAACTTAACGATTTTCCAGCAAGCCGCTGGTGATCTGATTGTGGATAACGACACCGTACGAGGCGTCGTCACGGAAACCGGCATTCGCTTTCATGCCGACAGCGTCGTGCTGTGTACCGGGACATTTTTGGGTGGCGTGATTCATATTGGTTTGGATCAAAGCAAAGGCGGCCGAGCGGGCGACCCGCCTTCCAACGCGCTGGCTGAACGTCTGCGCGCCCTGCCGTTTCGGGTTGACCGCCTAAAAACCGGTACGCCGCCGCGCATCAATGCCAAAAGCGTGGATTTTTCCCAGTTGGAAGAGCAGCCCGGTGATAGCCCAACGCCGGTTATGTCCTACCTGGGATCGCGGGAGATGCACCCTCAGCAGGTGAGTTGCCACATTGCTCACACCAATCAGCACACCCACGATCTGATTCTGGCCAACCTTGATCGCTCGCCGATGTATTCCGGCGTCATCGAAGGGATTGGGCCACGTTACTGCCCATCGATAGAAGACAAGGTTCATCGCTTTGCCGATAAATCCAGCCACCAGGTGTTTATCGAACCCGAAGGCTTGGATACCCATGAGCTCTACCCCAACGGCATCTCGACTTCGCTGCCCTTTGACGTGCAGATTCAGGTGGTGCGTTCCATCAAAGGCTTGGAAAACGCCCATATCACCCGGCCTGGCTACGCCATTGAGTACGACTTTTTTGACCCACGAGACTTAAAACACTCGCTGGAAACTAAATTTATCCACAACCTGTTTTTTGCCGGTCAAATCAACGGCACTACCGGCTACGAAGAAGCCGGTGCTCAAGGTTTGCTCGCAGGCCTGAATGCCGCCCGCCGCGCTCAGGAGCTGGACGCCTGGTATCCCCGCCGCGATGAAGCCTATCTCGGTGTACTGGTTGATGATCTGATCACTATGGGTACCAAAGAGCCCTACCGGATGTTTACTTCCCGTGCGGAGTACCGCCTGCTGTTGCGGGAAGACAACGCGGATTTACGCTTAACCGAAGCGGGCCGGGAATTGGGTCTTGTCGACGACACGCGCTGGGCAGCGTTTAGCCAAAAACGCGAGGCTATCGAACAAGAGAGCGCGCGGCTAAGCACCCTGTGGATACAACCGGGAAGCCCAGCGGCTGAACAAGTGGCCGAAAAAACCGGGGCACCGCTCACTCGCGAGTATTGCTTGAGTGATCTGCTTAAACGCCCTGAATTGAATTACAGCGATTTGGCCAATCTGCCCGGCATTGAGGGCACCCTGGTCACTGACCCAGCAGTCGCCGAGCAGGTGCAGATTCAGGCTAAGTATCAAGGCTATATCGATCGTCAGCAGCATGAGATCGATAAACTCAAACGCCACGAAGCCACGCCACTGCCTGCGGAGCTGGATTATTTAAAAGTCGAAGGTTTGTCTAACGAAATTCGCCAAAAGCTGGCTGAAGCGCGGCCGGAAACGCTTGCTCATGCGGCGCGGATTTCAGGCGTTACACCGGCGGCCGTCTCTATTTTGCTGGTGCATCTGAAAAAGCGCCGGTTGGTAGCCGCAGCTGAGGTAGTTAACGGATGAGTTCGTTGAACCCACTGTTGAAGACGCTACCTACAAGCGTTGCACCACGGCTCGATCAAGGCCTTACCCAATTAGGCATCGCCGTTGACGAACATCAACGCCAACAGCTGCTAGGCTTATTGGCACTGTTGCACAAGTGGAATCGGGCTTATAACCTCACAGCGGTGCGCGATGTGGACGACATGGTGTCGCGTCATGTGTTGGATAGCGCCGCTGTGTTGCCCTATGTGCGGGGGCCGCGGCTACTGGATGTAGGTGCGGGTCCTGGGCTTCCTGGTATCGTATTAGCGATATTAGCCCCCCAGCTTGATGTAACACTGCTGGATAGTAATGGCAAAAAGGTGCGCTTTCAGCGTCAGGCGGTAATGGAGTTAGGGCTTGAAAACGTCACTCCCGTACAGGCGCGGGTGGAACAGTTTGAAGCCGCCGCTTTTGATCAGGTGATTTCCCGAGCATTTGCCAGCTTGGTCGATTTTGTCACCTTGACCCGCCAGCTACCCAGCGCCGATGGCCAGTGGTTAGCCATGAAAGGCCCGGGGGCGGATGATGAACTGCGCGACCTGCCCGCCGGTATACGTTTATATCAGCGTCACCTATTGGAAGTACCCTTTGAAGCGGCCCAGCGGCAGCTGCTGATCTTGGATGTTGAAAGCTAAATGTGAAAGCTGAATGTTGAAAGCTGAACGTTGATTCTGACCCCCAGAAGGAGTTGAGTAAGTGAGCCAGATCATTGCCCTGACCAACCAAAAAGGCGGCGTGGGCAAGACCACCTCGGCCGTTAACCTGGCGGCCAGTCTCGCTGCGCTCGACCGTCGCGTACTGCTGGTGGATCTTGACCCCCAAGGCCATGCCAGCATGGGCAGCGGCATCGATAAATACGAGCTCGATAAAAGCGTGCTTGACGTTCTACTGGGCGAAGCAACGGCCGCTGATACGATTGTCAAAAAGCTGGCGGTCAAGTACGACGTACTGCCGGGTAACGGTGATCTCACCGCCGCCGAAGTCGAGCTGCTAGATCGCGATAAAAGCGAGAGCTGCTTAACCAACGCACTAGCTTCGGTCTCGGATGCCTATGACGTAGTGTTGATCGACTGCCCGCCCTCTTTGAACATGCTAACCGTGAATGCATTAACGGCTTCCGATAGCGTGCTGATCCCTCTTCAGTGCGAATTTTACGCCCTGGAGGGGCTGTCGGCCCTGCTCGATACCGTTGAGCAGATTAAGCAAAATGTGAATCCTGATCTTGCCATTGCGGGCATTTTGCGCACTATGTATGACAAGCGCACCAGCTTAACGCGGGAAGTGGATAAGCAGTTGCGTGACTATTTTGGCGACATGCTGTTGAAAACGACCATTCCTCGCAACGTCAAAGTTGCCGAAGCGCCGAGCCACGGATTACCCGTTACGCAATATGCCCGGTTCTCCCGTGGTAGCCAGGCCTATCGTGTGTTGGCGAAAGAGATGATTCGTCGCCTAGCGTTATAAAATGAGGAAAAGCGAATGACGCGTAAACCCGCGCTGGGACGTGGCCTGGATGCCCTGATTGGTGCCGGTGCCCGTCGCCGTGACAGCTTAGAACTTGCCGGTAGCGGCACCCCGTTGGAGCTTTCTGACGCCGCGCGTAGTGCCGCGGCCGATGACGTTAGCGAAGATCGCCTTGAACGTCTGCCGTTAGGGCAATTAACGCGAGGTAAATATCAGCCGCGCCGGGATATTCAGCCCGAAGCGCTAGAAGAGCTGGCAGACTCCATTCGCGCCCAGGGCGTGATGCAGCCCATCGTCGTGCGTCCAATTGGCGTGGATCGCTACGAAATTATTGCCGGTGAGCGTCGCTGGCGGGCAGCCCAACTTGCTGAGCTGGACGTTATCCCGGCGGTGATCCGGGAAGTCAGCGATGAAGTTGCCCTGGCGCTGGCGCTGATCGAAAACATTCAGCGTGAAAACCTCAACGCCATCGAAGAAGCCATGGCGCTCAAGCGCCTGGGCGAAGAGTTTGAGCTTACCCAGCAGCAGATTGCCGACGCAGTGGGTAAATCGCGCACCCAGGTAGCCAACCTGTTGCGCCTGCTGGCGCTAGATCCGGAAGTGCAAACCCTACTCGAACGGGGTGACCTGGATATGGGCCACGCAAGAGCTTTGCTGACGCTGAACAGCACCCAGCAGCGGCAGGTGGCTCATGAGGTGGTCAATAACGATATGACGGTGCGGGCCACCGAAGCGCTGGTGAAAAAAGTCCAAACCAGCCAAACACCAACCAAAACGCCTAACCGTCAAAGCAAGCAGCCCGATGTGGCCAAGCTTGAAACACATCTTGGCGAACTGCTCGGTGCGCCTGTCTCCATTGATCATGGTCAAAAAGGCAAAGGTAAGTTAACGATACGTTATACCAGCCTCGAAGAATTGGATGGCATCTTGAATCATATTAAATAGCAGGCTATTCAATATCACGTAAGAAGCGCACACGTTTTCCCCCTTTGGTCGCAAATCAGCCCTTAAGCGGGCAAAATCGGTGCGACTTCGGTTGAAGGTGTGATAGCGCTTCCCTATAATCGCGCAAGATTTGTGCAGGTTGCCTTGGTTTGTCTAGCTATTAGCTGGTCGAGGTATTGGTTTTTATCAGTGAGGCTGGGCCGGTATGCAGCGATACGAAACCCAGCGTCGAAAAGCCTACATCGTTCGGCTCACGATCGCGCAACTGATGATCACCTTCGTTGGTATGTTGGCCGCCTATCTAGTCGCCGATTTAGAAGGCGTGTCATCGGTTTTTAAAGGGGCGCTGGTAGCCTTATTACCGCACGCCTTTTTTATCAAACGAATGGGGGTTTTACGCGCGAGTAGCCCTTCAAAGGCAGCGATGCGCCTGTTTCGCGCCGAGGCAGGCAAGTTTGGTTTGACGGTGGCACTGTTTGTTGCAGTGTTCGTGGCAGCGCCCCCCTCAAACCCTACTTTCTTTTTTTATGCTTATGTTGCAGTTGTTCTAACGCATTGGCTTACGCCTTGGTTAATGCCAAAAAAAAACGCTAATGCCTAGAAAATTGCACAACTGATTGAGGTGACACATCCATGGCCGCAGGAAACGAAGTCTCAACGACTTACTATATCCAGCACCACTTGCAGAATTTGACCTTTGGCAATCATCCTGAGAACGGCTGGTCGCTGGCGCATTCAGCAGAAGAAGCAAGTGAAATGGGCTTTTGGGCCATTCACCTGGATACCATGGGCTGGTCGATTGCCATGGGGTTGCTGTTTATCTGGATTTTCCGCAAAGCGGGCAAAATGGCCACCACGGGAGTACCCAGTGGTCTGCAAAATGCCGTTGAGATGGTCGTAGAGTTTGTCGAGGACATGATCAAGGGGACATTTAAAGGGCATAACCCGATCATCGCCCCCCTCGCGTTGACGTTGTTCGTGTGGATTCTGTTCATGAACACGCTCAAAATTATTCCGGTCGACTACTTCCCCGTGCTGTTCAGCAAGCTGGGCGTGGACTACATGAAAATTGTCCCCACCACCGATGTGAACGCCACGCTGGGTTTGGCATTAGGGGTATTCGGACTGATCCTTTACTACAGCTTTAAGGTTAAAGGCGTGGGTGGTTTCGCCAAAGAGCTGTCATTGACCCCGTTTAACCACTGGGCGCTGATTCCCTTTAACCTCCTGCTGGAAATTGTCGCGCTGCTGGTTAAACCGTTTAGTTTGGCGATGCGTCTGTTCGGCAACATGTTTGCCGGCGAAGTGATCTTTATTTTGATCGCCATGCTGCCGTTCTGGGCTATCTGGGTGCTGGATGTGCCGTGGGCCATTTTCCATATTTTGATCGTCGTACTACAAGCTTTCATCTTTACAGTGCTGTCCGTGGTGTATCTAAGCGCTGCACACGAGCATCACTAATCCGAGCAATGCTTGAAACACATTAACCCTTAACCTCAACCCTCGACCTTTAACTTGAAAAACTAGGAGCATTACCATGGAACTTATCTACATTGCCGCTTCCATCATGATCGGTCTCGGCGCTCTAGGTACCGGCATTGGCTTCGCTATTTTGGGTGGTAAGCTGCTGGAATCTACAGCGCGTCAGCCTGAACTGGGCGACCAGCTGCAAACCAAAACCTTCCTAATGGCAGGTCTGTTGGATGCCGTTCCGATGATCGGTGTTGGTATCGCAATGTACCTGATCTTCGTTGTTGCCGGTTAATGACAGCTCAGCCGAGCGTTAAGCGCTCGGTTTTGTTTCACTCCGGTCGCCACGAACTTGTCAGAGGTACATTCCTGTGAATATCAACATGACGCTAATCGGGCAGACGATCGCCTTCGCGATCTTTGTCTGGTTTTGCTTAAAGTATGTGTGGCCTCCGATCAGCAACGCGCTTCATGAGCGTCAGAAAAAAATTGCTGATGGCTTGGATGCAGCCAGCCGTGCTAACCGTGATCTTGAGCTTGCTCAAGAGCGGGCGGAGCAGACGCTGCGCGAAAGCAAGGAGCAAGCTTCTCAGATTCTTGAGCAGGCCAACAAACGCTCTGCCCAGATAGTTGAAGAAGCCCGCGAACAGGCCCGCGCCGAAGGCGAACGCCTAGTAGCGAGTGCACGTTCCGAGATTGAGCAAGAAGTGAATCGCGCTAAGGATGAACTTCGTGCCCAGGTCTCTTATCTCGCCGTTATGGGTGCCGAGCGTGTTCTTGAAGCGTCGGTCGACGAACAAGCCCATCGCAAGTTACTCGATGAGCTTGCTGCTGAACTGTAAGGAGGTGAACCATGGCGGAATTACTTACCGTCGCTCGTCCTTACGCTAAGGCAGCGTTTGAATACGCGCGTGATCATGAGGCGCTTGATAGCTGGTCACAAGCGCTGAGTTTTTTAAGTGTTGCGGTAGCAGATGACGTCGTGCGCCATCGGCTAAGCAGTCCCAAATTAGACAGCGAGCAAAAAGTGTCGCTGCTTGTCGAGCTTATTCCTGAGCAACAGGATGAGGCTTTACAGCGATTTTTGACTGTTTTGGCTGACCAGGGCCGCCTGATGGCGTTGGCCTCCATTGCTGATCAGTTCGAGCACCTGCGTGCTGAACACGAGCAGCGGGTTGAAGTGAACGTCACCTCTGCTTACAAGTTAGATAGTAAGCAGAAGACCAAACTAGCGAACGCGCTTAAGAAACGTCTGAATCGCGAAATCTCTATTACTACTCAGGTGGACAAGTCGCTTATTGGCGGTGTCATCCTGCGTGCTGGCGATACCGTTATTGACGGCTCCGTACGTGGTCGATTGAACCGCCTTTCCGAAGCGCTAACCGCTTGAGTCTGAGGGACATGGCATGCAGCAACTGAATCCTTCCGAGATCAGCGACATCATCAAGCAGCGAATTGAAAAGCTTGACGTCGCATCCGAAGCCCATAATCAGGGCACCATCGTCACCGTTTCCGACGGTATCGTGAAAATTCACGGCCTCGAAGACGCGATGTTTGGTGAAATGATCGAATTCCCCAACAGCATCTTTGGCATGGTACTCAACCTGGAGCGTGACTCCGTGGGTGCCGTAGTGCTGGGTGACTACCTGCAGCTCGAAGAGGGCATGACCGCCAAGTGTACCGGTCGTATTCTCGAAGTGCCGGTAGGCCCTGAGCTGATTGGTCGTGTGGTCGATGCGCTGGGTAACCCCATTGATGGTAAAGGCGACATTAACACCACCATGACCGACGCCGTTGAGAAAGTGGCGCCGGGCGTTATTACCCGTCAGTCCGTCGATGAGCCGATTCAAACCGGTCTGAAATCGATCGATGCCATGGTGCCGATCGGTCGTGGTCAGCGTGAGCTGATCATCGGTGACCGTCAAATCGGTAAGTCCGCCATTGCCATTGATGCGATCATCAACCAGAAAGGCAAAGGCGTGACCTGTGTCTACGTGGCGATTGGCCAGAAGCAGTCGACCATTGCCAACGTGGTACGCAAGCTTGAAGAGCACGGCGCCATGGAGCACACCATCGTCGTCGCCGCTGGCGCTGCCGATCCGGCTCCCATGCAGTTCCTGGCCGCTTACTCTGGCTGCACCATGGGCGAATACTTCCGCGACCGCGGCGAGAACGCGCTGATTGTGTATGACGACCTCTCCAAGCAGGCCGTCGCCTACCGCCAGGTATCGCTGCTGCTGCGTCGCCCGCCGGGTCGTGAAGCCTATCCTGGTGACGTGTTCTATCTCCACTCGCGTCTACTTGAGCGTGCTGCACGAGTTAATGTCGACTACGTTGAGAAGTTCACCAACGGCGAAGTGAAAGGCAAAACCGGTTCCTTGACCGCGCTGCCGATCATCGAAACCCAGGGCGGCGACGTCTCCGCGTTTGTACCGACCAACGTGATCTCGATCACCGATGGTCAGATCTTCCTGGAAACCAACCTGTTTAACTCGGGTATTCGTCCGGCGATTAACGCCGGTCTATCGGTTTCTCGTGTAGGTGGTTCGGCGCAGACCAAAATCATCAAGAAGCTCGGCGGTAGTGTCCGTCTGGCGCTGGCTCAGTACCGTGAACTGGCGGCGTTCTCGCAGTTTGCCTCTGATCTTGACGAAGCCACGCGTAAGCAGCTTGAGCACGGCCAACGTGTCACCGAGCTGATGAAGCAGAACCAGTACTCGCCGATGTCGATCGCTGAAATGGCGCTGTCGCTGTATGCCGCCAACGAAGGCTTCCTGGATGATGTCGAAGTGAACAAGGTGCTGGACTTCGAGCGTGCCTTGCACGACTACATGAAGTCTGAGCACGCTGATCTACTCGACAAGATCAACCAGAGCGGCGACTACAATGGTGAGATTCAAGACAGCTTGAAGTCGGGTCTCGAGAAGTTCAAGGCGACTCAGAGCTGGTAATGTTTAGCCCGTCTGTGATGGACGGGTTTGCATGCTTTCTGAGAGCCACGAACGAAGGGTAGATCGCTATGGCAGCTGCAAAAGAGATACGCACCCAGATCGGGAGCATTAAAAATACGCAGAAGATCACCAGCGCCATGGAAATGGTGGCTGCATCTAAAATGCGTAAAGCGCAAGATCTGATGAGAGCTAGTCAGCCTTACGCTAAGCAGATCCGCAATGTGGTCGGCCACATTGCCGATGCGAACCCCGAGTACAGGCACGACTATATGGTCGAGCGTAGCGAGGTTAAGCGCGTTGGTTACATTGTGGTCTCTACAGACCGTGGTCTGTGCGGTGGCTTGAACCACAACCTCTTCAAAGCCTTGCTCAAACAGGCCAGCGAGTGGAAAAAGCAGGGCGCAGAGCAGGATTTTTGCGCTTTGGGCGCTAAGGCCAGCACCTTTTTCCGCAACTACGGTGGCAATTTGGTGGCGGCGAAGAGTGGTTTAGGCGAAGCCCCGACCGTTGAAGGTCTGATTGGCAGTATTAAGGTCATGCTCGAAGCGTACGATGAAGGACGTCTCGACCGGCTTTACGTGGTGCACAACGAGTTTGTTAACACCATGACCCAAAAGCCAGTGGTTCGTCAGCTTCTTCCGCTGTCGCCTGATATGGGCGCAGACGCTGAGCAAGACGACGAAAACGCCCGTCCCGGAAGCTGGGACTACCTGTATGAACCGGATGCCAAGGCGTTGCTCGATAGCCTGCTGGTTCGTTTCATCGAATCGCAGGTGTATCAGGCGGTAGTGGAAAACGGCGCTTGTGAACAAGCCGCCCGAATGATCGCTATGAAAAGTGCCACTGACAACGCAGGCGGCCTTATCGACGATCTGGAGATGGTCTACAACAAGGCCCGTCAGGCCGCCATCACCCAGGAAATTTCTGAGATCGTCGGCGGCGCTGCTGCCGTATAACGCCTAGGGAGTCGACTATTTAAGCGACTCCCGGCAGACAGGTTTCATTTGCAGGTTTTAGAGAGGAACCAAGATGAGCGGACGTATCGTACAAATCATCGGCGCGGTGATTGACGTAGAGTTTCCGCGGGACTCTGTGCCCAAGGTCTACGACGCGCTGAAGGTCTCCGATGTTGGGACCATCCTCGAAGTCCAGCAGCAGCTGGGCGACGGCGTGGTGCGCACCATCGCCATGGGCTCCACTGAGGGCTTGAAGCGTGGCATGGACGTGACCAGCACAGGTGCCGCCATTTCCGTACCGGTAGGTAAGGAAACGCTGGGCCGTATTATGAACGTACTCGGCGAACCGATCGACGAAGCGGGACCGATCGGTGAGCAAGAGCGTATGCCGATCCACCGTAAAGCACCGAGCTATGCCGACCAAGCAGCTTCTAACGAGCTGCTGGAAACCGGTATCAAGGTTATCGACTTGGTCTGCCCGTTCGCTAAGGGTGGTAAAGTTGGCCTATTCGGCGGCGCCGGTGTCGGTAAGACCGTTAACATGATGGAGCTTATCCGCAACATCGCCACCGAGCACAGTGGCTACTCTGTATTCGCCGGTGTTGGTGAGCGTACGCGTGAGGGTAACGACTTCTATCACGAAATGACTGAATCCAACGTTATCGATAAGGTATCGCTGGTTTATGGTCAGATGAACGAGCCTCCGGGTAACCGTCTGCGCGTAGCGTTGACCGGCCTGACCATTGCCGAGAAATTCCGTGATGAAGGCCGCGACGTTCTACTGTTCGTCGATAACATCTACCGTTACACCCTGGCGGGTACCGAAGTATCGGCACTTTTGGGTCGTATGCCATCAGCGGTAGGTTATCAGCCTACGCTGGCTGAAGAGATGGGCGTTCTGCAGGAGCGTATTACCTCGACGAAAACCGGCTCAATCACCTCCGTACAGGCCGTTTACGTACCTGCGGATGACTTGACCGACCCGTCGCCGGCGACCACCTTCTCGCACCTGGATGCTACCGTGGTATTGGCACGTTCTATCGCCGAGCTGGGTATCTATCCGGCGATCGATCCGTTGGACTCCACCTCACGTCAGTTGGATCCGCTGGTCGTCGGTGAAGAGCACTACGCCACCGCTCGTGGTGTGCAGAACGTTCTTCAACGCTACAAAGAGCTTAAGGATATTATCGCCATTCTGGGTATGGACGAGCTGTCTGACGAAGACAAGTTGGCCGTTTCCCGGGCGCGTAAAATCCAGCGCTTCTTGTCGCAGCCGTTCTTCGTGGCCGAAGTATTTACCGGTTCACCAGGTAAGTATGTCTCACTGAAAGACACCATCAGTGGCTTCCAGGGCATTCTTGCTGGCGAATACGACGATATGCCGGAACAGGCCTTCTATATGGTCGGCTCCATCGACGAAGCCGTCGAGAAAGCCAACCAGATGAAGAAGTAATCCCGTCCATTAGGGGGATTCGCTATGGCGAATAGCTTTACTTGCAATATCGTCAGCGCTGAAGCATCGATCTTCTCAGGTACCGTTGAGCAGGTGATTGCTTCCGGGATTATAGGTGACCTGGGTGTTTTGCCGGGTCACGCCCCGCTGCTGACCGAGCTTCAGCCGGGTCCGGTACGCGTGATTCACGATGGCGGCAAGGAAGAGAACTTCTTTGTCTCGGGGGGCTTCATGGAAGTCCAGCCGAATGTCGTGACGATTCTGGCCGACTCTGCATCACGTGCCAGCGACCTCAACGAGGCCGCTGCCGAAGAAGCGCGTCAGCAGGCGCTGAGAGCCTTTAATGAGAAGTCATCGGAGCTCGATTATACTCGTGCTGCCGCTGAACTTGCCGAAGCCGTTGCACAGCTGCGAACGATTCAGCAGCTGCGTAAAAAGGCGGGTAAAGGCTAACACTCACGCACTTGGCGTGTGTCCAACGCCCCTTAAACCCGCTACCAGGGTTTAAGGGGCGTTTTTTTGTTTGGCAGTCAAATAAGTAAGTATGATGAGTTTGGTCAGTAGAATGGGCTGGGTGATGGATTAGCTCGGCAGCACGACGCTTGTAAGCGCAAGGGGGGAGAATCATGGCACTGAATGATGAAAGCCTACAGGAATTAAAAGCCGAGCTGCTCGACGAGTTGGGCAAGGAAGTGCCCAGTAAATCGGTGCTCTCTTTGCGATTGGCCGAAACCCGCTCTGCGGATATCGGTGAAGTGCTCGAAGAGATGATCGAGGATGACGAAGAGCTGCCTGCGGCGCTCGCCCTTCTGGATATTCTTTCTGCGGAACGGGCAGCCAATGTGCTGGGCTATTTGCCTGGGGAGAGCCAGCTCGAGGTGGTAGGAAAGCTGGATGACAGCCAGGTTCTCAAGCTGCTCGAAGAAATGGGGTCGGACGAACGTGCCGATCTGTTCAATCTTCTCAACGAAGACCGTCGTGAGGCACTGCTGCGTCGCATGGCTCACCGCGAGCGAGAAGACCTGAAGCGGCTTGCCAGCTACGAAGAGGGTACCGCCGGCGCCATCATGACCTCTGACTATGTCTCCATAGCCAGTGGCATGACGGTGTCGCAGGCGATGATGAGGGTACGCCAGACCGCTCCCGACGCGGAAACGGTCTATCAGCTGTATATCCTGGATAGCGACGGACAACTGATCGGTACCATGTCGCTGCGTCAGCTTATGGTGGCACGCCCCGGCGCCATTGTTGATGACATTATGATCAAGGATGTCATCAGTACACGGGTTGATAGTGCCCAGGAAGATGTCGCCCGTATTGTGGCGAAGTATGACTTGTTGGCGCTGCCAGTGATCGATGCCGATGAACGCATGGTCGGTATAGTGACCCACGATGACGCGATGGATGTCGCTGAATCCGAGGCGACAGAGGATTTCCACAAGGGGATGTCGATCGGCCAACTGGAAGATGGCGTAAGCCGTGTGAAGCTCTGGAGCCTCTACCGTAAGCGCGTGTTCTGGCTGGTACTGCTGGTCTTTGCCAATCTGTTTTCGGGGGCCGGGATTGCCTATTTTGAAGAGACCATTGCCGCCCAGGTAGCGCTGGTATTCTTTTTACCGTTATTGATCGGTAGTGGCGGTAACGCCGGGGCTCAGGCAGCCACGTTGATGGTGCGCGGCATGGCGACCGGTGACGTTGGCGTCAAAGATTGGGGCAAACTACTGGGCCGCGAGCTACTTGTCGCCGGGTCACTGGGTATCACCATGGCCATCGCGGTAACGCCTATTGGCATTATGCGCGGGGGAGAAGAGCTGGCAATGGTGGTCGCCTTGAGCATGGTGACCATCGTGCTGTTTGGCAGCCTGTTGGGGATGTGCCTGCCGTTCGTACTCGAGCGCTTTAAGGTCGACCCTGCCACGGCATCGGCACCGCTGGTGACCACGCTTATTGATGCTTCCGGGGTGGTGATCTACTTCAGCATCGCCACACTGCTGTTGACAGGGTTATAAGAGGAAACAACCAGCGGGTAGAGGCTCTAGCGCATCGAGCTACTGGCGGCGCGGGTGATAAACAGCACCTCGACGTGGCCGAGCCACTCGATATCGCTAGCCAGCGCTTTTAGTTGGCTAGCGAGGCACTGGGGCGGCTGATGCACTGCGTCATCAATGATCAATGATACCGACACCTTATCGTCCAAGTAGTGCAACTGGAGCTCGTTCAGGGTGCGCCACACAGGGTGCTTGTACCAGCGTGCATCCAGGGCAGCCTCTACTTCAGGGCGGAGTGGAAGGCCGGGAAGGCGGCTAGGATCACCCGCCCCGGCGTCGTCTTCGGGGTCAACGTGGAATATCACATCGGTGAGTGCGGGAAACTCATGGCGTAGGCGACGGCTGACTTCATTACCTATTTCGTGGGCTTCCGACACGGTAATCTTCGGCCCGACCACCACGTGTAGGTCGACCATTACCCAGCCGGCGGATTGCCTGGTACGCAGATCGTGAACACTATCCACACCCGGAACGCTGCAGGCAACATCGTGCATCTGATCCTGTACGTCCTCTGGTAGCGCGGTATCCACCAATTCCCGCGCCGACTCCCACAGCAAGTCCAAACCTACCTTGCCGACTAATAAACCCACAATGATGGCGGCCACGGCATCCAGCCAACCCAAACCAAACTGGGCGCCCACCAAGGCTACTAACACCACGGCAGTGGATAATGCATCACTGCGCGAGTGCCAGGCGTTGGCTTCGAGTAACTTTGACTTTACCCGCTTGGCAACCCGCATGGTGTAGCGAAAAATCCACTCTTTGCTAAACAGAGCGATGACAGTAATCACGATTGCCAGCGCGCCAGGGGCGTTAACGTCGGCGCCGCTAAACAGGCGATCCAGGCTCGACCAGGCAATCGCGCCAGCCACGAAAATCAGTACGCTTCCCAGCAGCAGGGTCGTCAGGGTTTCGATACGGCCGTGGCCGTAGTGGTGGTCTTTATCGGGCTCCTGACGCCCATAGTGAATGGCCGCCAGGACAAAGCCGTCGGTGACTAAGTCTGATAGGGAGTGAATGCCGTCGGCAATCAACGCCGCTGAGCCGACCATAAAACCGATCGCGACTTTGACGATGCTCAACAGGGCATCCAGCCATGCTCCGATGTAGGTAACGCGCTTGGCCTCTTGGCTAAGTCGCGCTTGGTCGTGAACCACTGGCGTATCGATGGTCTGAGTCATGGGTACCTTGCAAGGACGCACGCATTCAATAGACGCCTATTGTAGCGCACTCCTTATATCCTCTATAGCCTCCACTGCTTTCAGGCTGTGAAACGATACCTTTGTGTGTCAGTGGTGGCTAGTCTCAGCAAAGGCAATGGCGGACAACGAATAGGTGGATGTGTATCCTTAAGCGCCATTGCAACCATTAAATTGTTTCTATGCACAGGATTTTTTTATGGATTGGCTCCAGGTGGTGGTGTTAGCGGTTGTTCAGGGAGTGTCAGAATTTTTACCCGTTTCAAGCTCTGCCCACCTAATCTTGGTGCCTGTGCTGACAGAGTGGCAAGATCAAGGCCTAGCCTTTGATGTTGCCCTACATTTAGGCAGCCTCTCCGCGGTGATTATCTATTTCCGGCAGGAAATTTGGCAGATGGTCATTAGCAGCTTGGCTGCGCTTAGCGGCAAAGGAGTGAACGAAGACGCACGACTGGCTTTATGGGTGACGTTAGCAACCATCCCGGTGGGGCTTATTGGTTTACTACTGCACGATGTTATTTCTCATTTGATGCGCTCTACGCTGATTATCGGCTTCAGTTTAATTGGTTTCGGGCTATTGTTGGGGTATGCCGATTGGCGTAAAGAGGGGACGCGCAGCGAGTACCAACTGCGTTTGAAGGATGTGCTGATTATTGGCGGTGCCCAGGCGCTAGCACTCATCCCAGGAACCTCGCGCTCGGGGATTACCATTACCGCGGCGCTGATGGTGGGCATGAACCGAGAAGGCGCCTCGCGCTTCTCTTTCTTACTATCAATCCCGGTGATTGTGCTGGCAGGTGGCCTAGAAGCAGTAGGGCTGTTTAGCGCTCCACAGTCGATTGATTGGATCGCGATGTTGGCGGGCACCTTGTTATCGGGAATAAGCGCGTATTTGTGTATTCACTACTTTCTGGTGGTTATAAAAAAATTGGGAATGCAGCCCTTTGTGATTTATCGCGTGCTGTTCGGCGCCTGGCTGCTGTGGTTCTTTTATTTTTAGGATAAAGCAACGATGAAAAAGGCTGTTGAACGCACAGCAAGGTGGGGACGTGCACTGATCGTAACGGGCTCACTGCTGGGCTTGGGGTTAGGCGTGGCAGGCTGCTCAGAGAGTGATCGACCGCTGGAACCACCGGTACGCTTTGATGGCAATATTTTCGGCACCTTCTACCAGGTGACCATTATGGATCCGCTTACTCAGGGCGAGTCTCTTGAATTGGAAGAGGGCTTTAAAGCAGAGCTGGAGAGCGTTGATCAGGCGATGTCGACCTACCGGGATGACTCGGAGCTGATCGCCTTCAACGAAGCGCCTTTAGATGAGTGGCAGCCGCTCTCCAATGAGCTTATTGACGTGCTTGCGATTAGCCAATCCGTCGCGGAAGCCAGCCACGGCGCTTTTGATATTACTGTAGGCGACCTGGTCAATTTATGGAGCTTTGGCCCCGGTGCACGGCCTGAAACCGTCCCTTCTGACGATGCCCTGTCCGAGGAGCTTGCCCAGGTAGGCATTGATGCGCTAGAAATCGACACCCAAAATATGCAGGCGCGGCGTACCCGCGATGTGTTTGTCGACCTTTCCGGCGTGGCCAAAGGCCATGGAACTGACCGCGTAGCTGCTTACCTGGAACAGCAGGGGCTGGAGCACTACTTAGTCAATATTGGAGGAGAACTGATCGCCCGCGGCCTGCGTGATGAGGAAGAACAAACGCCCTGGCAGGTTGGCATTGAGGTGCCTGAAAATGGCCAGCAGCGTGCTCAGCATATTATCCCGTTAGAGAGTATGTCGGTGGCCACCTCGGGTGATTACCGCAACTATTTTGAAGTGGATGGCCAGCGCTTTTCCCACACCATTGATCCGCGCACGGGGCGGCCGGTGACCCACCAGCTTGCCTCGGTGTCTGTTTTCCATCCCTCCAATGCCTGGGCAGATGCCTGGGCGACGGCGCTACTGGTGGTTGGCGAACAGGAGGCGATGCAACTGGCCATTGAGAATAACCTTAAAGTGCTTTTGCTCGTGCGTGATGGCGAGCAGTGGCGCAGCATTGCTAGCCCGGAATTTGTTAATTATTTTGGGGAAACACTGGTTAATGAGTTGGGCATTGAACAACGACGAGCCCCAGCGACCAACAGCCCCGCCACAGACAGCCCGGCGCCCGCTGACCCATCAGTAATAGGTGAATAGTATGCAAGAACTGGATATTGTCATTCTCGCCGCGGGTAAAGGCACGCGGATGCGTTCACAAATTCCTAAAGTGCTGCATCCCTTGGCCGGCAAGCCAATGGTGCAGCACGTGCTGGATACCGCTTCAGGGTTGCAGCCGGATCGCACCCATGTCGTTATTGGTCATGGCGCTGACCAACTGCGCGAAGTGCTGGCAGAAAAGCCTGTAAAGTTTGCCGTTCAGGCCGAGCAGAAGGGCACCGGACACGCGGTGGCGCAAGCGCTCGAGCAGTTAGGGAGCGGTAAGGTGTTAATCCTTTACGGCGATGTACCGCTGCTGCAGCGGGAATCCCTGAGCGAGCTGTTGGCCCATGTGGATGAGCAGCACATGGGGCTGTTGACGGTAACGCTAGCTGACCCCTCGGGCTATGGGCGAATTGTGCGTGACGACGCAGGCGAAGCAGTGGCGATTGTTGAGCAAAAAGATGCCAGCAGTGCCGAGCTTGCGATTACCGAATGCAATACCGGTATTATGGCCATGACGAGTGCCCAGCTTAAACGCTGGTTACCGCAGCTCTCCGCAGAAAATGCCCAGGGTGAGTACTACCTGACCGATGTAATTGCCATGGCCGCAGCGGAAGGCATCAAGGTATGCACTGCCCAACCGGCCTCCGCCGTTGAAGTGGAAGGGGTTAATAATCGAGCGCAAATGGCTCGCTTGGAGCGCGTTTATCAACGCCAGTTGGCCGATAAGTTAATGGCACAAGGAGTGGCACTTGCCGACCCCGAACGGCTCGATGTGCGCGGACGTTTGACCTGCGGTCACGATGTGTTTATCGACGTGGGTTGTGTATTTGAAGGCGAGGTGGAACTAGGCGAGGGTGTGCGCATTGGCCCCTACTGCGTGATCAAAAACAGCACCATTGGTGCAGAGAGCGTGATAGAGCCCCACAGCGTGATAGACGGCACCGTGGCAGCTGGTCTGAACCAGGTTGGCCCCTTTGCGCGACTTCGCCCCGGCACGCGGCTAGCAGTAAAAGCCAAGGTGGGCAATTTCGTTGAAACCAAAAACGCCGATGTTGGTGAGGGCAGTAAGATTAATCACTTAAGCTACGTCGGTGATGCCCGATTGGGGCGTGACGTGAACGTGGGGGCAGGCACGATCACCTGTAACTACGACGGCGCTAACAAGCACCACACCGATATTGGTGATAACGCCTTCATCGGCTCGAACACCGCCTTGGTCGCACCTGTTTCAGTAGGCAAAGGCGCTACCATAGGGGCTGGGTCTACGATTGCTAAAGATGTCACCGACTATGCGTTGGCCGTTACGCGAGGCCGTCAGCTAGAAAAAATTGATTGGCTGCGTCCCAGTAAAGTGACAAAGCCATAGGGCGGGAAGGAAGCAATTAAAGAGGGCTCTTGAGTCAGTCCTTAAAACAGCGCTTAAAATCGTTTTTAAATGGTGCTAAGAATCATTAAAAAGACGTATTTAGAATCAATGGTCGTCGTTCTACCGTTCAGCGGGTTGGTCGAGTAGCGTTTGTGAAGAGCTCTGGTTAATAAACTAGGAGAGTGATTATGTGTGGCATTGTAGCCGCCGTTGCCCAGCGCAACGTCCAAGAAATTCTATTAGAAGGACTAAAACGCCTGGAATATCGCGGCTACGATTCAGCCGGTATGACGGTGTTCAACGACGGCGTATTAACCCGCCATCGTGCGCTTGGAAAAGTGGCGGCGCTTACCGCTCAATTGGATAAGGCCGCGCTACCGGGTTTTTCGGGTATCGCGCATACCCGCTGGGCAACCCACGGTAAACCCTCTGAGGCCAATGCGCACCCGCACCACAGTAGCGATCAGGTTGCCGTTGTGCATAACGGTATCATTGAGAACTACGAGGCTATAAAAGAGAGCCTCCAGCGCAGTGGCTATGCGTTTAGCTCAGAAACCGACACCGAAGTAATTGCTCACTTACTCTCCGAAAAGCTGGCTGATGGGCTCAGCCTGTTTGATGCTACCCAGCAGATCGTTAACGGCTTAGGCGGCGCCTACGCACTGGGCGTAATGTGTGCTCAAGAACCTGGCGTGGTGGTTGGCGCGCGCCAAGGTAGTCCGCTGGTGGTCGGTGTGGGGATTAATGAGGCCTTTTTAGCCTCTGACCCGCTGGCGCTGCTGCCGGTCACAGATCGTTTTATTTACCTTGAAGAGGGCGATTTGGTCGAGCTGCGCGAGCAGGGTGTCATTCGCATAGTGGATCGCCACGGTAACGACGTCGAGCGCCCTATCCATACCTTTGAGCACGGCGATGGCGCGGCCAGTAAGGGCGATTACCGCCACTATATGCTCAAAGAGATTTTCGAGCAGCCAACGGTGATTGAGGCGGCACTAGAGGGGCGGCTGAGCGCTCAAAGCGTGTTAATAGAGAGCTTTGGCCCCGATGCGCTGGCACTTTTCCAGCGCACTCGCCACGTGCATATCATTGCCTGCGGCACCAGCTACCATGCGGGGCTGGTGGCGCGCTATTGGCTGGAGCGCTATGCGGGGGTGCCGGTGCAGGTCGAGGTGGCCTCTGAATATCGCTACCGCCACCCGGTCGTGCCCGAAGGCACGCTGTTTGTCACCCTCTCCCAGTCCGGCGAAACCGCCGATACCCTGGCCGCGTTACGCTTTGCTAAAACCCTCAACTATGTGGGTTCGCTGGCGATTTGTAACGTGCCCGGTAGTTCGCTGGTGCGGGAGTCGGATATGTCTCTCATGACCCGCGCGGGCCCTGAAATTGGCGTGGCCTCTACCAAAGCCTTTACTACCCAGTTAGTGGCGTTAATGCTGCTGACGCTTTCGGTCAGTAAAGCCAAAAATCAGGTTGAGTATCCGGATATTATCGCTGCGCTGCGCACGTTGCCGGAGGTGTGTCAGCGGGTGTTGGCGTTGGATAGCCAGATCGAAATACTTTCCCAAGCTTTTGCAGAGAAAAATCATGCGCTCTTCTTGGGGCGCGGAGCTCACTATCCGATTGCCCTTGAAGGGGCGTTAAAGCTCAAAGAGATTTCCTATATTCATGCCGAGGCGTATCCCGCAGGGGAGTTAAAGCATGGCCCGCTGGCGCTAGTGGATAGCGAAATGCCAGTGATTTCGGTCGCCCCCCACGATGATCTGCTTGAAAAGCTAAAATCCAACCTTCAGGAAGTCCGTGCCCGCGGCGGCAAACTGTTTGTGTTCGCCGATGAAAGCGTGGGTATCGACGTCCAGGAAGATATTCGTGTGCTGACCCTGCCACACGTGCACGAAGCGCTGGCGCCGCTGCTGTATACCCTGCCGCTACAGCTATTGAGTTACCACGTGGCCGTGCTCAAAGGTACCGATGTTGACCAGCCGCGTAATCTGGCCAAGAGTGTGACGGTGGAGTGACGACGACGCCAAACCTTGTGAGTAGTTGAACTAATAAAAATGCTTTACGAGATGCGGCAATAAGTCGCATCTTATGCGCAACCGTTGCGTTGCAGCATGTCATTAGGGTGCTTATGATCGTGGCGGTCTTTTTCCCTTCTGATTGGATAACATCGCCATGAAACCACCAAACGTCCACGTAACCCGGCATTATGCTAGCCGGGTCGCTTGGTTGTTGCTCGCCTGCACGCTTTTTGTCTTTCCTTCCCTCTCTTATGCCGCCGCTGGGCCCCTTGATCTTACTCTTTCACTTGCCGGTATCTCTTCTGTCGTGATCTTCGTGCTCGCCTATGCGTTGGTGATGAGTGAAGAGCTACTGCATATGCGTAAGTCTAAGCCGGTGCTGGTTGCGGCAGGGCTTATCTGGGCGCTAGTGGCCTGGGTCTATGTACAAGCGGGGATGCCGGAAGAGGCGGAAACCGCCTTCCGTGAAACACTGCTTGAATACGCTGAGCTACTGCTGTTTTTGCTGGTGGCAATGACCTATATCAACGCCATGGAAGAGCGTCGGGTATTTGATGCGCTACGTTCTTGGCTAGTGCGTAAAGGCTTCAGCTATCGCTCCTTGTTCTGGATTACCGGTGTCATGGCATTCGGTATTTCGGCGATTGCCAACAATATGACCACCGCCATGCTGATGTGCGCCGTGGTACTCAAAGTGGCCGAGGGTGATAATAAGTTTATCGGCCTTTGCTGTGTCAATGTGGTGGTAGCTTCTAACGCGGGTGGTGCTTTTAGCCCATTTGGCGATATCACCACGCTGATGGTGTGGCAGGCGGGCCAAGTACCATTTGAAGGCTTCTTCGCGCTGCTGCTTCCGGCGGTGGTTAATTTCATGGTGCCTGCGGTTATCATGAATTTCTTTATCGTCAATCGTCAGCCTGCTTCGCTTAAAGAGAATGTCTGGCTCAAGCGCGGCGCACGGCGAATTATCGTACTGTTTTTGATTACCGTGGCCATCTCGGTACTGTGCCATTCTATCCTCTACTTACCGCCTGCCATGGGTATGATGTTTGGTTTAGGCCTGCTGCAGTTCTTTGGTTACTACCTACGCCGCAGCCTGCCGCGTTCGCTTGAACGCAAGCGTGAGCGCTACTCCCGCCGGGGCGATTGGAAGAAGCTGGAGCAGCTGGGTAGCGTGGTTCCCTTCGATATTTTCAGCCGTATCGCTCGTTCCGAGTGGGATACGCTGCTGTTCTTCTACGGGGTTGTAATGTGTGTGGGTGGCCTTGGCTTTATGGGCTACCTCAGCCTGCTTTCCGAAACGCTCTACGGCAGTTGGAACCCGGTGTGGGCGAACGTGGTGCTGGGGCTTATCTCGGCAGTCGTGGACAACATCCCGGTGATGTTCGCAGTACTTTCCATGGCCCCGGATATGACGGAGGGTAACTGGCTGTTGATTACCTTAACCGCAGGCGTGGGGGGTAGTTTGCTCTCTATGGGCTCAGCCGCGGGGGTTGCCCTTATGGGGCAGGCGCGAGGTATTTATACCTTTGCCGTACACCTTCGCTGGGTACCGGCAATATTGCTGGGCTATGCCGCCAGCATTGCGACGCATCTTTGGATTAACGGCGCGTTGTTTTAAACGCTGTATAGCAAACTGAAAACGCCCCTCACTGAGTAACCAGTGAGGGGCGTTTCTAGATGTAAATTAAATGGGTTAACGATCAGTCGTTATAGATCGTGGCCAGTTATGACTTGGCAAATATCAGCGAAGCTTTTCGCCATAGGCACCGGGTTGATTTCTTTACCTACCGCGCTCTGTATATCACTGGCTGAGATAATGCCGCGAATTCTAAGTTCGTGGTTATCGTTTTGCTCTGTGATTAACAGGTGTTGATCGGTCACGGCTTCCATCGACAGCACCAGATCCTCAATGGTCAGCGATGCCAGCTGGGTGATGGTCATGGCGCTAAGCTTGTGCCACGGGGTCATGATCATTTCAGCGGTCACTTCTTCGCGGCTGAGGTTACGCTGCTGCATGGCGATGTTGATACGCCGCGTACCAATCACTTCTTTTGAGTTAATAATTCCGATGCAGTGCGCTTGGTGATCCATCACGAACAGCAGTCTTACACCGCTATAACGCATCTTGAGATGCGCCTCGTCGATAGGCGTGTCGGCATCAACGGATTGAGGCATGACTTGGGAAAAGTCGGTCA
This sequence comes from Halomonas sp. ATBC28, assembly GCF_005937175.1. Classification (NCBI taxonomy): domain Bacteria; kingdom Pseudomonadati; phylum Pseudomonadota; class Gammaproteobacteria; order Oceanospirillales; family Halomonadaceae; genus Halomonas; species Halomonas sp. ATBC28. The sequence continues at coordinate 72,586 of NZ_VCQL01000014.1, read as the reverse complement.
GTACCGTCATCGCTGGGCTAGTAGGCAGTAGCCGCCGCGCAGTTGGCTTGGCTAGCAGTGGTGCTGAGCCTAGTTGAATTAAGGGTTTAGGTGAAAAAGTCACTTGGTTCATCAGGGTACCTCCATGTGGAGAAAAGAGGGAGCCGTGGGTGTCTGGCTCGCCTTGCACCTCCACAGTTGCACGCAATTCTTATCGCAACCTTAAGAGACTCATAAAACTCAGTTTAGCAAGAAAAGAGGGTGCTACTCCTCTTTTAGGCGCTGTAAAACAATACGCACACGCAATCCCCCACTGGGGGCATCATCAAGCTGAAGGGTTCCGCCATGGCGTGTGACCAGCCGCTCAACGATGGAAAGTCCTAATCCTGAACCAGCACTGGGGCCCGAGCGTTGAAAGCGCTCAACCACTTTTTTGCGTTCATTGATTGGTATCCCCGGGCCTTGGTCATCCACCGTTAATTGAAAGCTTTGTGGCGTCGTCGCTAGGGTGATGCTGATGACACTATGGTTAGGCGAGTGTTGGATAGCATTACCGACTAGATTCTGTACCAGGGTTTCAATGGCACCGGGCTCTTCTAATATCGACCAATCTGCCTGCTCATCTGCATTTAACAGTAGTTGCTGTTCGCGCTCAGCGGCCAGCGGCGAAAGCTTGGCAAGGGTCTCACGCACTTCACTAAGCAACTGGCTAGTGCGGTATTCAGGCTGCGACTCCTCTTCAGGCTCCAGGCGAGCCAGCGTTAAGAGTTGGGTAACCAAGCGCGTGGCCCGTGCAACGCCGCCGCGAAGGTGACTGAGCGCCTCCTGACGATCTTCAAGATTGTCGGCAGTCAGGGCATTCTGGGCGTGTAGATCAAGCACTGCTAACGGGGTACGTAATTCGTGGGCGGCATCGGCAATAAAGCGCTTTTCACGCACGCGCATTATGCGGATTCGCTCTAACAGCCGGTTGAGCGCACCGGCGATAGTATCTAGTTCCTGGGGCAGTGGGCTGAGGGTGAGGGGCTGTAAATTATGCGGATCACGATTGCGAATTTGCTCGGCCATGCGCAACAGTGGTACCAAGCCCCAGCCAATCGACCACCACAGCAGGGCGGTGAGTAGCGGCAGGCCAATCAGGTCGGGCAGTAACGTGCGCAATGCTACCGCCCTGATCAGCTCCCCGCGAACGTCTTCGCGCTCGCTAACCACAATCCGCTGTATGGAGTTGGGGATGTCGAGTACATAAATGCGCCATTGGATCTCATCAATAGACTGACTAGTGAAACCCAAAGGGAGATCGGCCAACGGCGACTCAGGGGCATTAGCTGAGCGCAACAGGAGGCGGTTCCGTTCCCATAGCTGAAAGCCCAGCTGGCTATCCGCCCGGTAACCTGCAAAGCGTCGATCAGATCTCGCCGTTTTGCCTAGAGCGCTTTCTAGGCTGTTGAGCAGTACTCCCCGGGCCTCATCTGGCAGCGGTGCTTGCAACAAGCCTTCTAATAAGCGCGCATTTTGCTCAAGACTGGCATCGTACAGTGCTTCAATTTCATGGGCAGCGTAGCGATAGCTGATAAAGCCAATCACCAGCATGCTAATGCCAAACACCAGCAGCGCTAGCCCCAGAGTGCGTTGGCGGATAGAGGTCATGAGTGCTGATCCTGGTCCGTTTTATCCATTACGTAACCAATGCCGCGTAGTGTGCGAATCAGGTGAGGAAAGAATTTTCGCCGAAGGTGGTGCACATGTACTTCAATGGCATTGCTTTCTACATCTTCATCCCAGCCATAGACCAAGCGCGTTAGGGTATCGCGGGTGAACACTCGCCCAGGGTGACTCATAAACTCTTGCAGCAGGGTTAATTCCCGTCGTGATAACACCACGGGTTTCCCCTGGTAGCTAACCTGCATGGTTAACGGATCAAGGCGAATACCTCGGCACTCCAGGGCGCTGTTTACCTGGTCACTGCTACGTCTCAACAAGGCTCTCAGGCGGGCTTTTAATTCAGCGACCTCAAACGGCTTGGTTAAATAATCATCGGCACCTGCATCCAACCCGGCGATACGTTCATCGACGGCATCGCGAGCGGTTAATACCAAAATGGGCACGCGATTGCCCAGCCGCCGCACGGCTTCCAGTACCTGCATACCATCCATACGCGGTAGCCCCAGATCGAGAATGACCGCATCAAAAGGTTCACCTTCCTTTAACGCGGCCAAGGCGCTAACGCCATCACTCAGGTGATCCACCGTGAAATTCTCGGGCTTTAATGCCAAGCGAATGCCCGAGGCTAAGCTCGGATCGTCTTCTACCAACAATATACGCATGGCGGGATGGTTACTCCTTTAAATCATTCGCTGCCATTAACCTTTGAAATAAGCACGGATAAGGGTGGCGTGCAAAGGCTTAGGCCGTCAGGATGAGGTTATAAATTGTAGGCTAATAACGTAGCACGCTTTATTACTTCTTCGGAGCTCGGCATTTGATTGATCAGCCATGACGTCTAGTGACCCCTCAAATAGCCCAGAGGTAGTACTTTGCCCGCCAGCACGGCGTCGCGAGGCACTGCTGCAGCTGTCTGCTGCTCATGACCCTGAACAGCAAGCGGCACTGAGCGCTGCCGTAAAGGCAATGTACAATCAACCAGATGTCCAGTGGGATGGGCTATGGATAACTATTGAGGCAGGCCAGTTAGTGAGCGCCATCTGGGTACAACCTCTGCCCATGAATATGGCGCAGCTATGGTTACCCAAGCCGTTGCCCAGCGAGCAGGGTGTGCATACTAGCGCACTATTGCGTGCGGCCAATGCATGGGTAGAAGCCCACAATATTCGCTTGTGCCACTTGGAGCTGTCATCCCAGGCGCCCGTATCAGAAGCGCTGCTACGTGAGCATGGCATGCAGCGTTTGGCTTGCTTGGATCATTTAACCGGCAGTAGCCGCTACCGCTTAGCGATGAATGAAGCGCTGCCGCTTTCACTGCAGCCGCTTTGCGAGTTTTCTTGGGCGGAGCAGCTGAATCTGCTGGCCGCAGTGGGTCAGGGTTCGCTGGATAGCCGACCCCTGCGCGACGTACTCTCAGTGGAAGAGTTATTGAATGGGTTTTATCAGCAGGATCCCCAAGCGCCACAGCACTGGTACGCAGTGGGCTATCACGAGGCTGTGGTGGGTGTGCTACTGCTTGCGCCGCGCCCTGCGCTAGGCCGTTGGGAGCTAATGTTAATGGGACTAACACCGAATTGGCGTGGCAAAGGCTTGGGGCGCTCGTTGTTAAATAAAGGCCTCGCGCTTGCCCAGCAGGCTGGCGTGCAGGAGGTCACGCTGGCGGTAGATGACATAAATTTACCGGCTAAACGGCTTTACCAGCAGGCGGGTTTCATACGCTATGCGCAGCAACGTTTATTCGCCTGGAAAGGCAGTGGTGAGAGGAGGAGTTTGCCAAATTAAGCTGCCAATAGTAGTCAACGGTTGAATAGGCGCGCTTAGTAGCATTTTCTTGCGCTTTGCGTTGCCGTTATACTAGTCCTATATGCACGTCTTGGCGTCTCAGCTGCGCACCGTCGATATTGGCGCTGCCACGCACAGGGGTTGAGGATAAAAGTTTGATGACAATACTCAAGAGGTGGTGAGAGTGAAAGCTAAGCTGATCATGAGCGGGCTGGCGGCCCTCGGCTTCATGGCGGGCACATCCAGTGTTTATGCCCAAGATGACGCCGCACGTGATGCGATTGCCGAGCGTTTGGCGCCGGTGGGTCAACTCTGTTTACAAGGCCAAGACTGTGGCACCGCAGCGGCACCTCCTAGCGATAGTAGCAGTGGCGGTGATATCGACGGTGAGGGCATCTACGGTAATGTATGTAGCGCCTGTCATGAATCGGGCGCTGCGGGCGCACCTATTCGTGGTGATGAAGAGGCCTGGGCTGAACGTGCTGAACAAGGCTTCGCCACGCTGCTAGATCACGCTATTAACGGTATTGGCGCCATGCCGGCGAAAGGCGGTAACCCCAACCTTTCCGATGAAGAAGTGGAAGCGGCGGTCGCCTATATGGTTGAGCCGGTTATGGAAGTGCCCGAGTTGAGTGGCGGTGATGAAGCTGCTGCAGAGGCCGAAGCTTCTAGCGACGAAGGTGCCGCCGATGAGGCCGCTACCGAAGAGACCGCCGCTGCTGAAGGTGAAGCGGCAACTGAAGAAATGGCTTCTAACGACGATGCAGCGAGTGAAGAAGACGCGGCAGCAGTTGAAGAAGCCAGCGGTGGCAGCGACTTAGACGGTGAAGCTCTCTACGCAAGTTCTGGCTGTGTGGCATGTCACGATAACGGCGTTGCTGGCGCACCGACAATTGGCGATTCAGAAGCTTGGGCGGCGCGTTTAGAGAAGGGGGCTGATGAGCTCTACGCCAGCGCCATTAACGGTATCGGTGCTATGCCAGCCAAAGGCGGTAATCCCAATCTTTCCGATGAAGAAGTGATGGCTGTTGTCGATTATTTAATGGCTGAAGCCCAGTAAAGTAAGCAGCAATGATTTAGCTTGGTAAATTTATCCACAGGGTGTTTTAGTCGCCGCCCTGTGGATATTCTTTTTTTAAAAGCCTAATTTTATAACTCCCGCTTTATCACCCCAGCAGCGAACGCAGCCCGGCAATGGCGTCTTTACCGCGGGCCTGCTTCTTATCCGGATCCTCTTTATCGGCACGACCTTCCCACTCCAAATCCTCCCCGGGAAGCTCGTCTAAAAAGCGGCTGGGCGTACAGTCCATCAGTTCACCGTAGGCTTTGCGCTGGCGGGCAAGCGTCAGCGTTAGCGTGCGCCGCGCCCGGGTAATGCCCACATAGGCCAGCCGCCGCTCCTCCTCCACAGTGCCTACTTCGATGGCGTTGCGGTGAGGCAGTAGATCCTCTTCCAAGCCCATTAAATAGACGTGGGGGAACTCCAGGCCTTTTGAGGCGTGCATGGTGAGTAGCTGTACTCTATCCGAGTCATCCTCTTCCGCCTGCTGCTCCAGAATATCGCGCAGTACCAAGCGTGAAATAGCCGCTTCTACGCCGTCGGTTTCGGTCTCGGTGGAATCGGTATCGTCCTCTGGGTCGCGGTTGAGGGATTTTTCTAGCTGGTCGATTAGAATCCACACGTTGGCCATGCGACGTTCGGCGACGGTGGGCGCGCTGGCGTTTTGATACAGCCAGGCTTCGTAATCCATATCCCGCAGCATGTCGCGAATGGCGGCAATGGCATCGCCTTGATCCATGCGCTTGCGCACGCCGTCGATAAAGTGGGTAAAGCGCGACAACCGCTCCACGGCTCGGGTCGGTAATACTTGCTCCAACCCAAGCTCATGGCAGGCGGCAAACAGCGAAATTGAGCGTTCTGTAGCATAGTTGGCGAGCTTCTCTACCGTTCCAGGGCCCACTTCGCGGCGTGGCACGTTCACAATGCGCAAAAAAGCGTTGTCGTCGGCGGGATTAATCAGCAGGCGCAGGTAAGCCATGGTGTCTTTAATCTCGTTGCGCGAGAAAAACGACGTACCACCGGAGAGCTTGTAAGGAATTTGGTAGTGCTGCAGCTTAAGCTCTAACAAGCGGGCCTGGAAATTGCCCCGATAAAGCACCGCAAAGTCTCGCCACTCGGCCTTTTCCTTGATACGCCGGGTGAGCATTTCGCTGGCGACCCGCTCAGACTCCGCCTCTTCATGACGATTCACGATTACTCGAATAGGCGCGCCGTCGCCCATATCAGACCATAGTGTCTTCTCGTAAACGTGGGGGTTATTGGCGATCAGTGTGTTGGCGGCGCGCAGTATCGTGGCGGTAGAGCGGTAGTTTTGCTCCAGCTTGATGACTTTCAGGCGTGGGAAATCCTCACCCAGGGTAATCAGGTTTTCAGGGCGTGCACCGCGCCAGGCGTAGATCGACTGGTCATCGTCGCCTACCACGGTAAAGGTGGAGCGCTCCGCCATCAGCAGTTTCACCAGCAGGTACTGGGAGACGTTGGTGTCTTGATACTCATCGACGAGCATATAGTGGATTTTGCGCCGCCAGCGCTCTAGTGCTTCCGTATCGTTCTTGAGCAGTACCACCGGCAGCAGAATCAGATCATCGAAATCCACCGCGTTGTAGGCTTTTAAATGGCGTACGTAGGCTTCATACACCCGAGCGGCAAAGTGCTCATCGTCATCAGCCGCAAACGAGAGCGCATCGCTGGGTAGCACCAAGTCGTTCTTCCAGGTGGAAATTTTGCTCTGCACGGCGTTGATCTGCTCGGCGTCCACCTGAGCGTCTTTATTCATCAAATCGCGCAGCAGTGCTTTGGCGTCTTCCGGGTCAAATAGCGAAAAGCCCGGTTTATAGCCCAGGGTTTTAAGCTCGCCACGGATAATATTCAGCCCCAGGGTGTGAAATGTAGAGACCGTCAGCCCGTGGCCCTCTTTGCCGTGGAGCATCTGGCCCACGCGCTCTTTCATCTCTCGGGCGGCTTTATTGGTAAAGGTCACCGCGGCGATTCTGCGCGCGCTCATCCCACACTCTTGCACCAAATAGGCAATTTTAGTGGTGATAACGCTGGTTTTACCGGAACCTGCACCCGCCAACACCAGGCAAGGGCCATCAATGTAGCGCACGGCTTCCTGCTGGCGCGGGTTTAGCCCTTTGATGCGGCTAAGAATGCTCTTGGGCGTTGCGGGCGTCATGGCGTCGGTCGTCCTCTACGAGAGTTGCAGGCGGTTTCAATTACGATTTCAAGTACGGTTTCAAGTACAATCGTCCGCTTGGCGAATGCATAATAAACAGGCAGGTGGAGATGTTTGAAGTAGCGCTTTTTGAACCGCGCATGGCGCCCAATACGGGCAATATCATGCGCTTGGTTGCCAACAATGGCTGCCGGTTACACCTGATTGAGCCGCTTGGCTTCGACCTGGAAGAGAAAAAGCTGCGTCGCGCCGGGCTGGATTACCGCGACCTCGACAACGTCACTCGCCACGCCGATTTTAGCGCCTTTCAGCAAACCATGCAGGGGCGGCGCATTTGGGCGATCACTACCAAGGGAACCCGCACCTACAGCGATGCGGACTTTGCCCCAGGCGATGTACTGCTGTTTGGCTCTGAAACCGCTGGGCTCTCACCCCAGGTGCATGAAGCGCTAACTTCGGAGCATAAATTGCGCCTGCCCATGCAGCCGAACAACCGTAGCCTAAACCTTTCCAACGCCGTGGCTATTGTGAGCTACGAAGCGTGGCGCCAGCAAGGGTTCGCTGGCGCGCTGCAAGTCTAATCAGTTGGTAATCCCATAGCGGCCACGATAAGCCCTGATCGCTTCAGCGTAGGCGAGCATTTCGCCACCGGCATGCTCTTCCAAGTAAGTGAGCACTTGCTCCAGGGTGACGATACTGACCACCGGCATGGCATACTGAGCCTGCACTTCCTGAATCGCGCTCTGCTCGCCCTGGCCGCGCTCTTGACGGTCGAGTGCGATAATTACCCCGGCGGCCTGAGCACCGCTCTGCTCAATCAGCGTCATCACTTCGCGAATCGCGGTGCCCGCGGTAATCACGTCATCAATGATCAAAATATCGCCAGCAAGCGGTGCGCCCACAATATTGCCGCCTTCTCCGTGGGTTTTAGCCTCTTTGCGGTTGAAGGCGTAGGGCATATCCCGGTCGTGATGATCGGCCAGTGCCGCCGCGGTGACTGCCGCCAGTGGGATACCTTTGTACGCCGGGCCAAACAGAACGTCGGCGTTTAAGCCGCTATCGACAATCGCCTGGGCGTAAAAACGCCCCAGTTTGGCCAGCGCACGACCGGTTTGAAACAGCCCTGCGTTGAAAAAGTAGGGGCTAACGCGGCCAGATTTAAGCGTAAACTCGCCAAACTTAAGCACGCCTTGCTCAATGGCAAAGGCAATGAAATCGCGCTGGTAGGGTTGTAGAGTGGTGGCCACGGCATTCCTCACTAGGCGGTAGGTTTAAATCAGTACGAAAGCAACAATAAAAGTGGGGTAAATGGCAAGTTTTACTAGCTGCCTTTACCCAAACGTCTAAACGTCGGGTATCATACAGCAGCGACGCAAAAGGGACGATTTATGAAAATTGCCAGCATCAATGTCAATGGTATTCGTGATGCCGTCGATCGTGGCTTCCTGGACTGGCTGGCTCAGCAGGATGTCGACGTGGTCTGCGTGCAGAACATCAAGGCAAAAAGTTTTGAACTGGGTGACCACATTCTGTATCCGGAAGGCTATGAAGGCTATTTCCTGGATGCCGAAGAGGACGGTTTCTCCGGTGTGGCACTCTATTGCCGCAAAATTCCCAAGGCGATTATGTATGGCCTTGGGTTTCCACAGTGTGATCATGAAGGACGTTTTCTGCAGGCGGATTATGAACGCTTCAGTATCGTCTCCTTCCTGATGCCTGACGGAAGTGACCAAAAAGCCAAACAGGCGTTTATGGAGCAATATCAGGAGTACCTGACGAAGATGTCGCGCAAACGCCGCGAATACATCCTCTGCGGTACCTGGCATATTGCCCATAAAACCGTCGATTTGGCCAACTGGTCGGATAATCAACTGACCTCAGGCTTTCGCCCGGAAGAGCGTGCCTGGATGGATCAGGTGCTTGGTCCCACCGGGTTTATCGACACCTTCCGCGAAATTAACCGCGATGCAGGTGAGTACACCTGGTGGCCGAAGCTTGACCAAGACGTGCCTCGTGAGCGTCAGGAAGGCTGGCGGATCGACTATCAGTTAGTCGGCCCCAACTTCCGCCGCCACGTGGTCGACGCGTGGATCGATTACGATGCGACCTTCTCAGAGTTCGCACCGCTAATCGTTGAGTACGACCTAGCGCTTTAGGCGCTAGGCAACGAACTTTTCCCGCGTCGCCTGTCACCCTTGCTGATTAGCCGGGGTGACAAACAACAGGCCAGCATTTAGCTGGCCTGTTGTTTTTATACGCCTTACTCTTCACACCTCACCTTCATTACCCTCGAATACCCAGCGCTTCACGCTGATGATCACGTAACGCATCGCCTGCCTTCTCGGCCAAGTCGAGCATGTCATTTAGCTCGGCACGGGTGAAGGCGCCGGCCTCGGCGGTTCCCTGTACTTCGATCAGCTCGCCGCTTTCGGTCATTACCACGTTCAGGTCGGTATCGGCCTTGCTGTCTTCCGGGTAGTCCAGATCCAACACCGGCACGCCTTTATAAATACCCACGGAAATGGCGCTCACCAACTGCTTGAAGGGATCGCCCTTGATCTTCTTCTCGCGTTGCAGATAACGGATCGCATCGATCAGTGCTACGCAGCCCCCGGTAATCGCCGCGGTACGGGTACCGCCATCGGCCTGAATCACATCGCAATCCACAGTAATGGTGAACTCACCCAGCTTCTTCAAATTCACCGCGGCGCGCAGGCTACGGCCAATCAAACGCTGGATTTCCAGCGTGCGACCGCCTTGCTTGCCGCGGGTCGCTTCACGGCCACTACGGGTGTGAGTGGCGCGGGGCAGCATGCCGTACTCAGCGGTGACCCAGCCCTGATTCTTGCCGCGCAGCCAGCGCGGCACACCGGCTTCTACGCTGGCATTACACAGCACTTTGGTATCGCCAAACTCCACCAGTACGGAGCCTTCCGCATGACGGGTGTAATCGCGGGTCAGGCGAATCTCACGGAGCTGGTCGGCTTCGCGACCACTGGGGCGCACAACATCAGGACGCTTAGCACTGCTCACAAATATTACCTCTCGATAAACGCGTAACTGGGAAAAGCCGTCCATTGTACACGTCTGGGAGTGCGCTGATGGGCTTAACATCCAGCTAGCGTCTTGAAAGGGGCGTTTCAAGAGTAGTACGTAGGCGTCCGAAATACGTTAGCGAAATAGGAACTTATGGACGGATGGTACTTCCGTCTCACGCAACAAGGAATAGAAGCTGCTGTGCGGCTCAAAATTGGCAACAAAGCACCATATCTGCGATGTGTTCGGTGAGCAGGAAATCGGTGGCTATAAGATTTATGGGCCTCTGGTGGTATTTGCTTGGAGCCAAGGGAAAGGAAATCGCCAAGCCACTACGCCCTAGAAAATGCGGGAAACGTCGCCTATCCAACATTGCATAAGCAACCAGCCTTGCGCAAAATCAGCTTTGGTATGGTCATTATCGATTTCGCAGCAGAGGCAACAGATCATGTCATTCGATCCAAACTACGTCGCCACAATTGAAGAAATCGCGGATGCAATCACAAATGATAACGTGACATGGGCTAACCACCTATCCTACGACCCGGATGGCAACGGAGAGATGACTGCTTTGGTTTGCAACTTTGACAAATTCGTCGTCGCTGAGCGCAGACGACATCTTTGTCATCTGAATCCTCGTGACCGTTGACGACAACAGTAGGGAATAACGGAATTGGCTAATCACGCTCCGTATGATGAACGCAAATCAATAGGCCCTACGCCCGATCTCGCCGCGAAAAGTGCGATCTGTTTGCAGTTGCCTCGCAACTCCACTGGCTCTGATGTCATCATCTATGAGAAGGATGCCGACAAGGCAATGACGCCTGCGTCAATCGTCAAACTGATGACGGCCGTCGTTGCCATCGAGATGGCAAGTAATTTCCAGTTGCCGAAAAGCTTCAAGCTAGAGATAGTTTCTGAAGATGATGTCGAAGGATCAGGTCGTAACCTTCATGCAGGAGACCGCCTTTCACTCGGCGACAGCATTGCTAACCTTTTGGTGCCGTCATCAAATGTAGCAGCCAATCTGATTGCGCGGACATTTGGTCAAATGATGCTGGGATCGAAGACAGGCACAAGTCACGACGCCGTGCAGCGCTTCGTTGCGGAAATGAACACGACCGCTCGAAATCTTGGGATGACGAAAACGCAATTCCTGAACCCACACGGGTTGGCGGTACGCGGACAACGATCTACCGCCCGAGATTTATCATTGCTGGTGAAGAAATGTCTGATATATGGCCCGATTACGAGGGTTTGGGGGATCAAGGCTTTTGCTATTGGGATAACGGGATCGGTGCCGCGCAGGCTGGTTTTAAAGTCTGCTTTTCACTCCTCAACGCACCGGGCTGTACCGGAATTCTCGCTTCCGCAATATCTTGGTGGGAAAACGGGCACGCTGTGGCCATCTATATTCAACCTGGCATCTGTTTCGGCAACTAATAGCGGAGGGATCTGCGTCTCAGTATCGCTTGGATCACCAACAGTAGAGGATCGATACCACGACTATTTGAAATTGGTTGACCTCAGTAATGAATTAGCACGCGGCACCGTTTGAATCTGTACCTTGCACCGCTAATAATCATCGCTCCGGGTGGGAACGATGTTTATGTTTTGTTCACGGATTTCGGACACCTACGCGCTACTCATGTAATGATCCAATGAAGTAGGTTGGTTGCGTCAATTGAGACGCCCTTCGTAAAGTTTCTTGAAAGCGGTATAACGCGCAGTGTGCAGCGCTTGCATTGCCTGGTCGGGCTCTAATGTTTGTTCGCCTGGGGTGAGGCCATTGGCAACGCTGAGCACCTCACCATTGGCCTGAGCAGCGAGCGCCGCCACGGCTACTCCAAGTAGTACGGGTTCCGGCGCATCCGCCAGCACAACCCGGCAACCGGTACCGTCGGCATAGAGCTTGCGCAGCAGTGCTGAACGTCCATGCCCTCCGCTGAGGTGCAGGGTATCGATGGCATAACCATGGGCGTTCATACGCTCTATGATGGCACGGGTGCCGTAAATCAGCGAGGTGGCTGCCGCCCAATAGACCTTGATGAAGCTCTCGCGAGGCGTATCAAGGGTCAATCCCGTGATGGTGCCGCGAATTTCCGGATCCGCCAATGGCGAGCGGTTGCCAATGAAGTCAGGACAAACATGGGTGTCAGGAGCTGGGTCGCCGGATGCCAAGCGCTCGAGTAGAAGGTCTGATAACGCGCCGTGAAGATCGTCGCCGAATTCACTGCTGGCTGAAAATAGTGCCGCCAGGTGATCTAGAAGGGCACCGGTAATGCTTTGCCCCCCTTCGTTGGCAACAAAACCATCGCATAGCGCCCCCGGATAAGGGCCCCAAACACCGGGTACCTCGCGCCGTTCGGGCTGGGCGCCGATATGGCAGGTGGAGGTGCCGCCAATCACGGCAAGGCGGTGCTCGGGAGCATCAGCGAGGCTTCTGCCTAGTGTGCCCAGCGCACCGGCATAGGCATCAATCATGCCCACTGCGAAGGTACATCGAGTCGTCAGTCCCAAGTCATCGGCGGCTTCTTCGGTCAACTGCCCAAGTGCTACGCCCACCGGAAGGGCTTGTTCGGGTAGGCGGGCGCACTCGAGTACATCCTGCATATCGATCTGCTTTAGAAAGTCGTGATCCCAGCCATGACCAGGGCGTGGGTCAAACGTCCACTTGCAGGAGAGCATGCAGACCGAGCGTTCAAGAGAGCCGGTGCATTTAAAGCCCAACCAATCGCCTAGATCACCAGCGTAGCCGATCTTTGCATAGAGCTCGGGCCGGTGCCGCTTCAACCACATGAGCTTAGGCATCTGCATCTCAGGAGACATGACACCACCCAGATTGCACAGCGGCGCTGCCTGGGTAGCCGTGCACTCAGCGGCTTCTGCGGTTGCCCGGTGATCCATCCACACAATGATATTCCACGCCTCATCGCCCGGTGAGAGCGCTAGAGGCTTATCCTGTTTATCAAGGAGCACCAACGAGCAGGTGGCGCTCACCGACATACTGGTGATGGAATCGGACGCTACACCGGCAGCCTCGCGGGCGCGCTGGGTCGCGCTGCATACCGCGTGCCAGATATCCGTTGAGCTTTGCTCCACGTGATGCTCGGCAGGGCGATGCATTGCAATCGGTGTTTTCGCTTCGGCAAGCATCACGCCATCCGGCGTGAAAATGCCTGCCCGGGCGCTGCCCGTACCGATATCGATGCCTAGAACATGTTCTTGATGACTCATGGAAAACCTTACTCACGACTGTTTAATAAATGGCATACGTAGTGCCATTACAATAATTAGAAAAGCCCCCCATACCGCGGTGGCTAGATGCTGGCTGGCGCCCATCAGGTTCATGCCGGAAGCGATTACCTGCAGGCTCATCAAGCCCAGCACCAGTGGCAGTACGCGGCCAAAGCCACCAAAGGGGTTTGCCCCGGCCAGAAAACAGGCCAAAACCGTAATCAGTAGGTAGCTCTCGCCGTGGCCTACACGTACAGAGTTAAAGCGGGCGAGCATCACCATGCCCGCTAACCCTGCCAAAATGCCGGAAATCGTGTAGACGGTGATCAGCACGCGCTTGACGTTAATGCCCGAGTACTCCGTCGCCCGAGAGTTGGAGCCCAGCATATAAATCGAAAAGCCAGTGCGGGTGAAATGCATGATGTAGATCAACCCTGCGGCAGCGGCGAGAAAGATCAGCATGGGGATTGGTATGCCCAGAAAACTGCCGCTGCCGATGGTTTGAAATACCTCCGGCATGCCTGAAATACCGCCACCGCGGGTTAAAAACTCACCCACACCCTGCAGAAAGATCATTGCCCCAAGGGAAACCAAAATGGGGTGGGCGCCCACATAGGCAACGATAACGCCAATCAAAAAGCCTGCGGCAGCGCCGACGGCAAGCCCGGCGATAATCGCCATGGGAACGCTTAGTATGCCCATGCCCGCCAGTAACCCCTGTACCAGCCAGGCGGTCATCAGCCCTGCGATATTGGCGGTAAAGGTAACCGAGAGGTTCAGGCCGCCGGAAATAATGGGTAGCAGCATCGCCAGTGAGAGTAACCCCAGCTCCGGCAGCTGCATCGACATCGAGCCAAAATTAGTGGCGGTCAGAAAGCCCGGTGCCAATAGCGAGAAGAGTCCAATACTGCCGATGAGCAGAGCCGTCATGGCGGCCACTTCAATGCTATCGCCCCCCAGGCGGAGCCTGGCCGTGGAGGGCTGTTTATTCAGGCGCTTATTCATACGTTCCTCGCCTTGGTGGTGCGGGGCAACAGGTTGCCGAGGTTGCTGGTGGTGATCGCAATCAAGATAATCAGCCCGACAATCATGCGGAAGGCGTAAGGAGTGACGCCCAGCAGGTTCAGGCCGTTTTGGACAACGGCGAGAAGCAGTACACCCAGTACGGCGCCGAGCACTGAGCCACGCCCGCCACCCAAGGTTGCGCCGCCGAGGACGACAGCTGCCAGAATGGGCAACTCCTGGCCTATCAAGGCGTTAGGCACGACCTCTTGTACGATATGAGCCTGCATCAGACCCGCCACCCCCGCGCATAGCCCCAGCCAGCCGTAGGCAAAGGCATGGATCTTCCAGACGCTCACGCCAGAGCGGCGAGCTGACTCGGGACTTGATCCGAAACCGTAGATCGCGCGTCCAAAACCGGTACGGGCCAGAATGAACCAGGTGAGTATTACCATCACCACCATGACAGCTGCAGGTAAGTAGAGCGTGGCTGATCCACGTTCGGCGGGTAGGTCAAGCAGCGGCACTGAATAGTAGAGCCAATCGGGAATATCGTAGATGGATACCCCGCTGGTGAAGTACATCAAGAGGCCGAAAAACAGGTTAAATGTGCCGATGGTGACGATGATCGAAACAATTCGGAAGCGGTGGATCAGCAGCGCATTGAAGAGTCCCAGTAACATGCCAACCAGCATCGAAAGCAGGATGCCAAGTAACCAATTGCCCCCGCCCAGGTAATTCATCAGCAGTGACAGCACCACGTACTGCACCACGGATGCCGCCACTGCGAAGGAAATATCTATCCCACCCGCAATCAGAACGACGACCAGGCCCACTGCAAAGATGATATTGACCGACTGATTGTTAAGCAGGTCGAACAGGTTCTGAAAGGTAAGAAAGCTGTCGGTCGCTAGTGCCAACATTACGCACAGCAGCATGAGGATACTCAATAGAGTACCTTCAGTGCCGATCCTTCTGTTTAGCAGTCGTTTATGCATTGATGATCGCCTCCAGCGCTTCTTCCGTGGTCTCCGCAGGTATGACCTCGGAGTAGATGCGCCCCTCGCGCAATACGAGCGCACGGTCTGCGTTCATCCAGATTTCTCCTGCTTCATCCGAAATCAGAATGATGGCCATGCCCTGGTCGGCAAGATTTCTGATGATGTCGAAAATACCGGCTTTGGCGCCTACATCGACGCCAATCGTCGGGCAGTCAAGAATGAGAACGTCGGGTTCAGTGGCTAGCCATTTGGCGAGTGCAATGCGTTGCTGGTTACCACCGGATAATGAGGATACCGCAAGCTCGGCATCACTCACCTTGGTTTTAAGCTGCTCAATCCAGTGGGCGGTCAGTACCTTGATGCGCTGAGGGGAGAGAAAGAAGCGCGGTTTTTCCAGTTTTGGTAGTACTGTCACTGCGGTATTCATATTGATGGATTGGTTTTGCACCAGGCCAAGATTGAGTCGGTCTTCAGAGAGGTAGGCAATGCGATGGCGCACGGCATCGCGGTTGGAGCGAAGCGTCAGCGGTTGACCCTCTTTTAGCAGCTGCCCTGAAGTGGGCTGGGTCATCCCAAAAATCGTGTGGGCTATTTCGGTACGCCCTGCGCCCAGCAAACCCGTCAGGCCAAGAATTTCACCGCGATGCAGGGTGAAAGAGACATTTTCAAATTCCCCTTCACGGCTTAAGTTTTTAAGCTCCAGTACCGGGGCTCCTTGGTGTGTTTCAGCACGAGGGGTAAACTCAAGTTCAAGCCCGGTCATCAGGGTTGAAAGTCGTGCCTGGGTCATCCCCTCGGTGGGGTAGGTGCCGACCAACTTCCCGTTGCGGAGCACGGTGACCCGTTGACACACCTCCAACACTTCCACCAGCCGGTGGCTGACCAAGACAATGGAAATGCCTTTCGCCGCCAGTGAGCGGGTAATGCCCAGCAGTGTCTGCACCTCTTTATAGGTAAGCGAGGCGGTGGGCTCATCCATAAAAATGATACTGGCCCCTGCACGCAGCACGCGGCAAATCGCAACGAGTTGACGATGGGCAATCGAAAGGTCTTCAACACGGGCCATCGGATCCAGGTCGAGGCCAAACTGCTGAATGATCTCGCGGGATTGCGTCAGCGCATCTTTGTAGGAAATAGGCCGCCAAGGCTTGGCAACGTAGTCATCGAAGACGATATTTTCCGCAACGGTCAGGTGCGGGAACAGCGCGAGATCTTGCCAGATCACATGGATGCCCCGGTTGCGCGCCTCTATCGGGCTAATGGCAGAGAGCGTTTCATCGCCAAACGAAAGCTCTACCCCCTCTTCAGGCGTGTATACGCCGTTAATAATTTTAATGAGCGTGCTTTTGCCACAACCGTTTTCACCTGCAAGGCAAAGCACCTCACCCCGGCGAAGTTCGAATTCGACATCATCGAGCACCCGGCTTTGACCGAAAATCTTGCTAACGTGACGCGCTCGAATCGCGATATCGCCCATTGGAGGCTCCTCTCTCAACATCACTGCCGCGCTCATCAGGAGCGCGGCAGCCTTTACACGATCAATAAGCGCAGTCTTACAGGCCGAGCTCTGCCAGCTCATCCACGGTATCTTTGCTCAGCTTGAGTGGCTGTGAGGCAAAGATCGTTTTGCCATCCAGGGTAATTTCACCCAGTACCGGCAATTCGGCGCCATCGGTAATCTCTTCGCCGTTATAGAGCATCTCACCCAGGGCAACGAACGCTTTGCCCGCGTCCAGAGGGCTCCACTGGAAACCACCGGTAATCACACCTTCGTGCACCAGACGGCGCCCCTGGCCAGGAGAGAACAGGCCCATAACGGCCACATCCCCTTCCAGCCCCCGCTCTTTCACGGCCCGAGCAGCGCCGATGGTTCCCTGGCTACCAAATGACATGATGCCGGCCAAATCTTCGTGGGCACGCAGCAAGTCCAGGGTGGTGTTGCGGCTGTCATCGACGCTTTCGGCCACGCCAAAACGATCAGCGGCCTGGGTCAAGCCCGAGCAGTTATCATCGAGCCAGCTCACGGCAGCATCTGCCCAGGCGTTATGAGCGGGCACGCTGAGGCCGCCAACGTAAACGGCATAAGAGCCTTCGCAGCCGGTGGTGTCAGCCAATAGCTTGGCGTGCTCTTCACCTAACTGCTGCGCTGAAATCATTTCAAAGTCGTAGTCGATGTTGACCGATTCGGGGCTTTCATGGGTCAGTACGATAATTCCCTGATCACGTGCTCGTTCCAATACCGGCTCAAGAACCTCGCGATCATTCGGGACAACACCAATGACATCAACGCCACGGCTGATCAGATCCTCTATCGCACGTACCTGCAGGGCAGGGTCAGCGCTGGTGGGGCCTACCATATAGGCTTCTACTCCAAGCTCTTCACCCATTTGTTCGATGCCCATTTCCATGGCATTGAACCAGGGGATGCCACCCACCTTGGCGACCACGGCAATCGTAGGAGACTCCTGAGCCATTGCGCCGGTGCTGCCGATAATGCCTGTTAGCGTAGCTGCGGTAAGAAGTGCTTTGTATTTCATTGTGATTTCCTGCTTGCTGTTGGCTGACCCAGTCAGTGGAATAGAGTGCATTGAAGCGCTTTAATAGTGCTGCTGTACGTTGCGTCATGGTCAAATAAAATGGCGCAGACGCTTCCGAGCCTCACAATGCATAGGAGCTTTACACAGTGCTGGATACGTTGAGTGGTGCCTAAGCGATGCGTCATCGCTATCGTTATTGTCATTTAGTCGAGAATGCACAATCGGTTGTGCATAGCGTAGGATTGATCTATTGCATCATCACGTCAATGCTACTTTTATCTAATCGCAAGGAGCTGCCACGTGGTTAGCGACTCTTCATCCAAGCGGCTGACTATTTACGACCTGGCGAGGTTGGCAGAAACATCGCCCAGTACCGTCAGTGCCGTGCTCAACGGCACTTGGCAGCGCCGTCGCATCAGCAAGAAACTTGCCAGCAAAATTCTTTCGCTCGCCCAGTCGGAAGGCTACTCGGCCAACATGCAGGCCCGTGCCTTGCGGCGCGAACGCTCAGGTATCATCGGCATGATCCTGCCGTTGTACGACAACCGCTATTTCAGTTCGATAGCCCAACACTTCGAATCAGAAGCACGTCGACGGGGGCTGTTTGCGATTGTTTCGTGTACGAATCGAGATCCCAAGCAAGAGTGCGAAGCAGCCCGTATGATGCTGGCTTACCGTGTCGAGTGCCTGGTATGCACCGGCGCAACGGATCCAGATACGATTGCGCAGATGTGTGCAGAGAGCGGCGTGCAAAGCATTAATCTCGACCTTCCTGGCAGTAAGGCCCCGTCGGTGATTTCCAATAACCGTGATGGCGCGCGACAGCTTACCCATGCCATCCTCAACCGCCTTGCTGAAGAGAAGCGCAGTGATGACCCTGTGCTATTTATTGGCGGCCGTGATGAGGATCACAATACCCGCGAGCGTATTGCCGGCTTCAAGCAAGCGAGAGAGGAAGTGGGACTGGCGACGGCGGAAGAGAATATCCTCCCCTGCGATTATGCTGCCGATAAGGCTCAGGCTGCGTTGGCAACATACATGCGTAATCGGTCTACTCTGCCCAGCGCTATGTTCGTCAACTCCACGATTTCTCTTGAGGGCATCGTTCGTGGGTTACAGCTAAATGGCTATTATCTAGATGACATTATTTTTGGTTGTTTTGACTGGGATCCCCTGGCCGCTGCCTTTCATCCGCGTTTGATGATGGTTCGGCAAAATGTGATCGAGATGATCGACCGCGTCTTCGAGCTGATTGATACGCCACCGCGGGATTCCCGTCTGCTCATAGAGGTTCAGCCAGAAATAATGGGTGTTTGATACGCTCTTTCGCACAGCATTTACTGAATCGAATGAATAGGCTAGCCATTTAGACACGACTGTTGGCAATGCTTTATACACCGTTATTCACTATCAGGATGAAACATGGTCACTTCCAGCCGCGTACACAGCATGACCGCCTTTGCCCGCACCGAGCAGGCTGCCCCGTTTGGCACGCTGCAGGTGGAAATTCGCTCGGTGAATCAGCGCTATTTAGAGCCTCACTTCCGCCTGCATGAAAGCCTGCGTGATTTAGAGCCAGTGCTGCGTGAAGCGCTGCGCACCCGTTTAGCCCGTGGCAAAGTCGAATGCAGTGTTCGCTTTGAGAGCGCCGAAACCGCCCAAGCCCCCGCCGTTAACAGCGTCCGCTTAGCCGCCATTGCTGATGCGCTAACCGCCATACAGCAGCAAGTGCCCAGCGCCGTGCCGCCCACCACACTTGCGCTACTCAACCAGCCCGGCGTGATGGAAACCCAACATCTCGATCAGGATGCCATCAAAGCCGCTACCAAAGCGTTGTTTGACCAAGCGCTGGATGAGCTGATTGACGCCCGTGCCCGTGAAGGGGAAAAGCTCGCCGAGATGATCACCACCCGCCTGACCGCCGTAAGCGAACAGGTCGCCACCGTGCGCAGCCTGCTACCGCAGATTCTGGAACGCCAACGCGCCCAACTGCTGGAACGCCTGGAAGTTGCCAAAACTGAACTCGACCCGCAGCGCCTGGAAGCCGAACTGGTACTGGTGGCGCAAAAAGCTGATGTGGATGAAGAGCTAGACCGCCTGACCGCGCATATAGAAGAAGTGAGCCACCAGCTCGCCCAGAAAGGCCCCAAAGGCCGCCGCCTGGATTTCCTAATGCAGGAACTCAACCGCGAAGCCAACACGCTCTCGTCAAAATCCGTGGTGGCTGAGACGACACGCTGTGCGGTGGAGTTGAAGGTGCTGATTGAGCAGATGCGGGAGCAGATTCAGAATATTGAGTAGTGTCTATAGTGGGCCGTGGTGTTATATAAAATATTGTTTTAAAATGTTTTTTAATTATTATTTGTCTATGCTGGTCTCCTTGGATCCGGCTTAAGCCACCTGTAAGTGGGTAGTTTATTGGGTAGTAAAATGCATACTGCCCATCAAAATGAACGGTATTTTGTAAAAGTACTACCCACTCAAAACGCTATTGCTCTATTCTCCTCCTTATACGTTGAAAATTTTTTGAAGCGCTGCCGGGGAAGGAGAATGGTGAGTTTTACTGCTAAGAAAGTCCAGTCGCTGATCAGGGAAGGTAAGCCGGGGCGCTATGGTGACGGAAACGGCCTGTATTTGATGATTCCTAGAGCAGGGGCTGCCTATTGGATGTACCGTTACACCTTCGCGCGTAAACGCCGTGGTATGACGCTTGGTAAGTACTCCCAACTCTCTTTGGCTGAAGCCCGTGAACAAGTAGTCGAGACCCAGAAAACTATCCGAAGCGGTACCGATCCCCTTGCAGAGCGCAGGCGTGATGAGCAAAAAACGATCAACACGGTGCAGAACCTGTTCGATGATTGGTACCAAGATTTAGAAAAGCGCCTCAAGCATCCCAACATCCCGAAACGCGTATTTGAAAGAGATATTGCTCCCACCATCGGTTCTCTAACACTGGATAGCGTTACGCCAATGGATGTACGTGCCATCGTCAGAAGCGTGACCAGCAGCGGTCGGCCCACCATTGCAAATGATGCCTTGATGTATTTGAAGCAGCTATTTAACCACGGCATCAAGCTAGGTCTGATTACATATAACCCTGCTTCAGCTTTTAACGTCAACGATGCGGGTGGGGTCGAGAAAAGCCGTGATAGGGCACTAAGTACGGATGAACTCAGTAATGTCTTTGTTGTTTTCAGAGAAAATCGTACTAGCTTTACCCGTGATAACTATCTCGCATGCGCTTTGCTAGTCGTTTTAGGGGTACGCAAAACAGAGCTTACAGAGGCCAAGTGGTCAGAATTCGACTTAAGTGATGCAAAATGGGATTTACCAGGCGAACGCAGCAAGTCAGGGGTTGGAATTGCGATACCCCTCCCTCCACAAGCTATCGTTTGGCTGGAGGAGCTGAAGGTGCGTGCTTGTGGCTCGCCTTATGTGTTTCCTAGCCGCCGTAGCAGTAAGCAGCCCCATATGGGCAAGGACACACTGAACCGAGCTATCGCCAAGCTATTTGGTAAGGAACCAGGCAAGCAGAAGCAGCCTGAGAACAAAATGGGCGACCTCACCGAGTTTACCGTTCATGACTTACGTCGTACCTGTCGCAGCTTGTTGGCTGCTTCAAGTGTACCGGGCCATGTTGCTGAGCGCTGCTTAAATCACAAGCTCAAGGGAGTAGAAGGTATTTATGACCGTTATGACTATTACGAAGAGCGGAAGCAGGCCCTTATAAAGGTGGCAGATCTGATAGCACCCATTATTGAAAACTATAGTTAATTCCATTTTTTTTGATTATGACTTGTTAAATATAAAAATGCTCTGGCATAGCCAGAGCACCTTTTTTAATATTTCAGTAAAAAGAAGCTAAGCTAGGACTGCCTTATCTTCTTTTTCGGCTGTATGCTCTGTAAGATTCTGTTTCTCCTTCTATAAACTCTACATTATAGATACGTCTGTCCAGCATTTCTAAAAAATCAATTTCTTGACCATCTTTAGGAGTGATAACCCCAGATTCATCTACATCTATTCCTACATTTGAGCTACCTGCATAATAAACGACTTTCTCTTTATCAATACTGTCTATGTCTGTCCTTTGTGATACTGCAAAAACCAGACGAGCTGCACGTTTATAGCTATTAACAGCATTTTTAATTGATTCAAAATTTACATAACCCAAGCTATCCTCTAATAAATATAGTTTTGCTAAAGCTGAATTAGTTACTTCGTCATCAGGCAAAACCATAGACTCAAAAACTCTGGGTCTTAAAACATAAACTATCTCACCATGCGATATAAAATCAAAGTCATTATCAAGTTTAAAAAATTCATCTTTTACTGCACATAGAGAATCATCATAAAATCGTACTAATCTATTTCTATTCTTTAATAACGATTTAAAATACGATGCTCTTCTAATACCTGAAATCCTATGTCCATTAGAGTCAGTGTAATCTACACGGTAGTATTGAATAGATTCTTTAGGTATGTGTGACATAAATATATTGCCACTAGGATCTTCTTCGAATATTTCTTTAGCTCTCAGATGGCTAATTAGATGTGTCTTAAAGCGATCTTTTTCAGAATACTTTTCTGATATTTCAAATTCATCTATACCTTCTATTGGAGAAGGAAAAGCTTTAAGAGTGGTTTCTAGGCACTCTTTTAACATTATTTTTACTTGCCTATCTGTTGATATTCTATAAAATTCTTCAACAATTTTCCCGTCGTCATTCCTATGTTCAGTTTTTATCGAAAATTCAATAGAAGTTATGTTTTTAATATCGAATATCATTTTATTCCCCCACGCTTGTGTATAAGAAGTCTGTAATTCTTGTAGCGGTTACCCTGCTAGTCTCTATCTTTTCTCTTTTGCTTAAAAGAGCTACACGTCTCCCGTTACTTAATGTTAGTGTGTATACTTTATAGCCTAGCGCAGCAAAAAAAACGTTGGCATAGTAAAGTCTAAGATGTACGAATAGAAATAAAACAAAAGAAAAAACTGAAATAAGAAGAAAAATACTTCTTACAGAATTTAGGTCAGCTTGAAAAAGAGGGACTAATACAGCAAACAGATATATTAATAAATGATCCCTACTGTTTTCAACATGATTTACTTCTAGAACAACTCTGTCTTCATTTTTGGATGATATATAAAATCTTAAAACTAAGAAAAAAGTTGGAAGTGTGGTTAGAGTTAAGCAAGCAGGAAAAAGAATTATATCCTTTATTAATTCAGATCCTTTTGCAGCTATCAATATAAAAAGTGGTGACAAACTGCTTACAGCCATCATAATTCTTAAGAAAAGGAAGGGCTCCTTTGGTCGCTTCATTGCTATGCCCTCCTAGATAGTTTTTAGTTAATATTAAGGCTGAATAAATTAAAATAAATATTATTAGCTTATTAATTAATTACCTTAATATGCTGTAAATTTTTTTAAAATTCAACCCGGTTAAGAAAATTTTTAGTGTTACCCTATTTAATAAATAGCTGGTCTGTCTTAACTACTAATAGTTCTTTCCAATTTGTAGTGTATCGCGGTGTCCGTCGCTCACTGCGCAGCGCCCATGCATTGCCTTTACGGGGTAGGCCCAGCTGTACCGTCCCCTTACCCAACTCGCGATTTAGCTTGTCTACTGTCGCCATCAGGCGTTCGCTGCGCTTGGCCTCTTCATCAGTTTGCGGGGTTTCGGTGAGAGTTAGCTGCCGGTTGGCCTTGGGGGAAAGGTCGAGCAGCATGAGGCCTGCTTTGTGGTAAGCATATCCTTTGCGCCAGAGACGCCGTAGACCTTGGATCGCCGCTGCGATGATGTCGCGGCTATCATCGGTGGGCCTCTCTAGTGAGACAACCACACGCTGTTGGTATTGCGGTAAATCGGTACGGAATGGGTTGGTACGCACAAACACCATCACGGCGCTGGTGACGCTGTTCTGTTTACGTAGCTTTTCAGCTGCCCTGGCGGCATGCTGTCTTAAGGCTTCGCGTAAGTCATGGGGGTTGCCGGTTAGCCTGCCGAATGAACGCGACACCATAATCTGTTGCTTGGGTAGGCTCATGTCATCGAGCTGTATGGCGGACTGCCCGCGTAGCTCCCATACGATGCGTTCCTGCACCACACTAAATCGCCCCCTAATACGCTTAGGGTCTGCCTCGCGTAGTTCCCATGCGGTCTCAATACCCATCACTCTTAAACGTTCACCGGTGCGGCGTGCCACCCCCCACAGCTCTGTCACCGGCAACTGCTTTAACAATGCTTTGGTCGCTTCACTATCAGCGGTCAGCTTACACACCCCGTTCTGATTGTAGGCGGGATGTTTTTTAGCCGCTTGGTTCGCCACTTTGGCCAATACGCGGGTAGGTGCAAACCCCACGCATACGGGTATGCCCGTCCACTGCCGAACGGTATCGCGCATGGCTTGGCCCCGTGCCTCCAGCGTATCGGGGTCGAAGCCCTGAAACCCGACAAAACTTTCATCAATGGAATACACCTCCACATGCGGTGAAAACTCGCCTAGCACCTCGGTCACCCGCTGGGACATATCGCCATACAACGCATAGTTACTGGACAGCAGCACGGCTTGGCGGCGTATCGCGGGCGGTAACAAGTGCATGGCAGTCCCCATCTCAACCCCCAGGGCTTTGAGTTCATTGCTGCGGGCAACGACACAACCATCATTATTCGATAGCACCCCCACTGGGCGCCCTTCCAGCGCTGGATCAAAGACGCGCTCGCAACTGACATAAAAGTTGTTGCAGTCAACGAGTGCAATCACGGCAGCGACCTCAGCAGATTGTGAATCACATCGGTCACTACGCCCCAGACTTGGGATTCGCGACCATCTAGGGGAATCGGCTTGAAATTAGGATTGCTTGCTTTGAGGTAAGTACGCTGGCCAACGCGCTCCAGACGCTTAACGGTCATTTCCCCATCCACGCAGATAACGACAATCCGACCAGGCAGCGCTTCCAGGCTGCGATCTACCACCAGTAAATCCCCAGGGTGAATGCTGTCCCCAACCATTGAATACCCTTCCGCACGCGCAAAATAGGTTGAAGCAGGTCGTTTAACGACGTAGCGGTGCAGATCAAGTTCGGTATCCAAGTGATCATCGGCGGGCGAAGGAAATCCGGCGCGCACGGCGGTTGAATAGAGCGGTAATGGTAGTGACGAGGCCACGGCATCTGCCCGACCCAGCAGTGAAACGTTCAATGACATGAAAGGCTTCTCCTTTTTACTGTATGCATAAACAGTATCAGTAAAGAGGGCTAGCCAAGCAACCCTTTAAGAGTCAACGCTAAAAACTTTCAGAACTATATCACTCCTATGAATCCACCCCATGAATCGCTTTGTGTCACCTAGGAGTGTTGCTAATGCCCCCAAAATGTA
Source organism: Halomonas sp. ATBC28 (assembly GCF_005937175.1). Lineage (NCBI taxonomy): Bacteria > Pseudomonadati > Pseudomonadota > Gammaproteobacteria > Oceanospirillales > Halomonadaceae > Halomonas > Halomonas sp. ATBC28. The sequence continues at coordinate 47,728 of NZ_VCQL01000014.1, read as the reverse complement.
AACGCTGTGCCGCTACACGCCTGATCAATCTTGATACCGCCCAACGCATAGGCGTTGTCAGCGGGGGCCTTGTGGGCGGCGCGATAGGTGCCTTACGCGCTACTGCGGCTACCCAAACGTTATCACTCGCAACGGCGCGTTTTCCGCTCGCTAAACTGCCGGCCGCCATGATAGGTGCGGTTACCGGTGGCCAGTCAGGCGTTCGGATTACGACGTCACTCTTTATGCAGTGGCTGCCACCTAGCCCCGGCACTCCCTGGCTGTGTCTCGCCTGTGGGCATTCGTTTCGACAGTCCCATCCACCGCTGGCCGCCGTTCACTGATTGCGACTGGCTCTGCCTTTACTACCTCAACCCATAGCGCTGGCGATTCGTCAGCGTTTTTTTATGTTTGGAGACTTACCCATGGCTCATCTCGTTGAACAAATGGCCTACGTCGGCGCTACCCCTTGGCACGGCCTGGGGCAACAGCTATCACCTCAACAACCGTTAGAAGTCTGGCAGCAGCAGGCCGGAATGAACTGGCATATTGAAGAAGCTCCGGTGCGTTTTATTGCCGAGGGAGCCAGTCACTTGGGTAGCATTCACTCGTTCCCCGAGCAGAAGGTACTTTATCGTTCGGATACCAAGGCGCCGCTATCGGTCGTATCCCAGCGCTATAAGGTGGTGCAGCCCGAGGAGATACTGGAGTTTTACCGCGACCTGACGGAATACGCCGGGTATGAACTGGAAACCGCTGGCGTGCTGAAAGGTGGGCGTAAGTTCTGGGCCTTGGCACGCAGTGGCTTAAGCACATCGCTGAAAGGCCAGGATGAGATCAACGACTACCTGCTGTTGGCCACCTCCTGCGATGGCACCTTAGCGACTATGGCGACACCGACTACTGTGCGGGTGGTGTGTAACAACACGCTGCAGATCGCCGTCGATGGTACGTCGCAGGCGGTGAAAGTGCCCCATCGATCAGAGTTCGATCCCCGTGCAGTAAAAAGCCAGCTGGGTATTTCTGTTTCCCAGTGGAACGACTTCATGTACCGCATGAAGGCCTTAGCTGAACGCAAGATCGACCACCGCGAGGCACAACAGTATTTCCAGTCGGTGCTCTGCGGTATCGATAAGCCAATAGATGACCCTTCCAAGCTACCTAACTACCGGGCACTTAACAAGGTACAGAAGCTCTACCACGGCGAAGGCCGCGGTTCCCACCTCGACACGGCCAAAGACACCGCTTGGGGCTTGCTCAATGCGGTCACCGAGTACGTGGATCACGACAAGCGGGCGCGTAGCAACGATACCCGACTGGATTCAGCGTGGTTCGGCCAAGGGGCTCAGTTGAAGCAGGAGGCATTGCAAACAGCCCTTGCCCTGGTGAGCTGACATGCTGTTTCTCATTATTTTACTGCTGTTTTTCTTAGTTTTTATCTTACCCCTCATTGAATAGTGCGATAAGCCTAGCCCCTACAAGGCTGGGCTTTTTGCTTTTTACATGGAGCACACCATGGCCTCTATTAGCCCCGATTTAGATATCGCATTAACCCAACTGACGGAACGACTGCTTACCCAGGAACAAACCTATGCCGAGACCTACGTGATGGCAAAAGGACAGCTGTATCGCACCGAGCTGCACCTATGTCCCGTTCCTCCCAGCGAGCTTCCCGCCGATTTGTAACCCTCTATTGAAGGAGCCTAGTCATGGCCACCAAAACTAATGTGGTAAATCACGAGACGTCTGCATCCTCTTTACAAGCCGTTCCTGCAGCACCCACCACCCATCATGCGGAGAGCACGGCCATTATCCAGGTGATTGAGCGTGCGGCGCTCAACCCGGACGTCGATATCGACAAAATGGAGCGCTTGCTACAAATGCAGGAGCGGGTCATGGATCGCCAGGCCATGATGGCCTATAGCGCGGCCATGGCAGCCATGCAGACCGAACTCCCCAGCATTGAAGAGCGTGGGCAAACCAATAACGGCTGCTACGCCACGCTGGAAGATATCGTCGATACCGTGCGCCCCATTATGCAAAAGCATGGCTTTGCAGTGAGCTTTCGTATTCAAACCCAGGAACGCGGTATTCAGATCACCGGTGTACTGATGCATAAGGATGGCCACCGTGAAGAAACCAGTATGCTGCTTCCCGCCGATTTAAGCGGTAACAAGAACGCGGTGCAGGCGTTTGGCTCTTCCACCAGCTATGGCAAGCGCTACGTGCTCTGCGCCCTACTCAACATCACGACGCGAGGCCAGGATGACAATGGCAAGACCAGTACCAAAGCGAGCATCAAGCTAGTCACGCCCTTTCAGGCGGGACAGATCCAGCGACTGATTAGCCAGTGCCCCGTCACAACCCAGGAGTGGTTCAGCGGCAAGTACGGCTCAGCTGTGCAAGTACCACAGTCCGACTTCGACAAGCTCCGGGCATCCCTCTCCAAGCGAGCCGTTAAGTAAACGGCGTACCAACCCTATCTGAGTAAAGGAGGCATTCATGCAGATGCTCAATATGCCCCAAGGCTCCCCTGAGTGGCTGGCGGCGCGCTTAGGGCGCGTCACCATGTCGGAGCTAAAGTCACTACTGGTTAAGGGCAAAGGCCCTGGTGGGTTGGGCACCGGGGCCATTACCTACATGCACCAGTTAATAGGCGAGCGCATAACCGGCGAACTGGCCGAGCCGTTTCAAGGCAACGCGCATACCCGTCGTGGGCATACGCTGGAAGGCGTTGCCCGTGCGCTCTACTGCGATACCACTGGTGAACCCAAGCCGCACGAAGTGGGCATTATCCTGAACCACAACGTGGGTTATTCCCCCGATAGCTTAGTAGGCGCTAACGGCCTGCTGGAAATCAAAACAAAGCTACCCAAGTTCCAGATTGAGGTGCTGCTCAACGGTGAAATACCCGATGAGCACGTGCCCCAGTGCCAGGGCGGGCTGTGGGTCAGCGAACGGGAGTGGATCGACTTTGTGAGCTACTGGCCGGGCATGCCGCTGTTTATCAAGCGCGCTTATCGTGATGACATCATGATTCGCACCATCGCCGAGCGAGTCGAAGCATTTCATGAAGAGATGGAGCGGCGCATGAGTCAAGTGATGGCGGCGTGAACTGCCCACTTAACCACAACACCCATTCACCATTAACGACATAAATGCTGGGGCCACCACCCCGGCATTTTTTATTTTTTTGAGGAAAAATGACTCCTTCCAAACTTAAAACTGGAGAAGTGGCGGGCACCTATCACATGACAGGGCCGGTCACTGAAACTGGCATAATGGCCATGACCAAGAGCTTTTCGCTATGTACTTTAATTGATGGTTCGTGCCTTAGAGTCTAATGGATCCTGTAGTAAGGCCCAAAATCGCTTTCACCACCTTTGAATGTCGCCGATCTTAATACCCGGTTTGATTATGGCGCTGTTAGAATCACCAAATATTTTATGATAGTGAGTTTCTTAGGTGCAGAGAGGTTCACTCTTAATTTCCTGCTCAAATAACTGCCGTTGCTGCTGCAAGACCAATGTTGGTCCTTCGTATATTCAATGCTTGAGTTAGAGTCGACCGGATTTGCTCTGCTAAAGCCTTAGCCATGAGAGGAGGTACAGCATTACCAATTTGGCGAAATGCCGCATTCATTGGCCCTTGAAATACGAAACTATCAGGGAACGACTGCAGCCGTGCAGCTTCTCGAACCGAGATGGTACGTGCTTGACGACTATCATAATGGATATGTGAATAGCTATCTTTGCCAAGGTGGGCCATAAGCGTTCTGGCAGGCTTGTCAGCTTCCATTTTGCGCCACTTGTTTGGAAATTTTCCCGTATCATAAGGAGGCACAAATGCTTTTTTGACTTCATAATAGCGAGGCATATTTTCCTTTAGCTCTACACCTTCTTTAACTTTGATTCGTTCTAGCTCTTCCTCAAACATGATAGTGGCCAATTGAAACGCCTCAGGGTATTGATCTCCTGGCTGCATGCGGGCAAAGATTTTATAGTCTCTCGGCAGGTAGCGAATAACGTGATCCGCAATGGTTTCTCGAGTTCCCAAGCCTTCCCAAAAACGCATCTGTTGCTGAAATCTATTGCGTGGTGCACAAGAGTAATTATCAGCTCTATCAAAACGTCTGGTGGCTTTCCCAAGCTTGAGTGGAGAGTCATCATTAATGAAAGGCAAATCGGAAAGGGCTTGCTCAGCAGTTACCGCCAACGATAAGTCGCTCTGCTCAGGTTCAGGTGGATCAACGAAAAACTGTTTTTGATCGTCTTGAAGGTTTCTCTTAACTGTCTTCATCGCAACTTGGCGTGAACCATGATATCCAGGGGGGAGGTCTATCCAATGGCTCGGCTCAGGGAACCAGTCAGAGCACTCTAGCTCGTCCTGGTACGCAATAAGAAACATGCGTTCACGCATTTCGGGAACACCATAGAAAACAGCATTCAGCATCGTGTATCGCGCGTTATAACCTAAATCTCTAAGGGCCTCGCAAACTTCTTCAGCAATATTATGGCCACCGTAATTGAGTACATCTGGAACGTTCTCCATCAAGATCGCCAAAGGCTTGAGCTCGTTTAAATAATGCAGATAGCGAAGATAAAGATTTCCACGTGGGTCATTCAGGAATGCTTCTGGATGCTTAGCTATTTCACGAAGCTTAGCTCGGCCAACACGTGCAAATGACTGGCAAGGTGGACCACCAACAATCACATCAACATGACTGCGAGCATCTCCCTGAAGTCCAAAATCCTGCAACAGGTCTGCTGGTTCAATTTCTGTGATGTCACGCGCTTTAGTATGAATCTGCTTCAGCTCATCCGAAGCACCGGTATGGAAATTCATAGCATGTGATTTTGCGGCGGGTGGATCAAGTTCTACGGCACCAATATTCTCAAACCCAGCGGCCTGGAAGCCCAAAGAAATGCCACCGCAACCGGCAAACAGATCCAAAACACGCGGCGACTGCCCCTGTCGGAGCCTTTCGATTTTTTGCTGTATAAACAAACACATTAAATTTCACCAACTTAGCAATGACTCTGGCTCCGACAATTACAGCGATGCCACATCATTATCTGAGCATCCATGCACTGATTAACACGCGATATTAACACCCAGCGCGTTAAATCACATAAATTGGGTCGCAAGGCACCATAATTGGAGAAAATGGCGAAGAAAGCCAACCGATAGCTGTCAGGGTATCTCAACATTTGACTGTAGCTTACGTCATCTAAATAACTGTATAAATAAACATTTTTAATAAAGAAGGCAATTTAAGGAAACTACTCCTTTCTATCCTCGGGTCCTTCGGCAAAACAGCTCAACGCTGAAGATAATCCAGGTCGCTGGTTGAGGCACTCCGGCATCCCAACCCCTGCTGATTACTCAGCTTCGTCCGGAGCGAGATTTGTAAAACCATTCTCTTTCAATTTTTCGAAAGTCTTCATAGCAATGGAGCACTGCCTCTCGGATGGAAGGGAGTTCGGTATCTTGCTACATCTTTCCAGAACACCGGCTTCTATTGGCGTCAGAAGCTTAGATCTCATCCCCCACTCAAGAGCCTTCTTCCAGAATAAGCCTCCGCACTCAACCACAAATATATAATTATTAACCTCTGAAATTTCAGACCGCTCCCTACGTTCCTCATGAATCACTGACGCGGCTTCGCTAGGTGTTGCAAGATACTCTTTCAGTTCTGGTGGATATGCTAATTTCCGCTGTTGCACCTGAGCCCAGCAGGCCTGCTTCTTGGCCCATTCGCTAATGTTCCTAATTCCTTCTGGAGGATGAGTGATGACATCATGAGCACTTTCCGCTGCTACGAGGAGCGCGTGCTCAATGGGCTCGGGGATCGATTGCTGACGCCAGACTTTGTCAAGATCAACAAATTTTCCTTGTTTATTGATGTCGTAAGCAATCTTGGCCATAGAATAGGTGACGATGTTTGCTCTGTAACCACCTTCATACCAAGGCTGTTGCGGGACAGACTTTTCTAGGCGGCGAAACATGATCGCCTTCGCGATCATCCGCTTGAACCATGTATCGTCAAAGCGTGTATCAGACCTTTTCCACTCTTTGGCAATTTCCTTTTGAAAAGCGACGAAGTTCTTCTGCGCGCCTTGGCTAACAATGTATGGCAATCCGATCCATGAATTCTCAAACTTGGCAAAATCCGTTTTGTTGAAATACTGCGAGCGAGGATACTCGAGGTCGAATTTTCTACGCTCTGCTTCGGTGCGCCGGCTACGTTCATCTGGATATTGTCCGCGAGCTCTCTCATAAAACCACTTTGTTTCCTGATATGAGCTGCCGCCTTTTGGTGCCAGTATCCGCCGGGAAAATTCCTGCAAGCGCATCTGAAACGGATGATTTGACGCAAGATCAGCATCATTCACCTTGTTTTGACTGTTTGCATATAGAGATATGTTTGGAATGATTTCTTCTGCCGCATCCGGTGGTACGACGTTCAGCTTCATCTGAACATAAACTTTGTCGAGGCGTGCCTTAGGACGATTGGTACGTTGTTTGCGCGTTGAATGAATCGAGGCCGTTGTCTGACCTCCATTCACGATCTGAAGATTGTCTGCGCGGACGAGAACCGGGCCATTTTCCGTCTGCCGAATCTCAACATTATCCGCGGTTGCCGTTATGCCATTATTATAGGCAAAGAACATTTCTGGCTGACTTTCAAGTGTATCGCGGATCCCCTGGTTCACCTTTCCGCGTGCCTGAAGGAAGCTGCGCACATTCGCTTCGAGAAGACGTGGTCCCCATTTTTCGTAAATATCGCCTAGCTGGCTTCCACGAATGACTGCTATGTAACTTTCAAGCGATGCATCACCCAGCGATGCACTCAGAACCGGTATTGCACCACCAAAATCCTTCTCGAAGTCGATGAGAAGATCTTCCCGGGTTTGGCCAGAACGAATGAATTTTTCAATCCGAGCCAAATCCCAAACGCTGTATGTGACTGGTTTTTCATCAATTGATCCGGCCGGCAGACCATCCACTTTTACCCGCTTTTCTGCGTTCGTAACCAAGATTAGTTTGATTTTTGTGACACTATGCCATGTCGTTGCAATGAGCTCAGCCAGCATGAAGCCAAAGCTTGATTCTTCAAGTTTTTCCCTAAAATCCTCTCTAAGGGCATGTCGAAGAAAGACAGCCATGCGATTGAAGCGTGATTTGAGCTGTTCACCATGGAAACGGCGGATCTCATCAGTGACTTCGTAGTCGCAGAGTACCAAGCTCAGAACACCCTGCGCATCTCGTGGATCACCTCCATAGCCATCCACCTGCATTACGACTCCGTTTTGGCCAGTTCCCTCGTAATACGCATAGTCAGCGCCATCCAGTTCACCCGCCTCGGTAAGAATGTCGCTCATTCTCTCGAAGAAGGCCTCCTTAGTGTAGGTTCTACCAACATCTGCCTCACCTTGGAGATCGGCAATAAGTTCCCTGTGAAATTCTTTAAGCTCCGACATACATCACATCCCTTACGTATCAATGGCGGATTGTGTCTTCGCGATTTCGGTCAGAAGATCCTTATCCTCGACCGTGAACGCGGCACAGGCATCGAGTGCGACCGCATACTTCACATTGAGCACACCCATGGGCACGGGTAGAGGGATGCGGGGAAATCCGTCTTCGACGCGGAACGCAGTGCGCTTACCTATGATCCATCGTCGATCACTAAAGTCGTGCGACCAGTCGAATCCAGTCGCTGTCAGCAATCGCTCCCAAGTCCCGTAGGCAGTCAGGGAAGCGAACTTAAAGATATCCTCAACGACCTGCACATGATCCGAAAGTGTCATGCCCTCCGGCTTGATTGCGGCATCAACATCATGAACTAGCAGAAAGACTTCGGCGCCAGCTACATCTGCGAGTTGATCCGCAGATGAGATCTGTACCTGTGGTTTTGATGCACCTCGGCGTGCCTTCACCTCCATGCACATGCCATTAAGCTCGAAGTCCTTAGCGCCATCTTCGGGGCCGCGCCAAGCCTCAATTGCCGCCTCTTCCCCGATCACAGTACACAGGAGTTGGAGAACCTGGAGCTCCCCGAGTAAGCCTCTTTGTTCCTCGACACTTAAGCGTTCTGAAGATCCGCCTCGCAGTAGATGGTGCCAACGAAGGGTGCGGCGTACGGTTCGATCGAGGGCGTCCGACGGAGTTTCACCTTGCTCACCTGCCGAGACGATGTCCATGCATAAGCTGGCGAAAAGTTCGATTTGTTCCTGATCGCGAAGCGCTAGGAATAACGCGTCTCGCGCTCCCAGCTTACGATATCTGATATCGAGGCTCTTTATCTGAGGAAGAGGCAGAACCCTATTGGCCCCATCTGGCAGAACGAGTGCGAGCGCCACGCAATTGTTTTCAACAACTGCCCAGAAAAAATCGTGGTGACCTCGTTTGTCGACGCGGCGCGCCTCATTAAATCCCAGCCCATCCCACAGTTGTACTTTAGACATCTACCATCTCCGGATCTTCATCTTGGTCTTCCTCGCCGAACACTTCGCGGAGCATGGTAGTGTTCATGACGTACTCGACTTTTTCATCCGGGCGTGACGAGAATGGAAAGCTGATGCCGAAAGCAACAACCGGTTCCACCGGTAGGAGGTGATCATACCTCTCTCTGTGCTTGGTCTTTTCAGGAAGCTTGACCGCAATTAGGTAAATAATTAATAGGGGTTTCTTTCGTACTTCCCTATAAATACGATCTGGAAAATTTACATTTTTATTGCCGTTGAGCCTTTCTTTGACTAGAAATTCAGCTTCGGCTCGTGCTGCATCTTCTGGCGCTACTCCAATCTTTTCAACTCCCCTCGAGGCAACTCTTGCACGTGATCCGCTGACCGATAATATTTTATCCTCGAGTCTTTCGACACCTACGCTCCTACGAATTGGTCCGATCGGCCAGCCGATGATATTGTTGCTGGCCTCGTTATCTCTAACACTCGCAAAGAACACGTCCCATTTATTGAGCTCATCATGGGCACGCAGATCGATATATCTGCGCAGCGGCTCGATGGTGGTTCCAACACTTTCTGGTGCATTCTGAAAGTGAAGTAGAAAGTCATCTATACGCGCCACATCGACCCCCTGCAGGAGAAAGCCACCGCTTTCGCGCTTATCATCTGTAAAATCGTAGCCGTCTGCTCTCAAAGCTGAGGCAAAAGAATGAGCCGCGCTCCTGTTACTCTCCAGAACATCTGGCACGTTTCTAAGTTTGTGCGTCTCGACATACCCGTTCGAAAGGCCGATTTTTACATGTTTCTCCCCTGAGCCGAGCTTGTTTCGCGCGGTTACCAATAGAGACGAAGGATGGCTACGCACCGCCAATCCAAATTGTAGAGGTGTCGCACGATCTCGCTGCATACGACGAAGCTCTTCATGAAGTTCTTCGGTCGCCTCGGCTATATGGGCATACCAGCCAATTGCCTGGGGCGGCATCCAGACCCGGCAAAGATCCTCATAGTTGCCCCGGTAACCAAACCAGCGTCCCATCTGCATGAGAGTGTCATACATCATCGAGTTGCGCAGAAAGTAGGAGACAGTTAGTCCTTCAAGAGTGAGTCCTCGAGACAGCGAGAACCCCCCGACTGCAATCACGGTTAGCCCGCGCTCACCTGCTGCAGAGTAGTCGAGATCATTGACCCGGCTATTCACTTCTACGACCTTTGCGGCACCTATCGAGCTGAGCATCTGCATCTGAATCTCGTCCCAGTCCGGCCATGCCTCATAGAACTCGGCGGCCCATATTTCGCGCAGTGCCGCAATCTCCGGATCCTGAATTCCTCTCTCACCCAGAGAGGCGTTGATGCGGATGGAATCTCGGATTGTATTGAGCGCATCCTGTAACCTGTTGCGAATCAGGCCTTGCATTCGGGTGAAACGACTGGCGTTGACTAACATCGATGCGTGCTGATCGCGCTGCCCTCGCAAGTCGCGGATAGTCCGCGCAACAAGAAATGTACGAAGCGCCTCAATCATGCTGTAGGGAACCGAAACAAGGTCATCCTCTTTTTTGTGTCGGACCGGCAGTACATCACCGTTGTCGATGATGTTACGCAGATAAAGCGGCTTTTCCTCATCTGGTATACCGTCAAGGAAAACTTTGCGTGGCCCAAAATAGTTGTCTGGGGCATCGAGACCGATGATGAAATCCCGAGGAAAAAGGTCTTCCTCCTCCATCTTCTCTTCCTGTTCGGGATCAATGAAGATGTTCGCGAACGGAGTCGCGGTATAACCTACATAGCAACTACGACGGAAAAGTCCGAGCAGTTCCCGAATCTGTCCATTGATCCGAGAGACCTCATTCTTCCCATATTTTACATTGATAGATGCATTGTCTGCCTCGTCATCGATCATCAGCATCGGCTGGTCGACCATTTCGGACGAATGATTCGCACTGTGCTCTCGCAGCCACTCGGTCAGATTGCGCAGAGTATGCATGTTCTTCTTAATTACGAGTACAACAGGGACTGCGTAGGAGGCGATCTGGCTCGTGTTCGAAGTTGCTGTGGATTTGTTAAAATCCCGTATTGTGTTGGTGAGGCTTACAGGGGTGAATCTGTCATCAAACTCGGCAACCCCAATGAGCTTGGGCCTTACGCGGGTATCCATTTGGGCTAGACGGGCGGTGTCGCGCCCAATAAAGCCCTCGTCTATCCGGCTTTGCGTTTGGTTTCGCAAATTGTTGTGAAGCCCGGCGATCACTATAATCAATCGATACCCTACGTCTGCTGCCTTACAGACCAAACCGGTATAATTGGCAGTCTTGCCACTCTGAACGTGGCCTACGACCATGCCCTTACGATCCCACGTCCGTTTATCGCGAGGATTTCCGAGCCGCCCAAGAATTTTATCCGTTACTTGGTCCGTCCCGTAAATGACGTCCTGAGGTAGTTTTTTCTTGATAAGAAGCTTTTTGTAGCGAGACCAGTAGTACCAAGGGTCAGACCCGCTCTCAATTTCAGGTCTGACTGATTCGAGCCACTGTTCAAAGTCATCACCGTCGACCACAGCACCAAGCCCCATGCTGACGCCAATCCGCTCCTCGATCTCGCGTGCCAGCATTTCTGCGTCATCATCGGATACATTCGGAAAAATCGGCGCTTGGCGTACAGATGCGATAAGTTTTCTGATGCCTTCAGGGGTACGCCGAGTACTATCGACGAGTCCGTGAGAGACCATGTTATCTAACATGTCGAGCTGGCCTGTCATTCCATTCCCTCCTGTTCGAGAATCTTGGCGAGCACGGGTTCAACCCGCTCCCACTCGTTGCGGAACATATCTGTCGTCTTCATCATTGAGTGCACGGCCTCTTTAGAGACACCCTGACCGAGTAAATGCGGAACCATCGAGACTAGGGCCTGCTCCAGCGCATCCAATTCGGCATTTGTCGCCTTGACGGTCTCGGCCTGACCTAGCATGTCAGCGTGCAATGAGTCTACAGGTAGGCCAGCGCCGACAAGCGCGATGCAATTCCTGAAATCTCGCCGTTGATCTTCGGGCAGGCGCTTCTCGAACTCGGCAAGAGCTGGATGGTCGATGTTCGGCTGGTATACAATTTCCCCATTCTTCAGTATCCGTTGCCACAACGGCACCCGGGTCTCGTCAGTCAGCTTCTGCCCTCGCTTTCTATAAGTCCGCTTGGATGTCTGCACAAAGCGTTCGATGATGTTTTTGAGTCGCTCACGCACCGCCGGTGGGAGCTGGGCAGATGCTTTCTTGACATCGATTTTCCAGTCGGAATCCATCGTGTTCGGGATGTCCACTCGAATACGACACAGTTTGGTTAGCTCAGTCTGGCGCGCGAGGCCAAGCCAGCCTCCTCTAATAATTAGGCGATCACCCCGATAAATGTAGAACCCCTGTGATCGGAGGTGCCCTTCAGGCCCACCGAGTTCATCCCACTCGTCCTGCCTCAGGGCCTTGTGGTGGGGAATAGTGAAGCTACGAATATGTACGACACCTTGCGCGAGGGTCAGTGTTTCTTCAGGATCAATTTGAGTTGCGGGGTGTTTCGTTGCAAAAGGATCAATCGGATCCAATATGCGGCTGTTGATGGATATCGAAAGCTTGCCCTTGCCCTTGCGTTCCATGAACCGATGAAAAACAACCCGCAGATGCCTCTCCGCGCCTGCCAGTGCATGATTGATGTTCTGTGTGCGTTTGCGGACATCATGCCGATAGCCGCCATCGACACGATCAAGTTTTTCCCAAAGAACGAGGGTTCCATCTTCGTGCAACAGGTCGGCTTGGGGGATATTGTTGTCTTCTTTGATCAGTGAGATCTCCCATCGATCGGACTTGGCAATCTCATCCAAATCCCATCGTGCACCTGACATCACGCCATTACGCCGCGATAGGACAGTCAACCTGCGACATTGAGAAAAACTGGCGCTCTTAAGGCCAAGACCAAATCGCCCGAGATCAGTTGAAGGCCTTTCCAAGCGAGGGTTTTTGCTGCCAAGGCGCAATGCCTCAATCAATTCCGCCTGATCCATTCCACTGCCATTGTCTATGATGGCAACCGATGGGGCATCAGTAAGGGTATCTGCAAAAATGTGGACGGAGGATGCGCCTGCAGTTATGGAATTGTCGATAATGTCAGCAAGCGCAGTGGACAGCGTATACCCTATATCCCTCAAGCTCTCTATCAGTGCCGAGGCATGAGGTGTTGTATCTGCCTTTTTTAAATTCTCATCAATCAAGTAAATAGCCTTACTACTGAGTCCAGGGTGAGCTAAACCGCATCATACTTTATGCATCGAGCCGCTAGGATGAGTGATAAAGCTGGCCTTCATATTGCCAGTATCCCGAATTATTCATCAGACTAACCTAAAAATATAAAAAAATACGTATGTTATTCTCTTACGGAGTTAGTCATTTTCGTCAAGAGCATGACTACAAGAAGCCAACTGCTATGTTTGAAAGCGTAATCTCTTGAATCCCTTAGGGGAATGGCAAATTATTGGATCATATAATCCTTTTATGTACGCCATTCCCACGGTCACTTCTGCTGCCCAGGTTCACTCCACACGCCACGTCGTCATCAAGATTGCTTAACTCCGGCTGGTACCGAAAGTGCGCACCCCTAGCCCATACTGCTTCGTCTCCGCTTTGCAAAGATAAGAGGCGCGGTAGAATGCCTCCTGAAAGCTGTTCGCATCACCCCGGTCGATCCAATAAAACGGATTAGCAGGCACATGAACCCATGGATCTTGAGGATTCCAAACAATCCCTAGCGCGCTGTACCAAGCGCGTGACACGCGGCTGATAAGGTTTTCATTGGGAGAGCATGCCCTGCCAAGCATGTGATAAGCATCGCGGTTGAATAGGAAAAAGAAGTGGTAGTGCGGCTTACCATTGCTGCCGATCTCTCGGCTCCATACGTATCGCACTTTGGTATCTGGTACCCAGCCATTCTGGCGCTTCCGTTCTCGGTCGTGTTTGATGATGGCTTTCAGGGAAGCAATGAACCGTTTAATCAATCGCTTGTGGTCTTCTATCGTCAATCTTTCGCTTATTTCCGTAGGGATAACGGGGTCAACCCGGAAGGCTAATACGCGTGGATACTCATTCAGGGCTTTATGTACTGTGTCGTAAAGCGCCTGGAGGTATTCACTTGCCATCGGCAGGTATTTCTCTTGGGTGCTTAGCCCGTTGAACATTGGGGTATAGGCAAAGTTTAGGTTAGCGTTTGAGTAACGTGGTGGTAGCATTTTAATCTCCTTGATAGGTGTAGTAGCCCATGACTTCCGCGGCATGGGCGTTTATGTCAGGCACGACGAATCCTCCAGCGATTGCTGGATTCATTACGAGGGTGGTGTATCGGTTATTAGCCTTTCGGTGGCTACTTAGGTACGGGGCTTGAGGCCCCTCCCATTACCCTTTGGTTAGATTAATAATAATTAAACAAGGGTCAGGAAGGCTGATGGTAGTTCGATAGATGTAGGTGGGTGCTAGCTGAAGGGATGGAAAGCCAGTGGATAATCAACTCTTAAGTTAAATTATCGAAAGCTGGTTTAATCTCTATAGCGCTTTTTCATCTCTGCGCTCAATGCTTTCACAAATCCAGGTTTCAATTTCACTTTCGACCCAGGCAACCGCTCGGGTACCCAGTTTAATAGGCTGGGGGAATTGTCCCAGGTTGATGTACTTGTAGACCGTCGATCTGGCCAGCCCAGTACGATCCATGACGTCTTTGATGCGGATCAGTTTCATGCTCATGACGAACTCCTGTTATTCGTTCATGAGATGAGGCGGCTGAGTATTTTTAATTGAAGAGTGACAAGAATATCCACAGCGCTACTTACTGGAGGGAGTAGGAGAATCAGATGTGGGGTCACCCAGCCCATCACTGAATGTTGAGAGGCAATCCTGATAATGTTTTCGCCAATACGATTTTAAATCCACAAACACCGCGGTAGTGAGGTGGCTATCATTCAGCTTATGCTCAACATAGTGGGTGCTATAACCACGTAGCTGAAACATGGGCAGGCGTTGCTTATCAGGTGTATCGGAAAATACAGGAATCAGCATGAACGATGTCGCCTCGTAGTCGATATCACTATGTTGGCCGGTATAGTCCTGCAGCGTATGTTGAAGTTGTTTGGCTAGGTGATGAGATAAGGCGTAGAACAATATAACAAGAGGCGAATAGCCGGCTGGCTTGTCCGATAGAGCTGCTTCGGTGTCGCTATATGCTTTCCCTCCATCTTCTTTTGTTACGTTTTCAGGTATGTGGCCTAACCGATGCGCAATCCCCGCAATGATATCAGGGTGTGGTTCGTCAGGGCCTAGCTGCCCCTCTTCTACAGCTACCCAAGACGTAGAAAGTAACCACATGGCATCAGCATGAACAATCGTTAGCAGCCAGTCAGCGTCATCTTCATCGTAGCTACGGAGCAGCAGTTTGGTACCGTGCTCTAGGTAGCAAATGCTTGGCAGTAATGCCTGGGCACAATCCATCACTCTTTTAATCTTATCGTATTCAGCTTGGCGAGCATTGGCAGTGTCAAACGCCTTTATGGCAGCCTCATAAGTTTGGAATCCGCTTGAGGTGATGTCTTTGGGCGTATCGCTCTTGGCAGCATCGGTAATGCCGTATTGTTCCAGCAATGTCTTGAGCTGTAGATCACAAACTCCTGCAGTCATTACCGCATCAATAATCCCATCAGTTATACGCGTTTGCTTAAGATCAGGTCTTGAAGGTAATAAATTAATAACTACTGCTTTGCTGTCACCGTTGCCCATAAGCGGGTGTGCTAGATCAAGCAAATAGATGGATGTTTTACGAGCGTTTGCTTTTGGGGCGTATCGCCCCGACTGATGATGCGCAATGATCTCTAAATCGACCAGCTTCTTTAACTGACTAGTAATTCTGTAACGCGACATACCGGTTAGGCGGTGCATCGCGGATAAGCTAAGCCTGGTCACAATTCCTGGCGAATCAACATGAGCCAATAACACCATCAACAGCCAGCGATTAGGTAGCGTCAAGCCTGTACGGCGAAGACGTCCTTTGTCCATTAAATCCGATTTTTTATCCGTAGCAGACAACCGGGTTGTTTTTGCCAATGTGGCGATTTCTTCAGCGTGGTGTTCACAACTAGGTTTCGGGATCGCTTCAATTGCCTTCACCAACTTGGCAGATAAGCAATAACGCGATGCGGGCCTTCCTGGACCATTATTCGGTAGGAGCTCTATCTCAACAAATAGCTCCTGCTTATCGCCCTGTTTGCTGGTGAGTACATCCCAAGCACGACGACCCTGCGCATAGGTTAGGCCTAGGTGGGTAAAGAGGTTTTGCAGAGGGAGTTTTGTGCTCTGATCAAGACCAATAACTGTAGCCCATCGCATCAGAAACCAGCGCGCTTCAGGTGTCAATCGAGAGTTGTGGTAGGTAAGTAGCACATTGTTCATATCAAGCAATATACGCTATTTTTCGAATAATAAAAATCCGATTTCACTACTGTGATATGGAAAGATTAATACAGTGTATTATGATGCTGTATTTAAGTAATGTATTTTTACATTGTGAAAGAATAGTGTAGTAATGCAATGTGAACTAAATTAGTTATCACGAGTAGGGGCTGCTGATGGCACGACCGTTTGATTGGATAGAAACGAAGAATCATGACCAGCTGGCTTGGATTGATGCTTACGTAGCGCGTAGAGCGTCGACTGGTGGGATGCCCGTTTCACTAATCCAGAGTCTGAGTTCACACAGTCACGGCACTGTGGTTGAAAAATTAAAGGCACCTAATGAAGATGCAGAGATTCGTGAGGTAAGCCGACAGATGAAAGGCGCTTGGCAAACGCACCTATACCGAAAAAAACATGGCAACCCGGTTTCCCTTCAGATGCCAAATGACACTCTGAAGAAGCTGAACGCCTTGGCTAAAAAACGCGGACAGACCCAAGGAGATACCCTTAGTCAAATCATCACCGATGCGATGAATGATCAAAAGTTCGCTACTGCGCAAGGCAGCAAAGAGCGGGAATTACTTAAAGCGAAGTTAAAAAAACAGCAGGAAACTGCCCATCAAGCCGAGCAATTCTACAAAGACGTTGTGAATAGGTTGCGGGATGCCTTGCCGGTAGAGATAAGACAACGCTTCTGTTTTGAGGCGATAGTAGGAGAATTAAGTAGTTCACTGATGGTTCATGTTGATAAAAAAAAGAATAACGACTCAGTAGAAAAAGGTGTTTCAGCTTTAGAGCCTGTTGCTCCCAAGACAAAAGTGGAAAGCTCTAATATAGGAGCTACCTTAGAAAAGCTCATGCAAGAGAGCCCAGAACAGAATGGTCATTAAGACTCTGGTGACGAGACGGTTACCTAAATTCTTTGAAGACATGTCGTATGGTTCCTGTGTGCTATCACTTTCCTTCCGAACTTAGCGTGAATCCACATCGGCACGTAGCTTACACAAAATGGGTAGTATAGAGGGTAGTATCTCTAATGTTTCTCAATCATTTTGAATATAAACGTATAATTTTTATACGTTTTATAATTTTATTCTATTTTAAGATTCAGAATATTGAGTGAAGTTATCTAGCACCTGAGGAGCATGATTAGCGACTAGGTAGGGGAATCAGCTAGGCGAAAATCAGCATGTAGGTGTTGTCAATGCTCGCGCTGGGCCTGTTTGTGGGGGGCGTGCATGGGCAACTCCACCAGAGCCTGCGGCCATAGGGTGCGGGCTTTATCAAGGGTGTTATCCAAATTAGGTTTGATTGAGCGCCAGGGAGTATCGGCTTTTTTGGCCTGCTAAATTGAACGCGGTGGTGCGCTCGTTTTCCATACACACTGGTAGCCACAATGTCGTAAGCTGGTGATTGCCGCAGAATGCTCAATCGATCCATTTACCCCGCCTTTCCATTGTTAGTCTTCATCCCCTAGCAAGCCCTTCCACGGGTCATCAATGACGCTATCGCTGCCACTCAAGCCGCTCAAGAGCAAATCGCTGCATGGCACAGGAACCGGGGGATTTGCGGCTGGTTACCCACCAGGTCAATATCACCGCACTGATGGGTGGCGGCGTTGGTTCGGGGGAGATGATCGTGGCGCGTCCAGTGGATGAATCGTTGCAGGTCGTGGGGCGGTTAAGCGTTAGCGGCTAATAATTTGCTTCTTATCCACATGAGACTTTATAAAGTAAAAACCGATATAGATTAGGAACTCTTTATGAAAGCCGTTGTTTTTGAGCAATTTTCCGCCCCTCCCCGCGTCCAGCAATTACCTGATCCCACTCTTGAGCCGCATGGCGTTGTGGTGAAAGTGATGGCGACAGGAGTTTGTCGCAGCGACTGGCATGGCTGGGTGGGGCATGACACCGATATCCAGCTTCCCCATGTGCCGGGCCATGAGCTGGCAGGCGTAGTCGAAGCCGTTGGTAAAGATGTAAAGCAATGGCGCCTTGGCGACCGCGTCACGGTGCCGTTCGTGGGTGGCTGTGGCACTTGCCCAGAGTGTCACTCGGGCAACCATCAGGTGTGCGATAGCCAGTTTCAGCCCGGCTTCACTCACTGGGGCTCATTTGCCGAGTATGTGAGTATTCACTATGCCGATGTGAACTTGGTTGCGCTGCCAGAGACACTCGACTTCGCGACGGCGGCCAGCCTGGGCTGTCGGTTTGTCACTTCCTTTCGGGCGGTCGTCGATCAGGGCCAAACATCGGCTGGGCAGTGGGTGGCCATTCACGGTTGCGGAGGTGTTGGTCTATCCGCCGTAATGATTGCCAACGCCATCGGTGCCAACGTCGTTGCCATCGATATTTCGGAGGAGGCGCTTACTCTGGCCCGTCAACTGGGCGCCGTTGCCACTGTGAATGCCGCCAAGGTGGCCAATGTGGTTGAAGCAGTTGCGGAAATAACCCGAGGTGGTGCTCACGTATCGTTGGATGCGCTAGGGCACCCGACGACCTGCTTTAACTCGATCAGCAATCTGCGTAAACGCGGCAAGCATATTCAGGTCGGGTTGATGTTGGCCGAGAACAGTACGCCTGCCATTCCCATGAGCAAGGTCATAGCCCATGAGCTTGAAATACTGGGTAGTCACGGCATGCAGGCCCACCGTTATGACGCCATGCTGGCGATGATCGAGTCAGGAAAGCTGGCGCCTGAAAAGCTGATCGGCAAACGAATCAATCTTGAACAGTCCATTGATGCGCTAATGAACATGGATAAGTTCGAAGGGGCGGGCGTGACGGTGGTGACCGAGTTTTGAGGAAACCGCTGAGACGTTTAATAACAATTTCCTTCAATGAAACGAGGCAAATTATTCGCTCCTCATCGGCGGGTTGAGGTTTTACGCTGGGCGTATTGATAAGGAGTAAGTTATGCCATCAGACACTATTCAATCAGCACGCCGCGTGATCGCCCAGCATCCAGCCAAGCGCGATGATATCGGCGATTTAGTTACCCGGCGCCCGCTGCCGGGGCCGCAGCTTGAACAGCTCGATCCGTTTCTGTTTCTTAACCATCACGGCCCGCAGACGTATCCGGCCAATAATCGTGGCCTGCCGTTCGGCCCGCATCCGCACCGGGGCTTTGAAACGGTCACCTTTATACTGGAAGGCTCCCTGGCCCATGCCGATAGCGCCAAGCATCAAAGCGTGATCAATGCGGGCGGCGTGCAGTGGATGACCGCGGGCAGCGGCATTGTGCATGCGGAAATTTCGCCGGAGGAGTTTCTGCGCGACGGCGGCCCGTTGGAAATTCTGCAGCTATGGATCAACCTGCCGTCGCGCTTGAAAATGAGCGAGCCGCGCTATGTGGGGCTGCAGCAAGAATCCATTCCCGCTATTAAGTTGCCGGGTGGCGGTGAGCTGAACCTGATCTCAGGCGAGTGGCAGGGTAATGCTGGTCCCATCGCCACGCTAACCGGCGTGTTTATGTCAACGCTGCGGCTGCCTACCGGTAGCCAAGAACAGTTACCCGTGGCGCCAGGGCGGCAGGTGTTTCTCTACGTGGTGGATGGCGATGTCACGGTGGGAGGCGAGCCAGTCAAGCCGCATCACCTAATTGAAGTAGATCGCACAGGTGACAGCCTCGATATCGAAGCCAGTAGCGATGCGCGGCTGCTGTTTGGTCATGGCGATGTGATCGATGAGCCGGTCTACTCCCACGGCCCTTTTGTAATGAATACCCGTGAAGAGATCGTTCAGGCGGTCGAGGACTACCAGAACGGTAAGTTCGGCGGTCTGGATGCTTAGTATTTAAAGCGGCTCGCCGCGATAGTAGTGCCACAGAAACAGCGAACCCACGCTGCGCCAGGGCGCCCAGTGTTCCACCAACTGGCGGGCCTGTTTAGGCGTGGGTTTATCGTCCATGCCTTTTAAGCGGCCCAGCGCCACCCGCAGGGCAAGGTCATCAGCGGGGAAAATATCTGGGCGTTGCAGCGAGAACATCAGGTAGATCTCGGCACTCCAACGGCCAAAACCGCGTAGCTCGGTAATCGCGGCAATCGCCTCGTAGTCGCTTAGTTGTTCCAGCCCCTCGGCGCTAAAAGTGCCTGCCAACTCTGCTTCTGCCAGCCCTTTAGCGTACTCGATCTTGCGCCAGGAAAGCCCCGCATCGCGCAGCGCTTGGCCCTCTATCTCTATTACCGCTTTAGCGTGAAGCTCGGGCAGCAGTGTATTTACACGACCCATAATCGCGCGAGCCGCTTCGGTAGATAGTTGCTGGCTAACGATAGTCGAGAAGAACGTCGCAAAGCCTTTATCACGCTCGCGAGGCGAGGGCGCTCCGACTAGCGGTAGGGCGCGGGCGATATCGGGGTCAGCCTTGGCGAGTTCAGCCATGGCGTGTTCGATCGTGTTAAAAGATGGGGTATCAGCTGGCATTATTACTCCTGGTTATAATGAGTATTATATTGCTCACTAATTGAGTTTTTATATATTTATGAGTATTAAAATGCACATTCCGGAGCCTTAGGCTACACTATTGAGCATTAAACTGCTCAGTTATTAACTGCTCAATTAAGGTGTCCCACGTTGCTAACCATCCAGACATTTCATCATGGCCAGTGGCACGATGCCGCTGAGCTGGTGATTGAGCACCCAGAGCAAGGTCGTCGAGGACCTGCGCGTTTGGGCTATATCACCGATTATGCCCTTGAATGGCTGGATCGCGATGATGAGCATGCTTGCAGCCTGCTTTTGCCGATTGAACTCATGAATACTCATCAATCGCCACGCTGGTTCGCTTTTTTAGACGATATCATGCCTTCTGGGGCCAGCCGCCGTTACTGGGTCACGCAGTTGGGGATATCGGCGCTTACTGAGGCTGAACAAGATTACGCCCTATTGGCTAAAGGGACGATTGCTCCGGTGGGTAATTTACGTATTAAAGAGGCCCTTCCCGAGCGCCCAGTAGGTAGCACGCTAGAGCAGCAGCGCTTTGCCTTACGTGATGTTGTGGATCGAGATAGCGATTTTCTTGCTTATGCGCAGCAAATGGGAGCCGCTGGGGGTGGTGCGACCGGCGCTGGCGGTGAAGCGCCTAAGCTACTGCTACGCTGTTCGCCAAACGATCAGGTCTGGATCGATACCTATCAGGATGACCCGGCGAATACCGACCAGCACTATCTGGTGAAATTTCCTCGCGGCCAGCGCACCGAGCTTGATAACAATATCCTTCGCGCCGAATACCATTTCTATCATGAGCTGGCGTCACTCGGCATAGCGACGATCGACACTCAAAGGATGCGGCTACTGGAAGGCGAGCGCTATCCATCGTTGTGGTTGCCCCGCTTTGATGTTGATTACCCCGCTGGGAAGCGAACGCTGTATGGGCTGGAGTCGGTTTATTCCGCGATGAAGCGTCAGCCGGGAAGCTTCTTAAACCATTTTGACGTGATTGAGGCACTGGTTGGCCTGTTGAGCCAGCAATACCGCGTTCGCGAGTTAGGAGGTCATTTTGATACGGCGCGTTTCGTGAGCGAGTGGGTGAAACGTGATCTGCTTAATGTCGCTTTTGCTAATAGCGATAACCATGGCCGCAATACGGCGCTGTTGAAAACGCCTCAGGGAATCTGGCTGGCGCCAGTCTACGATTTTGCGCCCATGAAGGCTGACCCAGAAGGTATTATTCGCACCACCACTTGGGGCGCGCCGTTTGAAGAGGGTCCTGAATTCAGCTGGGTAGCCATTACGGAGAATTTAAATGCCTATGTGCCAGCCGAGCAGTTGATGGCAGAGCTAAAAGCGCTGGGGAGTCAGTTAGCCGGGCTAAAAGAACGACTTGCTGCGCGGGGAGTGCCGGAAGCGTTGCTAGTATCGAATGCGGTGGGGTTAAATTATCTGGATGCTAAGCTGCGCCGCTGGGGGCTGGTATGAAACGCAAAGAACTCTCTAGCATTGAGCGCGAGGCACTACTTATGGCGCTATTGTCCCAGCTGCTGCGGGAAGAGATCAGCTCAGGGCAGGTGCTGCGTCAACTACGCCGCGAAGTATTGGGAATGTCGCAGACACAATATGCCGAGCTGGTGGGTATCAGTCGCCGCACCTTGTCTGATCTGGAAGCCGATAAAGCAAGCCCTACACTGGCGCTGCTAAACCAAGTATTCCGCCCCTTGGGCCTGCAAACCGGCTTGGTGCCGCGTAACCGTCATCTGCGTGAGCGGTTGCTTTCAGTGGAATCCCCTAGCGCCTGACCGCCAAACACCTTATCCAAACATTTCCTATTCAACCCAACTTAACGATTGTGTTCGCCCGCTAACTTTTTAAACGCAGCATGTTTCTACTTTCGTCTAATCCTGCGATCATTTGCGCCATCGTGATACCAACCGGGCGGTATCCCAAGGAGTTAAGCATGCAGGATTCGACAGCATCGTCGTCTCAAGGGCTGGCGCGCAACCCGCGTTTGGCCGAATTTGTGTTGGCGCTGGGCGGCTTTGGAATCGGCACCAGCGAGTTCGTCATTATGGGCCTGATGAACCGTGTGGCGGGTGATTTAGCGGTAACGGTGCCGCAAGTGGGTTACGCAATAAGCAGCTACGCCTTGGGCGTGGTAGTCGGTGCGCCGCTGATTTCGGCGCTGGCCGCGCGAGTACCTAGGCGGTCGCTGTTGATTATGCTGATGCTGGTATTTGCGGTGGGCAATATTGCCAGTGCCATGGCACCAGGGTTCTGGTCATTCGTAGGGTTGCGTTTTCTGGCTGGCTTGCCTCACGGCGCCTATTTTGGCATCGCCGCACTGGTGGCCGCGGGAGCCGTGCCGATAGACCAACGGGCGCGGGCTGTTTCCCGGGTGATGATGGGTTTAACCGTGGCGATTCTGATCGGTGCGCCGCTGGGTACCTGGGCGGGTAACCTGTTGGGTTGGCAGATCGCCTTTGCGGGTGTCGGTGGTATTGCGTTGCTCACCGCCCTGTTGATCCGCTTCTATGTACCGGTGCAGCCCGTCGATACTCTAGCAAGCCCGGTGCGTGAGCTTTCAGCGCTGCTTAAGCAGCGGGTGTTGGTTACCCTGGCGCTTGCCTGCATCGGCTGCGGCGGCATGTTCGCCATTTTTAGCTATGTGATGCCGACATTAACCCAGCAGGCGGGTATGAGCGAAGCGCTGGGGCCGTTGGTGCTGGTCATTTTCGGCCTGGGCTCTATTGCCGGTAACTTAATCGGCGGGCGCATGGCGGATAAAAACCTGATGCGTGCCATACCTACCATTCTGCTCTGGTGTGGCGTGGTACAAGGGTTGTTTTACTTTGCGGCGAATAACGTTTGGACGGGGCTGCTGTTTGTTGGCCTGGTGGGCACCAGTATGGCACTAGCGCCTTCATTACAAACCCGCTTGATGGATGTGGCGGAAGATGCCCAAACCATGGCGGCCTCACTCAACCACGCGGCCTTTAACGGTGCCAATGCCCTAGGGGCGTGGCTTGCTGGCTTGGCAATCAGCGCTGGCTTTAGCTGGTCGAGCACGGGCTTGGTCGGTGCGGGATTGGCACTCTGTGGCTTGGTGATTTTTGCCGCTGGGCGATGGTTGGAAAAGCGCACCTACGGCGCCGTGGCCCAGCGAGCCTAGCGTTGGCTAACGTTGCATTGTGATTGGCCAGCTGCCTAGTTATCGAACAGTGATAATTAACATGGCTAAAAAGTCGAATTCTCTCTACTGTGTAAGAGTAGTAACCCATAAGGAGATGACCATGCACATTCAGGTATTGAATTTGACACGCATATTGACCCTCGGCGCGGTGGTGGCGTTAACCATTGGCTTGGTGGGTTGTGGTACCACTACCGGAGAGCGCGCTACTAGCGGCGCGGGTGTCGGTGCTGCCATTGGCGCGGGTGCCGCAGCCGTAACCGGTGGTAGCGTCGTTCAAGGTGCCGTTATCGGCGGTGGCGTTGGTGCTGCCACCGGTGCCGCCACCGATGCAGATGACATCAATCTCGAATAAGTAATGGTTGATCTCTTAGCGACACAGCCTAAATCCGCGCATGCCCATATGAAAGTGATCCGCATGCGCGGCGTTGTAATCGGGCCCCAATACATTACCGAAGGTATGGCAGGCGCCATCCCGCGCAGCGCGTAAAAACTCACCTACCTCGCCTTCATCATCCCAGTCATTGATCAGCGTAATACGCTGGCCGTTCTCAAACTGAAATCCCACTACATCCAGCGCTTCGGCGGTGGCGTGTTCGCTGCGCCTGCCGGCTTCGCGGCCATAAACGTTACGGCAGGCAAAGCTACCTACGTGGTTAACCTGGCTCACTCGGCTACCCAGAATCTCCTCGGCGACAGGCTGTAACGCGTGGCGTTCATACATGACCCACGCCAGCGCCATCGGGCAGGAGGCCACGAAACTCTGATTGAACGCGACGCCGCTAGAGTGCATGCGCACGATATTGGCAAGCGGGCAGCTCGCCGTGGGGGCGTAATCGGCCAATGGCGTATAGCGCAGCTCGCCCTCGGGGACGGTATCTAACGCAGCTAAACAGCCTGCGCGGTCGTCTGCCAAGCGGCTTAACTTAAGCTGTGTGACCGGCGTAATGGGGTCGTCAATATGCAGCGGAGCCCATGGCGCCCAGTGGCGGGGAATCTCAATGATGCCTTTTTGCAGGGCTACGCCCAGCGCAATCAGGGCTAAAATAAATAGCGTACTGCGCATGCCTACCTCCCTGTATGTCACCACCAACGCTACAGTCGTCACGCTGGGTGTGCGATACTGCGCAGCCTTGCTGCTCTGCTGCAGTCGCTTTACTTGCGTTTACTACGTTTTTCGCTACTTATTTTGCTAACTGAAGGGAAAGTACTTCATGTCCCAAGGTACGCTGTTTATCGTTTCTGCCCCCTCAGGTGCTGGCAAGACTAGCTTGGTGCGCGAGCTAATCGAAAGCCTGGATGGGATTCAAGTGTCGGTGTCGCACACTACGCGTGCCAAGCGCGAGGGTGAGGTGAATGGCGTCAATTATCATTTCACCGATGTAGCCGAGTTTGAAGCGATGATCGCGCAGGGTGAGTTCTTCGAGTATGCCAAAGTATTTGATAATTACTACGGCACCTCGCGCCAGGCAGTAGAGGTATTGCTAGCGGCAGGTCAGGACGTCATTCTGGAAATCGACTGGCAGGGCGCTCAGCAGGTACGCACACAAATGCCTGATGCAGTGTCGATTTTTATTCTACCGCCCTCCCGCGAGGAGCTGGAGCGACGTCTTGCTAGCCGTGGCACCGATGAGCATGCGGTGATTGCCCGGCGGATGCGCGATGCGGTGAGTGAAATGTCCCATTACCACGAATATGATTACCTCGTCGTTAATGATGACTTCACCACGGCGCTGCAGGAGTTACAGTCACTGGTGATCAGCCGTCGCTTAAGTCGCCCGGTAATGACCGAGCGCCACGCGCCGCTGTTGGCTGCGCTCTTGTCACAGACGCCTACGGTCGAGTAATCTATACGGTTCTACTACTTTCTATTGCGTTGCACTATTTTTGTCGCACCATTTTTTCACTGGGTCGGCGCCGTTCTCTACGGTGTCGGCCCGGTTCCGTCATAACAGGAAGGCTCCCATGGCTCGCGTAACCGTTGAAGATTGTCTTGAAAATGTTGAAAACCGTTTCAAGCTGGTGATGATTTCCACTCAGCGCGCTCGCCAGCTGGCGCGCGGCTCCCGCGATGCTCTGCTACCTTGGGAAAATGATAAACCTACGGTGATGGCGCTGCGTGAAATTGCCGCAGGCCTGGTCGATCACACTGTACTGGACGAGCCCGTTGAAGCTGCTGTTCGTCCGCGCCCGGCTATGGCGCCTACTCATATCGACGACTAACGTTTTCAACGAAACCGATAGAGGCGCGGTAGATGTTCACCATTGATGACCTGGCCGATAGACTCGGCGGCTATTTACCCTCGGATGAGATCCAGCAGGTCAAACGCGCCTTTTACTATGCTGAGCAGGCCCACGACGGCCAGCGGCGGCGTTCCGGCGAGCCGTACGTTACCCACCCACTGGCGGTAGCGAATATTCTTGCCAATATGCACATGGATCATCAAAGCCTGATGGCCGCCATGCTGCACGACGTTATCGAAGACACCGGGGTATCCAAAAAAGCCCTGGAGGCTCAGTTTGGCAAGCCGGTAGCAGAGCTGGTAGATGGGGTATCCAAACTTACCCAAATCACCTTTGAAGACAAAGCCGTCGCCCAGGCGGAAAATTTTCAGAAGATGGTGCTGGCGATGTCGCGGGATATTCGCGTTATCATCGTCAAGCTGGCTGACCGGTTGCATAACATGCGCACCCTGGGCGCCCTACGCCCAGATAAAAAGCGTCGCATCGCCCGTGAAACGTTGGAAATTTACGCGCGAATTGCCGGGCGGCTGGGTATCAATACGATTCGTATCGAGCTTGAGGATCTCTCCTTTCAGGCGATTCACCCCATGCGCTCGGAGCGCATCAAGCGTGCGGTTGCCAAAGCGCGGGGGCACCGGCGTAGTGCCATGCGCGAAATACAGTCCTCCCTGCAAAAAAGCCTGGACGATGACGGGCTTAATGGCACCGTCATTGGACGCCAAAAGCATCTGCTGTCGATCTATAAAAAAATGCGCGACCAGCGTAAGCCCTTTGTCGAAATTATGGATGTGTTTGGCTTTCGCATCATTACCGAAGATGTGGCCAGCTGCTACCGTATTCTAGGCGTGGTGCATAACCTCTATAAGCCGGTACCGGGGCGCTTTAAAGACTACATTGCGATTCCCAAAGCTAACGGTTACCAGAGCCTGCATACCACCTTGTTTGGTTCCCGCGGTATGCCCATTGAGGTGCAGATACGCACCCGTGAAATGGAGGCCATGGCCAATAACGGTATCGCTGCCCACTGGCTTTATAAAGCGGGGCAGACTTCCCATCCGATTGCCGAGGGCAGCCATGCACGTGCTCGCGCCTGGGTTAAGGGCCTGCTGGAAATGCAGCGCCACGCCGGCGACTCGCTGGAGTTTATCGAGCACGTTAAAAATGACCTGTTCCCCGACGACATCTACGTTTTCACGCCTAAAGGCGATATTATGGAGTTGCCCCAGGGCGCTACCGTAATCGACTTCGCCTACACCGTGCACACGGATATCGGCAATAACTGTATCGCTTGCCGCATTGATCGCCATTTGGCGCCGCTCTCGACGCGCTTAGAAAGTGGTCAGACGTTGGAAATTATCACCGCCCCCGGTGCGAAGCCCAATATTACCTGGCTCAATTTTGTGACCACCGCAAAGGCGCGTTCGGCAATCCGTCACGCGCTTAAATATCAGCAGCAGACCGAAGCGGTCATGCTGGGACGACGGTTGCTCAATAAAGCCCTGGCGCCGTTCGATACCAGCCTGGAAGAACTGGATGAGAGCGCCCTTAAGCGCGCCTTCAAAGAGTTGGATGTCTCTTCTGAAGATGCTCTGTTGGAGTCGCTCGGAATGGGCAACCGCATGACCCACGTGGTGGCACGCCGCCTAGTGGCTGCGGCGCATGGCGAAAGCTATGAGCACCCTGTAGGCGGGGAGGGCAGCAAAGCCGTCATGATCAGCGGCAGCGAAGGTATGGTGATTAATTTTGCGCGCTGCTGTCATCCGCTACCAGGCGACCCCGTGGTGGGCCACCTTTCCACAGGCAAAGGGTTGGTGGTGCATCGCGCTGAGTGTAAAAACGTAGTGGATAAGAACTTCGCCGATAAAAACGACCCTGATAAGCTCTTCGCGCTGGAGTGGTCGGACACCATTGATGAAGATTTCCCGGTCGCGCTGCGTATCGAAATTGAGAGCCGTCGTGGGCTAGTCGCAGAGCTTGCCGGGCTGGTCACCGATGCCGATGCCAATATTGAGCGGATTGGTATTGAAGAGCGCGATGCCCACCTTTCCACCGTCAATCTGACGCTGTCGGTGAAAGGTCGTGTGCATTTGGCACGCATCATTAAACGCATCCGTAACCTTCCCAACGTTGGCAAAATTACCCGACTCGCTAATTAATACTATATATAACAACATGCTGATATAAATCGGCAGCGATCGTTATTTTTCAGTATCAAATAATTAAGTGTTACCCATTACAGGAGAGAAACAACGTATGAGCAATAAGGCCGTTATCAACACCAGCAAAGCCCCCGCGGCTATTGGCCCTTACTCCCAGGCTATTAAAGCGGGCAACACGGTTTATCTCTCTGGTCAGATCCCGTTGGATCCTGCGACCATGGCGATTGTGTCAGAGGATTTTGAAGCTCAGGCACGCCAAGTCTTCACTAACCTTCAGGCAGTGTGCGAAGAAGCGGCGGGTTCGCTAAGCGATATCGTGAAGCTGAATCTGTACCTGGTGGACTTGGATAACTTTGCGATTGTTAACCAAGTCATGGAGGAGTTCTTCACCGCTCCTTTCCCCGCCCGCGCCGCCGTTGGCGTCAAAGCACTACCCAAAGGCAGCCAGGTGGAAGCGGAAGCGGTGATGGTTATCGGTGACTAGGCTTTGTTTAGCTCTAGAAAGCCGCCCTCTTTGAGTACCTGTGCATAGCCTTCGCGGTAGCTGGGAAAGCGGAACTGATAACCAGTGCTCAATATGCGCTGGTTATCGCAGCGTTTGCTCGTTCGCCGGCGTAAAGGGGACTGCATGGTCTCTGTGGCCTCTACTTTTAACTGCTCGGCCAGCCACATCATTACGTTATGCATGGTGACCGGTTCGCAGTCGCTGCCCAGGTAGATATCATCCAGCGTCTCACCGCGCTCCTGATAGCGAATCAGGTGGGCAATAATACCTGTGCAGTCGTCGCGGTGGATGCGATTGGAGTAGACCACAGGAGTGATCGCAGCCACGCGGCCTTCAGCAACCTGATGAATCAGTCGATCGCGGCCAGGGCCGTAAATGCCGGAAAAGCGAATCACCGTGCCCGGCAGGGGGTGATTGATCAGCGCCTGCTCAGCCTCGCACATTAGGGTGCCAGAGAAGCTAGTGGGGTCGGTGGGGCTCTCTTCGTTAACGACCTCACCCTCCTGCTGGCCATGCACGCTAGTTGAAGAGACGAAAAACACCCTACGTGGAGGCGTTTTGTGCTGCTCCATCACGCTCAGCACGCGCTTTAAACCTTCCGGATAGGCGCTTTGATACGCGCTCTCTTCGAAACGGTCAGCGCTGACGGTATAAACCACATAGTCAGCCTGGGGCAGGCTTTTGGCATCGGCCTCTTCAAGGCTATCCAGATCTAACGCCAGCGGTGTAATGCCGGTGTCTTTTAAGGCTTCCACGTTGCGGCGTAGGCCAATCACTTGGTGCCCTTCTTCAAGCAGCTCGCGCCCAAGGTTGATCCCTAAATCGCCACAGCCGATAATCAGTACGGTTAGCTTCACCGTGCTCACTCCTCTTGATTAATATTCCCTATTAGATGCAAAGTCTCTACCAACGATGACATTGAACCGAGATATTGTCGGTTGAAAAGACCGACGGCAGAGCTTGCTTGTCCTTTTCCGTCTCGCTGACTGTCATGATGCAAGGCCTTGCATACATCACTTTTTTCATACAAGCCCTAGTCACGAGCTGCTACGAGAGGATGCCACTGGCACCGCTATGACTTTAACAGAACTTCGCTACATCGTAACCCTTGCCCAGGAGCGTCACTTTGGCCGTGCGGCGGAACGCTGCCACGTTTCACAGCCCACGCTCTCGGTGGCGGTGAAAAAGCTGGAAGAAGAGCTCGAAACGCCGCTCTTTGAGCGTTCCAAGTCCACCGTCCAAGTTACCCCGCTGGGTGAAAAAATCGTCGCCCAGGCCCAGCGTGTGCTGGAGCAGAGTAGCCTGATTTTTGAGCTCGCCAGTGCGGGTAAAGATCAGTTGGCCAACCCGCTGCGCATTGGGGCGATTTACACCATTGGGCCCTACCTGTTTCCTCATCTAGTGCCTGCCCTGGCGAACGCGGCCCCGCAAATGCCTCTTTATATTGAAGAGGGCATGACCGGTACGCTGCGCGCCAAGCTAAGAAGCGGTGAGCTGGATGTGATTATTGTGGCATTGCCGTTTACTGAAACCGATGTGGTCACCAAGCCAATCTACGACGAAGCCTTTGAAGTTCTCATTCCCGCTAACCACCCATGGGTCGAGCGGGAAGCGATCAATAAAGAGGACTTACTCGAAGAGCGCCTGCTGCTGCTCGGCGAAGGACACTGTTTTCGCGATCAAATTCTGGAAGCCTGCCCGGCGATTACCCAAAAACTCAACAGCCCCAACAATACGCTGATCGCCGAAGGCGGGTCGCTGGAAACCATTCGCCATATGGTGGCCTCTCGATTAGGTATTACGGTGCTGCCGCAGTCTGCGCTGGGCACCGACCAGTATGAAAATGCCATGCTGGCCAGTCGGCCATTTGTGGAGCCAGCGCCGTCGCGCACCGTGGCGATCGCCTGGCGGGCGAGCTTTCCCCGTCCTAAGGCTATTGAGGCGCTGATTCAAGCGATCAGCCACTGCCGCCAACCTACTAAAGCCGTGAAAAGCGCCCTATGAGTGATCTTTCCGCGCCCATCACCGCGCTGAAGGGCGTAGGCGAAGCGCTGGCGCTGAAACTGGGTCGATTGGGTATCGAGCAGGTAAGCGACCTGTTGTTCCACCTGCCGCTGCGCTATCAGGATCGCACGCGGCTTACGCCTATTGGCCTGCTGCGTGCAGGTCAGGAGGCGGTGATAGAGGGCGAAGTGACCGCTTGCGACGTAGTCAAAGGGCGCCGCCGCAGCCTGCTGGTGCGCCTGCGTGATGCTAGCGGTATTTTGAGCCTGCGGTTTTTTCACTTCTCACCGGCCCAGCAGCAACAGATGCGCCCAGGTGCGACCGTGCGCGCCTTTGGCGAAGCGCGGGCTGGGGCGACCGGTTTAGAGATCTACCACCCGGAATACCGGCTCAGTGGCGGTAGTGAGACCCCGGTGGAGGAGTATTTCACGCCTATTTATCCCACCACCGAAGGGTTGAACCAGCCGCGGCTGCGTGCTCTGGCTCAGCAGGCGCTCGGTTTACTGGACAGCGCCCCCGAGGCCTTGCCCGATGTAATACCCGATGCCCTGCTTCAACGCTTTCAGTTGCCAGGCCTACACGCCAGCCTGCACTTGCTGCACCAGCCGCCTCCCGATGTGAATATAGAGCAGTTGACCAGTGGCCAGCACCCGGCCACTCGGCGGCTGGCGCTGGAAGAGCTGCTCGCCCACCAACTAAGCTTGCGCGAAGTTCGCCTGCGTATTCAGGCGGATGGCGCACCGACGCTACCCTCTGGGCGCAGTCTGCAGGCGCGCTTTTTGGCCCAATTACCGTTTGCCTTAACCGGTGCCCAGCGCCGCGTTCTGGAGGAGATCAGCCACGATTTAAGTCGCCCGGCACCGATGCTGCGGCTGATCCAGGGCGATGTCGGCTCGGGAAAAACCGTGGTCGCCGCCATGGCCGCGCTGAGCGCCCTGGCGGGCAACTGCCAGGCGGCGATCATGGCGCCGACTGAAATCCTCGCTGAGCAGCACTACCGCTCGTTTAAAGCCTGGTTTGAGCCGCTGGGGATCGAAGTGGCATGGCTGGCGGGCAAGCTCAAAGGCAAGGCGCGGCTGGATGCTAAAGCGGCGATTGCCGATGGGCGTGCGCGTATGGTGGTGGGCACTCACGCACTGTTTCAGGACGACGTGCACTTCCAGTGCCTGGGATTGGCGATCATTGACGAGCAGCACCGCTTTGGCGTGCATCAGCGCCTGGCGTTACGCGAGAAGGGCGAGGCGGGCGGGCTAACCCCACACCAGTTGATCATGACTGCCACGCCGATTCCGCGCACTTTGGCCATGAGCGCCTACGCGGATCTGGATGTTTCGGTGATCGACGAGCTACCCCCCGGCCGTACACCGGTAAAAACCGTGGTGGTGCCCGACGAACGCCGCCCTGAAGTGGTTGAGCGTATTCGGCTGGCCTGCAGCGAAGGTCGTCAGGCGTATTGGGTGTGCACGTTGATTGATGAATCCGAGGCGTTGCAGTGCCAGGCGGCCGAGGTTACCCGCGATGAGCTAACCATAGCGCTGCCCGAGTTGGCGGTGGGCTTGGTTCACGGGCGCATGAAGTCGAGCGAGAAAGCCGAGGTGATGACCGCCTTCAAAGCGGGGGAGCTGGATTTGCTGGTGGCTACCACGGTGATCGAGGTGGGAGTGGATGTACCCAACGCCAGCCTGATGATTATCGAAAACCCCGAGCGTCTGGGGCTTTCCCAACTGCACCAGCTGCGCGGCCGGGTAGGGCGTGGCAGCACGGAAAGCTTCTGTGTGCTGCTCTACCACCCGCCGCTGTCGAAAAGCTCCCGCCAGCGCTTGGCGGTCATGCGCGAAACCACCGATGGCTTCCGCATCGCCGAGAAAGACTTGGAAATCCGCGGCCCCGGCGAAGTGCTCGGCACCCGCCAAACCGGCCTTGCGCAGATGAAAATTGCCGACCTGGAACGCGATGCCGACCTGCTAGAGCGGGTAACGGCCATGGCCCAAACGCTGCAGGGCAGCCCAGACGTTACCGCTGTCTTGGTGCGCCGCTGGCTTGGCGAGGCGGCAGGGCGCTATGGGCAGGTGTAGTTAGCTTGGTTAGACGCTAGCGGTGCTTGGCGTATGCTCTTCACTTCCCACCAGACGATTCGCAGCTTCACCCAGCGGGGCGAGCTGCTCGGTAATAAGGCGTAGCTGGCTTTGGATAGGGCGGTAGAGCGTGACGGCTTTTTCATCTGCTGATAGCGCACTTTTCTCTTCTAGCTGGGCTAATAACTCGGCAGCTTGATCCGCTAGTGGCTCAACCGGCTGGCGCTGGTTTAATCGCTCGGCGATTTGTCCCAGCAGCTCACCAATACGTTTTGCTACCGGCACTAGCGTGGCATCGTCTTCATCGTCTGCCAACTGGTGGCGATGGGCGCCCAGTGCAGAGAGGTGGCTGAGTAGGGTATTGGAGAGCACCAGAAAGCGCAGCCCGTTGTCCGCGTCCAGTTTCCGGTAATGCCCCGGCTCATGGAGCATATTGGTGAGCAGGGTGGAGAGCGCTGCATCGGCGTTATGGGCATTGCGCCGCGCCAGGCGATAGGCCAAGTCATCCTGCTTGCCCTCCTCGTACTGGTGGATAATCTCCTCCAGGTAGCGGCGGTGGTTATTGAGCGCGTTGGCGGCTTCGCGATAAAGCCTGCGACCCTGCCAGTCGGGCAGAATAAAAAACACCGCTAAGCCAGCGATGAGTGAGCCAAGCAGGGTATCGAGCAGCCGCGGTAGGATCAGGTTATAGCCGTCGCCTACCTGGTTGAAGCTGCACAGCACGAGCAGGGTGATAGAGGCAGTAGCGATTACATAGTGTTTTTCGCGGTTAGCGAAGAACGAGACCCCGGCGGCCACGGCTATCATGCTCTGCACCAGCGGGTGCGGAAAGAGGCTGATCGAAGCCCAGCCCACTACCAAGCCAAGTACCGTGCCCATTATCCGTTGGGACAAAAACCGCCGTGTGGTGGCAAAGTTGGGCCGGCAAACAAACAGCGTGGTCAACAGAATCCAAAAGCCCTGCTCGGGGTCGATCCACTGCATCAGCCCATAGCCGGTCGTGAGGGCAATGGAGAGCCGCACTGCATGGCGAAAAGTGGGGGAGCCGAGAGTAAAGTTTAGGCGCACCCGCTTCCACGCTTCCTGCAGACTCGACGGCGAGCGGTCATACAGCGAACTGTCGCGCCGCTCATCGCTGACGCCGGGGTTGTGGGCGCTGGCGAGCTGATTTTCCAGGGTGGCCAGGTTCTCTGCCAGCGCGCTCAATGGGTAAAGCAGTGGGCGCCACTCGGGCTTGCCACGGCCGCGCAGGTTCTCAATCGAGGCGTGCAGGTCAGCCAGCGCCTCTTCACTCTGCTGATGATCAAACGGTCTATTGAGTAGCAGCGATTTGGCTAGCTGACGGCAGGAGCGCCCTTGTTGATCCAGCAGCCGCTGGCAGCGAAACAGCACATCGTGGTGGAAAAAGGCTTTGCTGAGCGCGCTGTAGGGGTAATGGGTGGAGCTGGCGCGTTCGTGAATATCCTGGGCAATAAAGTAGATACGCAGGTAGCGGTTGAGTTTTTGGTCGCCGCGCTGGCCTTCAAGCCGCCTAAAAATCATCTCTTTGGCTTGATTGAGCGCAGCGACGACTTTGCCGTTCTGGCGCGCCAAGGCCACCCGGCGGGCTTCCACATCCACACCGCGCACCGGTTCAAACAGCGCCGATTTCAGTATCAGAAACTCACCCAGCGCTTTGTACACCCGTGCCATGCTCTGCTTGACCGGTTGGCGCGAAAACAGTGCGCACCACACCACCGAAATTAGCCCATACCACACCGCTCCAGCCAACAGCAGCAGTTGGCGCGCCGCCACGTCTTCATCCACCCCGCCGTGCTGCTCGATGTTGATCATCGAGTAGATCGAGAGTATTAGCGTGCCGGAAGCGATGGTGGCATAACGCTGTCCGATTGCTCCGAGCATAATCAGGCAAAAGGTCGAAAGCCCCAGGCCCACTACAAATAGCCACGGCCAGGGAAATAGCCACTGCACGATAAAGGAAGCTGACGTAAAACACACCAGCGTTACCAGCAGTGCCTGAAGACGGCCTTGCCAGCTGTCGTCAGTTTCAGACAGCGCGCAGGCGATAATGCCGAGAAAAAGCGGAATGACCAGCGCTACATCGCCCATTAAGCCGCTAAATAGCAACGCACCGCTGAACGCTATAAAAACGCGCAGACTGTAGGCGAATTTATCAAGAGTCCAAAGGCGCCGTAGCGGCAAAGATATGGGCATAAAAGCTCTTATAGATGGTTGTTAGACTTTAGTATAAATGCGTAGGCGTTGGATGTCGCTACTCAGCACTCAACGTTTGGGTGTTCTAAAAAATAGCGCACTAAAGCCCTATGATTGAAACAGTAACCTTTCGATACTCGGAGTGACTCTAAAAAAAACAGGGACACTCCTATGGATATCAAACTGCTGCTGGACTGGCGTCTTCACCTTACGGTGATTGTGACGTCGATGTTTGCCGAGTGGGTCGGCATCGTACGCATCCCCCTCGGGCCTGGAACACTGTTGTTATTACCGCTGCTCTATGCCTTTGTGATTGGCGTTCTGTTCAACCCTCATCTTTTTTCGGCAATGGGCAAAGTCATTCCCAAGCCGGTCAGCAATGCGGCGGGCCCGATTATTCTAATCGCCATCCTGCCGTTTATCGCCAAATTCGGTTCCACCATTGGCCCAGCGATCGAGCAGATCATCGCCGCCGGCCCTGCACTGATTCTCCAGGAATTGGGTAATCTGGGCACCATGCTCATAGCGCTCCCCTTTGCAGTATTAGTCCTCAAAATGGGACGTGAAGCGATCGGTGCCACTTACTCTATCGCCCGTGAGCCCAATATTGCCATTATTTCAGATCGTTACGGGCTGAGAAGCCCTGAAGGTATCGGTATTATGGGCGTTTACGTAGTGGGCACCATGTTCGGTACGCTCTATTTCGCCTTAATGGCGGGCTATATCGCCTCGCTGGATATTCTCGATATTCGTGCTTTGGCCATGGCCTGCGGGGTGGGCAGTGGCAGTATGGTGGCGGCGTGTTCAGCAGCTTTAGCTGAAGCGGTACCCGCATCCAAAGACGAACTACTCGCCTTTGCCGGGGCAAGCAACCTGCTTACCTACGCCACCGGTCTGTATATCTCGCTATTTATCGCGCTACCGATCACTGAGTGGATGTACAAGCGCTTAAAAGGCTCGCGCCAGGAGGTTAGCCATGAAAACTCATGAGAGCCCAATCGATCAGTTCGATGCTGAGGCGTTAAAAGAGCTACGTCCCGAAAATCAGCTAGGCAAAACCGCGTTGGTACTGGCGGCAGTGTGTGTGGCGGCGTGGTTTAGCAATATCGTCAACGGTTCACCTTTATTAGATGCGCTGCCCGGCATGTTGATTCTGTATGCCATGGTCATTATCGGCTTGGTGGTTGGGCGGTTTTGCCCTTTTTACCTGCCCAGCGTGGCCTGGGTGTCGCTGGTGAGTATTATCGCGACGCTGCCGTTCTTCCCGGGTAATGGGTGGATCATCGCACGGTTGGCCGAGGTGGATTTCCTGGCAGTGGTCACGCCGGTATTGGCCTACGCAGGGCTGGCGCTTACCGGTCGTGAGTTTGCCATGTTCAAGCAGACTGGCTGGAAGCTGGTGATTGTGGCCCTGCTGGTCTTTACCGGTACCTTTATTGGCTCTGCCGTTGTCGCCCACTTGATGCTTTAAGGACAAGACGATGACTGCTTCAGTGGACTTACCGGATTGCGCAGAACTAAAAACGTGGCGCCATGATTTCCACCAGCACCCGGAAACGGCTTTTGAAGAGCACCGCACCAGCGCACGCATTGCCGAGCTGCTGACTGAGTGGGGCTTTGAGGTAACCACCGGGATTGCCGGAACGGGTGTGGTAGCCGCTCTGGATGGTCAACAAGGTGAAGGTAAAACCATCGGCCTGCGGGCCGATATCGACGCCTTGGATATTCGCGAAGAGACTGCGCTTGCCTACGCGTCGCAAACGCCGGGCAAGATGCATGCCTGTGGCCACGATGGACACACTACCATGCTGTTGGGCGCTGCCTGGGCGTTAAAGCAGCAGCCGGATTTCAAAGGCCGGGTGGTGTTCATCTTTCAACCCGCCGAAGAGAACGCAGGCGGCGGGCGGGTGATGGTTGAAGAGGGGCTGTTTGAGCGCTTTCCCATGGATGCCGTGTACGGCTTGCATAACTGGCCGGGTCTGCCCGTAGGCGTGGCAGCGGTGCACGATACCGACGTCATGGCCGCCTTCGATGTCTTTAGCCTGACGCTGACTGGCAAGGGCTGCCATGCGGCGATGCCCCATTTAGGTACTGATACGGTGTTGGCGAGCTGCCAACTGATCAGCCAACTGCAAGGGCTGGTGAGCCGCGAAACGCCGCCAGACAAATCTGCCGTGCTGAGTATTACCAGTATTAACGCGGGGGATACCTTCAATGTGATTCCCGAACAGGTGGCGCTTCGCGGCACGCTGCGCTGTTTTGATATGGCGCTTAAAGAGCACTTGGAGGCACGCTTTAAGCAGGCGATTGCCAGCTTGGCGGAGTTTCACGGCTTAACCGTTGAGCTGGATTACCAGCGCTGCTATCCCGCCACTATCAATACCCCTGAACATGCCCAGCACTGCGCCTCGGTGCTGGAAAGCTTACTCGGCAGCGACAATGTGGTGCGCAACCCGCCGCCCAGTATGGCCTCTGAGGATTTCTCGTTCCTGCTGGCCGAGCGCCCAGGTGCCTATATCTGGATGGGCAATGGCGAGGAGTCCGCTTCGCTGCATAACCCCCGCTATGACTTTAACGACGCGTTGCTGCCGCTGGGCACGCGCTACTGGGTGGAGCTGGTAAGGGCGTTACTCGTCTAAATTCCTGACTTAATACACGTTATTCGCTCTCTGATGCCCTCTGGGTAGGGGAGCGTCTACCCGGAACATAGCGTCTTCATGACGTTTAAAGGAGCTTTACTATGTCTTTAGTCACCACCCCTTTATCGATTACCGTCATTGGTTTGGGGCAGATGGGCGGCAATATGGCGCTCACCCTCAAAGCAGCAGGGTTTGAAGTAACGGGTAGCGATGTATTTGAGCAAGCGCGATCGCGTCTTGCTGCTCAAGGACTAACCGTTGTGGCTCCCGAAGAATTACCCGCTAGCGACGTTTACCTGCTGTCGTTGCCCACCTCTGCCCATGTGCGTGAGGTGATCGAGCAATCGCCAGGCCTGCTTGACCTTGCGCCGAAAGGTAGCGTGATTGTCGATACCTCCACCAGTGACCCCGCCGTGACGCGTGAACTGGCCGAAAAAGTAACCGCAGCGGGCCTTCTATGGTTGGATGCCCCGGTCAGCGGCGGCCCGAAAGGAGCTGCCAGCGGCAAGCTAGGGATGCTGTTAGGAGGCGATGTCGCCACCATTGAGCGGGTATTGCCGATGCTGGAAGCCATGTCGGCCAAGCGTACCCATGTGGGCGGCCCGGGCAGCGGCCATGTGGTCAAGCTTGCCAATAACTACCTGTGTGCCGCGCACTTGTTAACCACCGCCGAAGCCGTTGCTATGGCAGTCAAGGCGGGCGTTGACCCCGCGGCCTGCTTGGCGGGCCTTAACAGTGGCTCGGGGCGCAGCGCGGTCAGCGAGGTGAACTTCCCAGAGTGGGTGTTGAGTGAGCGTTTTGACTCAGGCTTTACCACCGGTTTGATGCGTAAGGATTTACGTTTGGCCCGGGATGCCGCTGAGCAACTGGATATCCCCTCGCCGCTGTTACAAGCCGTGGTCGATGCCTGGCACGCGAACCCCGAACAACCAACCGATAGCGATGACTTTAACCATATCACCACGCCGATATTAGCGCGTGCCAGCCAGGCGGAGGAGCAGTAATGAACGCACTTAGCCAACATGCCCAAGATCACCTTGCCACGCTACTCGAAGGTTTTGGATTAACGGCCACCACGCTGCTGAGCAACTGGGTTGATGGCGGTTTAGTGGCGGGAGAGGGGGACGTGATCACCCTGACCAATCCAGCCACCGGCGAAACGCTGGTGAGCTATCGCGATGCGGGTGCTGGACTGATTAAGCGTGCTACCCAAGCGGCACAGCGAGGCCAACGCGAATGGATGGCGCTAACCGCCAGCGAGCGTGGACGGCGCATGAATGCCGCCATACGCGGCCTGGCGGGCCATGAAGAGGCGCTGGCTCAGCTGGAAAGTGTGGTGGCCGGTAAGCCGATTCGTGACTGCCGGGCTGAAGTAGGCAAAGTACGCGAGATGTTCGAGTACTACGCGGGGTGGTGCGACAAGCAGCATGGCGAAGTGATTCCAGTGCCTACCTCGCATCTTAACTATGTGCGCCATGTACCTTACGGCGTGGTGGGGCAGATTACCCCCTGGAATGCCCCGATGTTCACCTGTGCCTGGCAGTTAGCCCCTGCCATTGCGGCGGGCAATGGTGTGGTGCTAAAGCCTTCCGAACTGACGCCCTTTTCATCGGTGGTGATTGCCAAGCTACTTGAAAGCGGCGGACTTCCTAAAGGGCTGATCAATATCGTCAACGGGCTGGGCAAGTCGACCGGCGCAGCGCTGACCGACCACCCTGCCATCAGCAAACTGGTGTTCGTGGGCTCTCCCCAGAGTGGTCGCATGATTGCTGAAGCGGGCGCGAGGAGGTTGGTGCCCAGCGTGTTAGAGCTGGGGGGCAAATCCGCCAATATTGTGTTTGCCGATGCCAAGCTGGATGAAGCTGTCGCGGGTGCCCAGGCGGCCATTTTTGCCGCCGCCGGCCAGAGCTGTGTGGCGGGCTCGCGGCTGTTGATCGAGCGCCCGGTGTTTGAGCAAGTCACCAGCCGTTTGGCGCGGGCGGCGGAACAGATTTCGGTGGGCCTGCCTAACGATGAAGCGACCCGCATGGGGCCTTTGCAGAATCACCGCCAATTTGAGCAGGTCACACGCATGATCGACGCGGCGGTAGCCGCTGGCGCAACGTTGTTAACGGGCGGTAAACGGCCAGAGGGATTACCTACCGAGGCTCAGGGCTACTTTATCGCCCCTACCGTGCTGGTCGATGTCACGCCGGATATGGAGATTGCTCAACAAGAAGTGTTCGGTCCGGTGCTGGTGGCCATGGCCTTTGACAATGAAAATCAGGCCATTCAGCTCGCCAACGAGACCCGCTTTGGCTTGGCTGGCGCCGTTTGGAGCCAGGACGTAGCGCGAGCGCATCGCGTAGCTGGGCAACTGCGTGCTGGTACGGTATGGATCAATAGCTATAAGGCGATCAGCGTGATGTCACCGTTTGGTGGCTTTGGCGATAGCGGCTTCGGTCGCTCCAGCGGCTTGGATGGCCTGCGCGAATATACGGTGCCGCAAAGCGTCTGGGTGGAAACAGCCCCTGAAGCCAGTGTGGCGTTCGGTTACGGCAGTGGTGTTGGTTGATCGCTT
Organism: Halomonas sp. ATBC28; assembly: GCF_005937175.1. NCBI lineage: Bacteria > Pseudomonadati > Pseudomonadota > Gammaproteobacteria > Oceanospirillales > Halomonadaceae > Halomonas > Halomonas sp. ATBC28. Next base: position 7,793 of record NZ_VCQL01000014.1, on the reverse strand, counting down.
ACCGAGCCTGGGGCGCGAAACGCCTGCATCCAGCGCTGCAGGTGGCGTAGCAGCAGAATGCTGGCCTTGGGCTGTTGGCGGCCTACCCGCGTGACCATGTGGGCCTGGGAGCGCTGAAAAAGCGGATTATCTACCGGGCGCGCCACTAACGTGCCGAGCTCTAAATCGTGGGCGACGGCAAAGGCGGGTAGCAGTGTAATCCCCATACCGCTGCGCACATATTGGGCCAGAATCACCATTGAGTTGGTATTCATCGCCATGCGCGGGGCTATACGCGACTGCTGAAAGGCTTGGTCAACCATTTGACGCACCCCATGGGTAGTGTCCCACATGGCCATGGGCTGGTCGCTAAGCTGGGTAAGCGTGAGCGGCGCCGTTTGGCTGGTTAACGGGTGGTCGGGCGGCAGAATGGCCATGAGTGGCTGAGGAGTAGATGACCAGAAACGCAGCTGGGGATGGGTACGCTCATGGAACATCAAGCCGATATGACTGTGATCGCCGACAACAGCGTCAATAATGCCCGAGGTGCCTGCGGTATGGATATCGAGCTGAATGCCCGCATAGCGTTGGGTAAATTCATGCAGTGGGGAGGCTACTAGGTCACTGACAAACCCTTCTCCGACGGTAAGCGATATCTTGCCGGTTTCCATGCGTTGGTAGGATTCAAGTGACGCAATAAACCCTTCATCAAGGGCGCCGCGGCGCTCGCAGTACTCAAGCAGCATTTCGCCTACCGGAGTAGGCGAAATGCCGTCGCGCTGACGCTCCATAAGCGTCGCTCCCAAGGCTTCTTCCAGCAAAGCAATTTGCCGGCTTACCGCCGAGGGAGCAATATCCAAGCGCGCCGCTGCGCGGCGCACGGAGCCAGACTCAAGGGTAACGCGAAAGTAAACGAGGCGTTGATGAGGTATGTCCATCGATAGCTTTTATACCTCTACCTTGTTCAGCCTAAATTTATTTAATCTAAGCCGTTACCCTATGCCAATCGTAAACCGCTACAAATACTTGAGTAGTTTTTGCAGCTTATTCATATCGGCGGAATCACCCACTAAGCGCACGTCGCCGTTTATCATGCCGTCGAGAAAGGCCTGCTGTGTTGGCTTTTTGAGCACTTTCAAGGCGGTATTCTGATCACGGAAGCGTAGCTCAAGATCTAAGTCCACAGGCAGCCCTTTGCCGGTACTGATACTTTTCGGTGTCATCCGGTAGTGGCGGGCAATACTTAGATCTTCCGTGGCAATCCCCCAGTCCAGGCCGCGCATGCGTTCTAACTGTTCACGAAAGCGCGGCTTGCGGCGCAGGGCACGTTTGAGCAGTACGCCCAGTAGCCACAGCGTCAGCTTGAGCTTCATTAAGAAACGGCGTCCTTAAGTCCTTTGCCTGGCTTAAAGGCAACGTTTTTGCTGGCCGGAATCTGCAGCGGGGCACCGGTTTGCGGATTTTTGCCGGTACGTGCTGCGCGCTCACGTACCGTGAAGGTACCAAAACCAATCAAAGCGACATCTTCGCCCTTAGCAACGCTGTTGGTGATCTCATCCAGAATAACGTTCAGCACTTGGCCAGCTTTATCTTTGGATAGGTCGGCACTTTCAGCGATGGCTGCAGCGAGTTCAGGTTTGCGCATAAGGAATCTCCCCTTTTTAAAAGAAATCAAACATCAAACAAATGCATGTTGTTGGGTGCGTAGCCGATTAGGTTAGCTTCTCTAGCCTAGTCGTGAACGCGACGAAAATCAGCCTAGCAGTGCAGGTGCTGCTCTGGAAAGCTCCACTTTCCTTCTCACGCAGCCGCCTGTCAACGCAAAACCAATCAAACGACCGTCTTTATTTTCAGCCAAGGCACTGATATCACCGCCTTCGCCTTCAATTCGCCAGTGCTCAGGCGTGTTCGTTGGCGGGTAGGCCACCACTGGTAGCAGCGGCGTTTTAACCACTACCGGCCAAGCACCGAAGCTAACCGGCGTAGGCGCGCCTGAAAGGGTTGCCGCCAGCGCCTTAACGCTGGCTTGTAGTGGCTGCACGTACATGGCATTAACACCGTCTACGCAGGCTGCATCGCCTAGGGCGTGGATATTGGAGTGCGATGTACGCAACTGGCGGTCAACGACTATACCGCCAGGTGATACGTTTAAACCAGCCGATTCGGCAAGTGCTGTGCGAGGTGCAAGGCCGGTTGCCATCAACACGAGATCGGCGCTGACAGCGTCGCCGTTATCCAGACGTAATACGATATCTTCGCCGCTTTCGGCCGCTATCGAATCAATCGAACGTGCAAGGTGAAGATGGATACCTGCTTCGCTAAAGGCATCGCCTAGGGCGTTCCCTAAGGGCGGTGGCAGCAAGCGAGGAAGTAGGGTTCCTTCTGGGGCAATGAGGCTGACACGATGGCCGCCAGCGTGGAGGTCGTTGGCAAATTCACAGCCGACCAGCCCCGCGCCAACAATCGCCACCCGTGCAGGGCCCTGGCCTAGCGCCGTGTGAAAGCGGCGGTAGTCATCCAGGTCGTTAATGGTAAAGCAGTGTGGGGCTACGCTGGGTTCAATGCTGAAGGGCACCCGTGGTGCAGCGCCAGTGGCCAGTACCAGTGTGTCGTAGCCGAGCACCATGCCGCCTTCGAGCAGAATTGTTTGGTTATCCACATCCAGTGCGGTTACCTGGGTGTGGATAACCATTTGGGCATTTAGCTCTTCGCCCAGGTCAGTAGCGCTGCGCTGGGCTAATTGTTCGGGCACCAGGCCCTTGGCGAAGCCGGTGGAGAGCAATGGCTTGCTGTAATCATCGCCGCTGTCGGCGCTCACCAGCGTGATTGAGCGTTGGTCGCCCAATCGGCGCAACGCCCGGGCAAGGCCAACCCCTGCCATTCCAGTGCCAATAATCACCAGCGCAGCGTGCGAAGAGGTTTTCTGTGTTTGGGTGGCGGGCATGCAGACACCAAAAAAGTTGCTAAATAAGGTTGCGAAAAAAGAAGCGCTAAACCGAGTCGTTAAAAAAGTCGCTGAAACAAAAGCCTTTCAGTGCTCATGTTACACTAGCCAACCCGTTAATTGCCCTGGAGAACTCGGTGACGGCTGCTGCTTTTCGGCAAACTCCTCTATTTTCCCGCTGGCGCCCGATTGATGCGGCGCGCCCGGCGATGAGTGCTTCCTGGTGGCAGTGGGTTGCCTCCACCGACTCGTTAACCGCCCACTTAATGGTCGCAGGTGGCGAGAAGCCGTTTCGAGTACGACTGTTGCGCCAGGGGGTTGGTTGGCCGCGCCAGGATGAGGCTCAGGCGCTGGGCATTGGTGCCAAGCGTTACGCCTGGCTGCGGGAAGTGGCGCTGTGCTTAGATGGAACGCCATGGGTGGTGGCGCGCTCGGTCGCCCCGCTCTCTCAGGTAAAGGGCCAACGGCTAGAGTGCCTGGGCGAGCGCTCGCTAGGTAGTTGGCTATTTCGCCAGCCGGGTTTAGTGCGTGGGCCATTGGAAGTAACGACGCATTCCCCCCAGTTTGCTAGCGTCAACGGCATACAGGAAGGCTGTGCTTGGGGAAGGCGCTCTGTTTTTTATCACGGCTGTAAGCACGGCAGTCTGTCGTTATTAGTGCAAGAGTATTTTTTGGCGGCGATGGCGGATGATCTTGGCCTGCCTTCGCGCTAGGCTAGCGCCTGCATCTTATTCTTCGTGAGGTAAGCATGGATCGTTCACTGTTGCGGCCGAAGGGATGGGCTCGCGTGGCAGATTTTTTACAGCTGATGCGCTTGAATCGGCCGATAGGCACATGGCTTTTGATGTGGCCGACGCTGTGGGCATTATGGGTGGCTGCGGAAGGTGTACCAGGGCGAAATGTGCTGCTGATTTTTGTGGCCGGCGTTTATGTGATGCGCGCTGCGGGCTGCGTGGTCAATGACTATGCGGATCGCCACTTCGATGGGCATGTGAAACGCACAAAACAACGTCCGCTAGCGACGGGCCGTATCAGCGAAACCGAAGCTCAACTGCTGTTTATCGCCCTGGTGGCCGCTGCGTTTATTCTGGTATTACTGACCAACTGGTTTACGGTGCTGCTCTCGCTGGGCGGGGTGCTGCTGGCGATTATTTATCCGTTTATGAAGCGCTATACCCACTTTCCTCAGGTGGTGCTGGGCGCGGCTTTTTCCTGGGCAATTCCGATGGCTTTTGGCGCCGTGCTCGGCCACGTGCCGCTGGAAGCATGGCTGCTATTCTGCGCTAATGTGTGCTGGACAGTGGTCTACGATACCCAGTACGCCATGGTCGATCGCGACGACGATTTAAAAATTGGCATTAAATCGACGGCCGTGCTGTTTGGAAATGCGGATCGTTTGATTATCGGCTTACTCCAGCTAGCCACCCTGGGATTGCTGGCTTGGGTAGGCTGGTGGGTTGGTTTAGGTGGTTTCTTCTGGTTAGGGCTAGCGGCAATGGCAGCGACTTTTCTGCATCAGCAGCGCTTAATTCGCGACCAGGAGCGGGATGCCTGCTTCCAGGCGTTTCTCAATAATCACTGGTCGGGACTGCTGATTTTTGCCGGTATCGCGCTAAGTTGGTGGCCTGCGGCTGGCTGATCGAGGCGATTGTCATGTAATTGTCATCAAGTCATGGTGTTATCGTCACTGACATGTCATTGATCTGTTTATCTTTGAACTGTTTTTCTTTGAACTAGTTTCTTTGAATACCGTGAGGCTCTGGTATGACCGCCAAGACCGTTCTGATTGTCGATGATGAGGCGTCGATTCGCGAGATGATCGCGGTAGCGCTGGAAATGGCTGACTATCGCGTGCTCGAAGCGGATAACGCCCAGGATGCCCATGCCATGGTGGTCGACCACCAACCCGATTTACTGCTGCTGGACTGGATGATGCCCGGCACTAGCGGTATTGAGCTGGCGAGACGCCTAAAGCGTGAAGAAACCACCGCTGAAATCCCGATTATTATGCTCACCGCGAAAGGCGAAGAGGATAATAAAATTCAAGGGCTTGAAGCCGGTGCCGATGACTATATCACCAAGCCTTTTTCACCCCGGGAATTGGTGGCACGGCTAAAAGCGGTGCTGCGCCGTGCGACGCCACGTGGCGTTGAAGACCCGATTGAGATTAACGGCCTGCTGCTTGATCCGGTGAGCCACCGGGTAAGTGCCCACGGCAAAGCGCTGGAAATGGGCCCCACCGAGTACCGTTTGCTGCAGTTTTTTATGACTCACCAAGAGCGCGCTTACACACGTAGCCAGCTGCTTGACCAAGTGTGGGGCGGCAATGTTTACGTTGAAGAGCGCACGGTCGATGTGCATATCCGCCGCTTGCGTAAAGCGCTGGGCGACGTGCATCAAAACCTGATCCAAACGGTTCGGGGTACCGGTTACCGTTTCTCTGCACGGGTGTAAATGTGCGTTTATGGAGTCGTGAGCTGTGGCGAATAGCGTGGCTGGCCACGCTGGGCACTTGCTTGGGCTGGCTGTTGGGCTCGGCTGGGCTGGGGCTCGCAGCAGGGCTTGCGGGATGCCTGTTTTACCACTTACGACAGTTACGCGAACTCTATTTGTGGCTCACCCTCCACCCTAACGATGAACCGCCTGCCGCTCGCGGGATGTGGGGCGAGCTATTCGATCGTTTATACCGCTATCAAAAAAGTCAGCGCATCACCCAAAGCCGTCTGCGGGCTACTTTGGCACGTATTCAAGAGTCGTCTGAAGCAATGCGTGATAGCGTGGTCATGCTTGATCGCCACGGTGATTTGGAATGGTGGAACAGCGCCGCCACCGCCATGCTGGGGCTACAAACCGCCCATGATCGTGGTCAACACATTACCAACCTACTGCGCGACCCGGGCTTTATCAGCTATTTTAATTCGCGTAACTACAGTGAGCCGTTAACGCTCACCTCACCGATTGATGAACGGCGAATCCTGCAGTATCAAATTACCCTCTACGGTGACGACGAACGCTTAGTGATGGCTCGCGATATCACCCGCTTGCATCGTCTTGAGCAGATGCGGCGCGACTTTGTCGCCAACGTTTCCCATGAGTTACGTACGCCGCTGACCGTTCTCTCCGGCTATTTGGAAACCTACAGTGATATCTCCGACCAGCTTCCGCCGCGCTTGGGACGTAGTATTCAGCAAATGCAGGAACAGACCCAGCGGATGCAGAATCTGGTCAACGATTTATTGCTGCTCTCGCGTTTGGAAATTGACCAGGGCGGCCAAGATCATCATCCACTGCCACTCGAGCCTTTACTGCAAAGCGTTTGTGATGATGCGCTGGCCCTATCGCATCAACGTCATACCATTACCGTCGCCCTTGAGAGCGATGCCCGACTGTTAGGCAGTGAACAGGAGATTCGCAGCGCCGTCTCTAACCTTGCCTTTAATGCGGTTCGCTACACGCCTGCTGGCAGCCAAATCACCCTGCGCTGGAAAGCTAGCGCTACTGGTGGCGGCTATATCGATGTGGAAGATAACGGTGAAGGGATTGATCCCGTTCATATTCCCCGACTAACAGAACGCTTTTACCGTGTTGATAAGGGGCGCAGCACTGCGACTGGCGGCACAGGTTTAGGCTTGGCGATCGTTAAGCACGTGCTGTTGCGCCACGATGCGCAACTACAAATTGAGTCCCTTCCCGGCAAGGGTGCGTTGTTTCGCTGCGCCTTCCCCCCCTCGCGTCTTGTTTAATTTAGCAAGTCATTCCATCGCATAATATTTGTAACAATGTGCAATATTGGCATGCAAGGTTGGTAAAGCTTTACCCATGTGCCATTTTTACACAGCTCAAAGCGTTGTGTCGTGACTCAGTTGATGCCTTTTTGGCATAACTTATTTTTAAGTAAGAGTTTGATTTTGTTGTTTTTATTTATATTCTTCAGTTTTTTGGCATGCCTTCTGCAGAGTACAGATTGAAGGAAGATGACCGCAGGAATTGCTGGCTTCTCAGTAAGCCTTTCTTTCTTCATTAAGCGGTACTAAACAGCGATCGGAGGTAGGATATGACGTCCAAGGATTTTCTCAAGAAAGCTGGCATTTTAGGTGTATCTTTTGGTCTGATGGCAAGCCCATTAGCTTTTGCACAAACTGATGAAAATTCGGCGATTGGCGAAAACCAAGGTATTACCGCTGACGAGCAACCGATGGATTCCCAAGGTACCGGTAGTTCAACTGGCAGTGATACAACAGACATGACTGACGATTTAACCCATGACGAAGGTGATGGTGCCAGCGACATGGATCCGCAATCAAGCAGTCACTCAGACGATGCTGAGTATGACAAGGATGAGCTTGTAGAAGAAAATGGCGGTAGCTAATTATCAATGACCTTTTAGATATCATTAAAAGCTTTTTCAGAGAATGAATAAGCGATTAACAGGATGTTACAAAAGCAAGAATGCTTTTAAGATTCACGGATGAATCAGTAGGCAATCAGAACACTAGTCAGGGTTAATTCCAAGGTTGGAGCCCCGCACAAGGAGTGGAAGCTAGCGTTAGTTATTACCTATAGCCAATTCTGATATCGGGCCCCGCAATGCGGGGCCTAATTTTTGCTGCCTACTTTTTATCTCGCTTATCCCCCCGCTACTTTCTCCCCTATCTTTTCCGCCGATCTTTCTTTGCGCCTCTCTATCCAATGCCATGTCTTGTTTTTTATGAATTGATGCCGTAGCGCTTTGTTGGCATCGAGTGTAGTGGTCAACTAATACCGGACAGTAATTTAAGATTTTCCTCAGCCCCTACGGGAGAAATGCCACCGTTAAATGAGTGAGGTCGCTGCTGGTTGTAGTAACCCATTAGATAATCACTAACGTCTT
>NZ_VCQL01000149.1:0-416 GCF_005937175.1 Halomonas sp. ATBC28 | reverse complement strand
GAAAAAATGTGCGGCGCGATGAAAGGCGCGGTCACCGGAGCGCTGGTGTTCGAAGGACTGGCGAAAGATCTCGACGAGGCGGCTGAACTGGCGGCTTCCGGGGAGATCACCTTCTCGCCGTGTCACGAGCACGACTGCGTGGGATCGATGGCGGGTGTTACCTCGGCCTCGATGTTTATGCACATCGTAAAAAACAAAACCTACGGCAACATCGCTTATACCAACATGAGCGAGCAGATGGCGAAGATTTTGCGTATGGGCGCTAACGACCAGAGCGTGATCGACCGCCTCAACTGGATGCGCGATGTGCAGGGGCCAATGCTGCGCGACGCGATGAAAATTATCGGTGAGATCGATCTGCGCTTAATGCTGGCGCAGGCGCTGCATATGGGCGATGAGTGCCATAACCGCAATAA
>NZ_VCQL01000148.1:0-416 GCF_005937175.1 Halomonas sp. ATBC28 | reverse complement strand
AGCTAAAACAGGCGATGGCGGTGGCAGTAAAGAATATTGAAACCTTCCACACTGCGCAAAAACTGCCGCCGGTAGATGTAGAAACGCAGCCAGGCGTGCGTTGCCAGCAGGTCACGCGCCCGGTGGCTTCAGTGGGTTTGTATATTCCTGGCGGCTCCGCCCCGCTCTTCTCAACGGTATTAATGCTGGCGACTCCGGCGCGTATTGCGGGCTGTAAAAAAGTGGTGCTGTGCTCACCGCCGCCGATTGCCGATGAGATCCTTTATGCGGCGCAACTGTGCGGTGTGCAGGACGTGTTTAACGTCGGCGGCGCACAGGCCATTGCCGCGCTGGCGTTTGGTACGGAATCTGTGCCGAAAGTGGACAAAATCTTCGGGCCGGGTAACGCCTTTGTCACCGAAGCAAAACGCCAGGTA
>NZ_VCQL01000147.1:0-418 GCF_005937175.1 Halomonas sp. ATBC28 | reverse complement strand
CTGTGGGCCATGTTCCTCTGCCTGCTGTCCGGCTTCGCGCTGAGCCAGGCCTTCCGCACGGTCACCAGCATCATCGCCACCGGCCTGCAGGCCGACTTCGGCATCTCGCCCGATTCGCTCGGCGCGTTCGCCGGGCTGTTCGGCCTCTCGTTCGGCGTGACCCAGCTGCTCATGGGCATCGGCATGGACCTGTACGGCCTGCGCCGCACGGTGCTGACGGCGTTTCCCCTGGCGGTGATCGGCGCGGCCGTCTCCGCCGCCGCGCCGAGCTACGGCTGGCTGATGCTGGGGCAGATGCTGATCGGCGTGGGCTGCTCACCGGCCTTCCTGGCCTGCACCGTGTTCATCGCCCGGCACTTTCCGGCCCAGCGCTTCGCCTTCTTTTCGGGCGTGGGCATGGGCGTGGGCGGCCTGGGCC
>NZ_VCQL01000146.1:0-418 GCF_005937175.1 Halomonas sp. ATBC28 | reverse complement strand
GACCACGTGCACGCCCTTGCCTTCCAGCGCGTTGAGGTACACCGGCAGGGTCGCCACCAGGGTCTTGCCTTCACCGGTGCGCATTTCTGCGATCTTGCCCAGGTGAAGCACCATGCCGCCGATCAGCTGCACGTCGTAGTGGCGCATGCCCAGCACGCGGCGGCCGGCTTCGCGGCAGACCGCGAACGCTTCCGGCAGCACCTTGTCCAGGGCTTCACCGCCGGCGATGCGCTGCTTGAAATCCGGCGTCTTGGCCTGAAGCTGCTCGTCGGAAAGCTTCTCGATCTCCGGCTCCAGCGCATTGATCTTGGCGACGATGCGGTTGAGCTGGCGCAGCTGTCGTTCGTTACGACTGCCAAATACGCGGGTAAGCAGGCTGTTGATCATTGAAGGAACCGGGTTGGATGGACACGACGCC
>NZ_VCQL01000145.1:0-419 GCF_005937175.1 Halomonas sp. ATBC28 | reverse complement strand
ATCAACATACTGTGGGCGACCACGCGCTTTCCAGTCCTGCACCACGGCATGAACTTCTTGATCGCGAACAAAAGCACCATGGACACGTACCGGCAAAGTGGAGTTCGGCCCAGAGTAGAGCATATCCCCCATACCCAGCAGTGATTCCGCACCAGCCTGATCAAGAATGGTACGTGAGTCAATCTTACTGGATACGGTAAAGGCGATACGGGTCGGAATATTCGCTTTAATCAGACCAGTAATAACATCAACCGATGGACGCTGAGTTGCCAGTACGAGGTGGATACCCGCGGCACGGGCTTTTTGCGCCAGACGTGCTATCAGCTCTTCCACTTTTTTACCTACCGTCATCATCAGGTCGGCAAATTCGTCAACCAACACCACAATGTATGGTTCTTTTTTCAGCACCGGATGCTGGG
>NZ_VCQL01000144.1:0-419 GCF_005937175.1 Halomonas sp. ATBC28 | reverse complement strand
CAGACGATAGTATTCCAGCCTTCGTATATATAACGGTACGTGCTCATCAGTAAGAGCTGGCGGTATTGTGTTATCAGGGGGAAGTTTTTTCAGATACTCACGAAATGCCTGGCTTGATGCCATAAAATCTACAGTAGCATCGATAATATGTGGGGTGTTTTCACCTAATTTTGCCATGATGATAATCCTTATATTATCACGGTTTGTGAATGATAGGGTGTCACTATTATTTATGCGTTAGTGAACCAGAAAAAATCCCCCGTTGGCATAGGGGGATATGTAAGGAGAAATAACTTCGCAGGTGTTCTTGTTTGTATAACGTGAAAAGACTGCACGCAACTTAATAAGTCTGCCGTACTTACTTTCAGTTTTCAACATAAGGTTTATAACAATGTATGGAATGGAAGTGAGCTTTAAGG
>NZ_VCQL01000143.1:0-419 GCF_005937175.1 Halomonas sp. ATBC28 | reverse complement strand
AACAGCATGTTTGCCTCGTTTGCGGCACGGCGTTCGATACCGGCGCCATCCTGCTGGACAAGCGCCTGCGCGCGAGCATGGAGCGCCATACGGCAACCGGCTGGGGCCTGTGCCCCGAGCATCAGAAGCTGTCCGACGATGGCTTTGTTGCACTGGTCGAATGCGATCCGCAGCGCAGCGGCGCGCAGGCCGCGGGCACATGAAACCCGACCAGGCGTACCGGACGGGCCGACTGGCCCATCTACGGCGCACGGTGTTCGCGCAGATGTTCAACGTGCCGATCGAAGACAAGCAGGCTTGCGTATTCGTTGAGCCTGGCGTGATCGAACAGTTGCAGTCGATGACGGCGCCGGCGGCGAGCTGATCGCGCCGCGCTGCCTTCGGTGCGTCGTTCCTTCGGGAGCGGCGCACCTTTCTTC
>NZ_VCQL01000142.1:0-420 GCF_005937175.1 Halomonas sp. ATBC28 | reverse complement strand
ACCCACACCATATGAATGATAAATATTTAATGCTGAAAAAACCATTAGACCGTATAACAAACACTCAATCAATACTTAACAGAACTTTTATTTTTGACAAACATAAAATATTTTCAACAATATCCTGAGCCAGGTATATTTCAGTATAAGGCTCTGCCGGAAGGAATCTGGAAGAATGAATATAGCGCGCTGTACTGGATTCGAACCAGTGACCGATTGCTTAGACGGCAATTGCTCTGTCCGGCTGAGCTAACAACTCTGAATACCGATAATGGACCGCCATCGGGGACCCGCCCCCGCACCAACAACCCTGTTATCGTGTCGTCTGCTCTTCCTGATAAGCTAATGGCGGTTTGTGATGGTGGCCCTTGCTGGATTTGAACCAGAGACCTGGCGATTATGAGTCGCTCGCTCTCACCA
>NZ_VCQL01000141.1:0-420 GCF_005937175.1 Halomonas sp. ATBC28 | reverse complement strand
TTCTTGGGATCATTGCCGTTGGCATGACCTTTGTGATCCTCTCTGGTGGGATCGATCTCTCCGTCGGTTCGGTGATCGCCTTTACTGGCGTGTTTCTGGCAAAAGTGATTGGCGATTTCGGCCTCTCGCCGCTGCTGGCGTTTCCGCTAGTGCTGGTGATGGGCTGTGCCTTCGGCGCATTTATGGGGCTTTTGATCGACGCCCTGAAGATCCCGGCATTTATCATTACCCTGGCGGGGATGTTCTTTTTGCGCGGTGTCAGCTATCTCGTTTCGGAAGAGTCGATTCCGATAAACCATCCCATTTATGACACGCTCTCAAGCCTTGCGTGGAAAATCCCTGGCGGCGGTCGCTTAAGTGCGATGGGACTGCTGATGTTGGCGGTGGTGGTTATCGGTATTTTCCTCGCGCATCGTACCC
>NZ_VCQL01000140.1:0-420 GCF_005937175.1 Halomonas sp. ATBC28 | reverse complement strand
CGGTGGTGCTGCACGGCGACCTGGAGCCCGCCTTCCAGCGCTTCTGGCAGGACACGAAGGACCGCTTCCGCCTCGTGCAGGGCGACCCGGAACGGCCGGCCCTGCCGCCCGAGACGCTGTTCCTCACCGCCGAGCAGTTCTACGCGCGCGCCAAGGCCCATCCGCAGCTCGCGCTGCGCTCCGGCGTGGACGACGTGGCGGACGGCGCCGTGTTCCAGAAACTGCCCGAGCTGTCGGTGCAGCGCGGCGCGGAAGATCCGCTCGCCCGCCTGCAGAACCACCTGCGCACCACGGACCACCGCGTGCTGCTGCTCGCCGAGAGCGACGGCAGGCGCGAGAGCCTGCTCGACTTCCTGCGCGCCTCGGGCGTGAACCCGCCGGCCTTCGATTCGCTGGCGGAATTCCAGGCCGGGGCGCCGG
>NZ_VCQL01000013.1:0-165762 GCF_005937175.1 Halomonas sp. ATBC28 | reverse complement strand
GATAATGCCGCAATGGAGAGCTTCTTTGGTACGCTGAAGTCAGAATATTTTTACCTGAACCGCTTTGACACCATTGAGCAATTACAGGCGGGCATTCGGCACTATATCCATTACTACAATCACGAGCAGATTAAGACCAAATTAAAAGGCCTGAGTCCGGTGCAGTACCGAAATCAGGCCTTGGCTGCTTAGTTTTTCACTGTCCAAGTTTATGGGGTCAGTTCACGAGGTGCCGTTTTTATGAGCAGCGAAATTATTCCGATTGAAAAGCCGTGCGGTGGAAATCCGCCGCGGCTTGGACTTCCGCAATGCCGCAGGTATCGGGCACAGGCACGGTGTTGCCCGCTAATACTGCAAGTACGGCTCTAGTGCCGTTGGACAGTGACTCCAGGTTGTAGCCGCCCTCTAATACGAACACCAAACGGCCATCGCAGTGTTGTTCGGCCAGTTGTTGCATGAAACCGGTCAGTGCGCCAAAACCTTCATAGGAAACGTTTAAGGCTAAATCGTGCCAATGGGGGTCAAATCCTGCCGAGACTAAAATGATGTCGGGCTTAAACCACGCTGCGGCCGGGGCAAGAATGTCACGGAATGCCTTGAGATACGCTTCGTCGCCAGCGCCAGCCGGTAACGGAACATTGATCGTGGTGCCTTCAGCTAAACCGGCGCCCACCTCTTCCAGGTGGCCTGAGCCGGGATAGAAGGGCGCCGCGCGGTGAATATCGAAAAACATCACATCCGGCTCTGCCCAAAAAATATCCTGGGTGCCGTTGCCGTGATGGGCGTCCCAATCAACAATCAGCACTCTTTCGCAACCCAGCGCGCTGCGCGCATGGGCTGCGGCGACCGCTACATTGTTGAATAAACAAAAGCCACGGGCGCGAACGGGCTCTGCGTGGTGCCCTGGCGGGCGCACAAGTGCAAAGGCACTTTTAGCGCGCTTCTCCATGACCGCTTCTACTGCGGCAATGGCCGTTCCCGCGGCGACTTCGGCGGCATCGACGCTACCCGGTGAGACCGCTGTGGTATCCACATCCAACCAGGCATTTTTCCCGCGTAGGCTAAAAATATCGCTTAGATAGGACGTGGTATGCACCCTGGCGAGTTGTTCATGGGTGGCTACTTTGCCACCTTCAATGTGCAGGCCCGCAATGGGCGCTTTCTCAAGCAGGTGCTGAATGGCTTTCAAACGGCCGGGGTGCTCGGGGTATTTCCATGGCACAGGGAGCCCTGCAAGCAGATGTCGAATGCGCTTATCGATCCGTTGGGGTAGAAAGTCGGCGTCAATATTGGGCTCGTGAGCGAGCACCCGATCATCATAGAAAGCAATGACTTTATGCATAATGGCTACCTAATGTACGTGCGTTAAGTAACAGCAGTAAATTCAAGCAAGTACTGCCGCCCTTTAATCGCACAATGGGCACGAAATGCTTATCTACAGTAAGGCAGGCTAGGCGAGGTTATACAATATCACTCTCAAACCATGTCACTTTCAAACAATGCCACTCTCAACACTAAACGCTAGGGTCATGCTGAGCTCTTCTACCTGATCTGCAAATGAGGGCTGCCACTCGCCGCACAAAATGAGCGGTGGCTGTACCCATCGCCAGCGTAAGCCAGTGACGATGCTTTCTACTGCGCGTTGGGTGCCCGTGCCATCGTGCCCCGCGCGAATATAGAGCGCGCAGGGTAATCCCTGTTTCTTTTCAATGACAGAATAGTAGCTGCGATCAAAAAAATCCTTGAGGGCGCCGCTCATATAACCCAGGTTTTCTGTGGTGCCGAGCAGAATCGCATCGCAAGCAAGCACGTCGTCTGGTCCAGCTTCCAAGGGCGCTTTCACCACACAGTGCAGCTGCTCAAGGTCGGGATGACTCGCGCCCTGGAAAGCCGCATCACGCAATAAGCGGGTATTCGCCGAAGGGGCATGGGCAACAATTAATAGCTGTTTTTTGAACTCAGATGTCATAGCCGTAGCCTAAATAAGCAGTGAATATGTAAAGGTTTGCGACTAGTACTGAAAATGCCACACTGCTTTAGTGTCGTTAACTAGAGAGGCTATATGCCCAATAAGACTTCTATCAATGTCTTTTACGATGCGAAGTGCCCGCTGTGCCGTAAAGAGCGCCGCCGCTATGAGCGCTGGTCGGGGCGGCATGCCGCTGATATCGCTTGGCTTGATGTGAGTGAACATCACCAGGCGCTACAGCAAAAGGGCGTCGATCCCGACATGGCACTGCGTTCTCTGCATATCGAAACAGCATCTGGGCAATTGGTGGAGGGGATCGATGCTTACCGTTTATTAATGAAGCGTATTCCCTTGTTGGCGCCGGCTGCCTGGATCATTGGTCTACCGGGCATTAAATCGGGCTTGCGGGCGCTTTATGATGCCTGGGTTAAGCGCCGCCTGAAGAAACAAGGCCGGTGGAGTTGTGAGACTAGGAGCGAAAGGCACATTAGATAAACCAAGGAGATAAAACATGACATTTGCACTTTCATCAATGCAGGTTACCAGCCCGGCGTTTGCTGACCATCAGGCGATACCTGCCAAGCACACCGGGGAAGGTGAGGATGTTTCGCCAGCACTTGCTTGGCAAGACGCTCCCGAGGGAACCCAAGGGTTTGCAGTGATCTGTCATGACCCGGACGCGCCGTTGGTCAAAGACGGTAGCTATGGCTTTGTCCACTGGGTGCTCTATAACCTACCCGGCGATATTCAAGAATTAACTGAAAAGACGGCGGCGGGCACCTTCGGCGCAAATGATAAAGGTGGTACTGGCTATTGTGGCCCGATGCCGCCAGAAGGGCACGGCAAGCATCTTTATTATTTCTGGGTGCTGGCGCTGGATCATCAAACCTCGCTCCCTGAAGGGCTCACGCTGGCTGAACTGCTCAAAGAAGTAGAGCCTCACCTGCTGGGGATGAACCGTTTGGTGGGTACTTACCAGCGCGATTGATCTAGCCTTTGGCTGGACATTTTGCGTAACCCGTGTAGGCTCCATCGCTTTCTAACTGTGGTGATGGAGCCGTCTGATGAGTGACCTGCCTAACTGTCCTGCCTGTGCCTCTGAGTTTAGCTACGATGATGGTCTTCAATATGTCTGCCCAGAGTGCGGCCATGAGTGGTCAAAAGTGGCAGAAGAAGAGGGCGCTGATGACGCTTCAGGCGTGCGCGATGCCAACGGCAATATGCTAGCCGACGGTGATAGCGTAACGGTGATCAAGGACTTGAAGGTTAAGGGCAGTTCACTGGTGGTTAAAGTGGGCACTAAAGTGAAAGGCATTCGCTTAGTTGAAGGCGACCACGATATCGACTGTAAAATTGACGGTATCGGCCCGATGAAGCTTAAATCCGAATTTGTTAAGAAAGCCTAGCGTTAAAACCGATCGTTAAAAAAATAGCCCCCTGGCGTTGGCCAGGGGGCTATTGATTTATCTAGCCTAACGTTTATTACGCAGTCGTATTAATCTGCGTACCTACGCTGCCGCTGGTAGCCAGCTGTGGATCTAAAGCAACGCTATCCATCAGGGCGGTGATTTGCGCTGCCTGGCCGTCTAATGCCTCTTTAAAAACACCGAACTGAGCCTGTTGGATCGCTTGCGCCTGCCTCATATCCAGCGTTGCATTTACCATGTTATTAACTGCTACATCCATAGTCTGCCTCCTACAAATATTGGGATGCCTCATACAGTAGGGGCATCTAATACGTTCTGACGCTATCAGAATCGGCTACTCAATGCAAAGCAGCAGATACAGAAGTAATAGCTTTTCTAAATGATAATGATTGTTGTTTTTGATGCTATCAGCGCCGAACGTGCCGATATTTTGCGTAAATTGCTATCCATTTTGCTCAGGGGCTTCACATCAAATTTATACAGGACTAAAATGGTACTCAATTGACGTGGCGACCATTTGATTTGCTGCGTACTGATGACATAAAGGGAGTCGACATGCTTAAGCTTTCTCGGCTGACAGACTATGCCGCGGTGGTCATGGCGCAAATTGCCCGCCATTCCCAGGCGTCGCATGCAGCGGCAGAGTTAGCAGAGGCCGTGCAGTTGCCCCATCCGACGGTGAGTAAAACGCTCAAAATGCTAGTGCGGGCAGGGCTGCTGGTTTCTCAGCGTGGCGCCCAAGGCGGTTACCGCCTGGCCCGGCCCGCATCGCAGATTACTGCCGCCGATATTATTGCGGCGATTGAAGGCCCCGTCGCCATGACCGAGTGCAGCCAAGCAGAAGGCGATTGTGAGCTTGTGGCTACCTGCGGTGTGGCAGACAACTGGCAGCGGGTCTCTTTGGCCATGCGTACTCTGCTAGAGAGCGTGACCCTGGCGCATCTGGCTGATACAGCGCCGATTAAGCTGCCAGTACAACTGCCTATTCAAACGATCAGCCTGTCGGCGGCGTCGGCCTAACGGCGGCGCGAGTACAGCAGGCCTAATTTATTATTAAAGGCGATGACCTCGCCACCCAACTGCCCGGAGGGTATCACCATGGCAAGCGAAGAAATGGAACAGTTGGTTCGTCGCGAATACAAAGATGGCTTTGTAACCGATATTGAGAGCGACACCCTGCCACCTGGCCTGGATGAAAACACCATCGCCTTTATTTCCAAAAAGAAGGGCGAGCCGGAGTGGATGCTGGAGTGGCGTCTGGATGCCTACCGCCAGTGGTTGAAGATGGAAGCTCCTTCCTGGGCGCATCTCGACTATCCGCCGATTGATTACCAATCGATCTCCTATTTCAGTGCGCCGAAACGCCCGGAAGACCGCCCGCAAAGCCTGGATGAAGTGGATCCCAAACTGCTGGAAACCTATGAGAAACTGGGTATTCCGTTGCACGAACGCGCCGCGCTGGCAGGAGTTGCCGTCGATGCGGTGTTTGACTCCGTTTCGGTCGCCACTACCTTCAAAAAGCAGCTTGGCGAAGCAGGGGTTATCTTCTGCTCCATTTCTGAAGCCATTCGCGACTACCCGGAACTGATCAAACAGTACTTGGGCACGGTCGTTCCCGTGGCGGACAACTACTTTGCCGCGCTGAACTCAGCGGTGTTTACCGATGGCTCCTTTGTGTTTGTGCCAGAAGGCGTGACTTGCCCGATGGAGCTGTCTACGTACTTCCGCATTAACGCGGCCAACACTGGCCAGTTTGAGCGCACGCTGATTATTTGCGAAAGCCGTGCCCAGGTCTCTTACCTGGAAGGCTGTACGGCTCCAATGCGCGATGAGAACCAGCTTCACGCCGCGGTGGTCGAGCTTGTCGCTCTGGACGACGCCTATATCAAATACTCCACCGTGCAGAACTGGTACCCCGGTGATGAAAATGGCGTAGGCGGTATCTATAACTTCGTCACCAAGCGCGGCGATTGCCGTGGTGACCGTTCACGGATTAGCTGGACGCAGGTAGAAACCGGCTCGGCTATTACCTGGAAGTACCCCTCCTGCGTACTGCGCGGCAAAGACAGTATCGGCGAGTTCTACTCCGTCGCCGTTACCAATGGTCGCCAGCAGGCCGATACCGGCACCAAGATGATTCATATTGGCGAAGGCACGCGTTCGTATATCGTCGCCAAAGGTATCTCAGCGGGCAGGAGTGACCAATCCTATCGCGGCCTGGTGAAAATTGGCCCGCGGGCCAAAGGGGCGCGTAACTTCACCCAGTGTGACTCGCTGTTGATAGGTGATAAGTGCGGTGCGCATACTTTCCCTTATCAGGAAATTGGCAATAGCACGGCGACCATTGAGCACGAAGCGACCACCTCGAAAATCGGTGAAGACCAGCTGTTCTACTGCCAGAGCCGCGGTATCTCTGAAGAGGATGCGGTCAGCATGATTGTTAACGGCTTCTGTAAGGATGTCTTCCAAGAGTTGCCCATGGAGTTCGCCGTCGAAGCGGAAGCGCTGCTCAATGTGACCCTGGAAGGCGCGGTCGGCTAACCGCTGCCCATTTATTCCAATTAATTATATTAGTGTCGCCGTGGCGACTCGCCAGAATCAGAAGGTAATCAATATGTTGCAAGTGAATGATTTACACGTCTCCGTCGAAGGTAATGAAATCCTCAAAGGCTTGACCCTGACCATCAAGGCGGGTGAAGTGCACGCCATTATGGGGCCGAACGGCGCGGGTAAATCGACGCTATCCGCGGTGATTGCCGGTAAAGATGGCTACGAAGTTACCCAGGGCACGATTACCTTTGAAGGCAAAGACGTGCTCGAAATGGAAATTGAAGAGCGCGCCCAGGCTGGCTTGCTATTGGGTTTCCAGTACCCGGTCGAGATTCCAGGGGTTAAAAATATTTACCTGCTGAAGTCTGCGCTTAATGCCCAGCGCGTAGCCCGCGGCGAAGGCGAAATGCCAGCGCCAGAGTTTATGAAGCTGGTGAAAGAGAAGCTTGGTTACATGAAAATGGACGCTAGCTTCCTACAGCGCGCCGTTAACGAAGGTTTCTCAGGCGGCGAGAAAAAGCGCAACGAGATCCTGCAAATGCTGGTGCTTCAGCCGAAGCTTGCGATGCTCGATGAGATCGACTCCGGCCTGGATATCGACGCCATGAAAGTGGTCGCCGATGGTGTCAACAGCCTGCGCGCTGAAGACCGCGCCATTCTGCTGGTCACCCACTACCAGCGTCTGCTGGATTACATCGTGCCAGACCAAGTTCATGTACTGGTCGATGGCCGTATTGTCAAAACCGGTGACGCCGAGCTGGCCAAACAGCTGGAAGCCAATGGGTACGAAGGTATCGAGGAGTCTGTGGCATGAGCGATACGCAAACCTTTTTAGACACGCTGAAGGCGCGCAGCTCGAACTACACAGCGGAACCGACCTGGATTGCTGCTCGTCGCCAGGCGGGTGCTGCACGTTTTGAGGCGCTGGGTTTTCCTACGCGTCGCGATGAAGAGTGGAAGTACACCGACGTACGTTCGATTGCCCAGGGCAACTTTGCAATAGCCGACAACGCTGAGTTCTCTCCGGCCACCGCCGCGGCGCTAACGTTGCCGATTGATGCCTACCGGCTGACCTTCGTGGATGGCGTTTTCTCATCGGCGCTCTCTGATTTGGATTCACTGCCGTCAAGCGTTCAGGTATTACCGCTTTCCAAGGCGCTAGCAGAGAACCACGAAGCCGTGGGTGGCCCGCTTGGGCGCTTAACCGGTGTCGATTTTTCGCCCTTCGCCGCGCTAAACACGGCGTTTATGGAAGAGGGGGCAGTGGTTCGCATTGCACCGGGAACAGTGGTTGAGAAGCCCATCCTGCTGCAGTTTCTGTCCCGCGCAGGCCAGCCGGTGATGTGTCACCCGCGGGTGCTGGTGGAGGCAGGAGGCCGCAGCGAGGCGACGCTGATTGAGCACTACACAGGTGAAAGCGAAGCGACGAACTTCACCAACGTAGTTGGCGAGCTGATGCTAGACCGGGGCGCGATACTGGCCCACTACAAGCTGCAAGAAGCGCCGTTGGGTGATTTGCACGTGGCGAGCATTCACGTAGAGCAGGGCCGCGATACGCGCTATACCTCCTATAACCTGAGCCTGGGCGGTGCGCTGGTGCGCAACGATCTGATCAGTGACTTGAACGGCCAGGGCGCTGAAACCAACTTCCTGGGTCTGTTCTTTGGTCAGGGTCGCCAACACGTCGACAACCATACCAAGGTCAACCACAATGCGCCGCTGACGTTCTCCAATGAGAACTACAAGGGCATTCTGGATGATCGCGCCCACGGGGTGTTTAACGGCAAGGTCTACGTCAAGCGCGATAGCCAGAAGATCGAAGGTTTTCAGAGTAATCAAAACCTACTGCTATCGGATCGCGCCCACATTGATGCCAAGCCTGAGCTTGAGATTTACGCCGATGACGTTAAGTGCTCACACGGCACGACTACGGGCCAGCTAGACGAAGAGGCGATTTATGCGCTGCGTACCCGCGGTATCGATGAAGCCACCGCTCGCGGTCTGCTAACGCTCGCTTTCGCTGGCGAGGTGTTGGACAAAGTCACCCTGGATGCGATTGCCGAGCGCGTTGAGTTAGCGGTCGCCGGTAAGCTGCCAGAGCGCTTCAACCTTGCCGGGCTTGTCGAAGCGGCGGTTTCACTTAACGACTAGCGCCACTACCCAATCAGGAGCGTCTGATGCCACATTCCGTTATTGAGCCAACGTCTAGCTCTTCTCAAACAGGCACTGTGCAAACAAGCCCTGCGCAAGCGATCTTTGATGTTATGCGCCTGCGCCAGGACTTTCCGGTGCTGGCCCGTGAGGTGCACGGCAAGCCGCTGATCTATTTAGATAATGCGGCCACTAGCCAAACGCCTCAGCAGGTGATTGACGTGTTTAGCGATTACTACTCGCGCTATAATGCCAATATTCACCGTGGGCTGCATACTCTCGCCGATGAGGCGACGGCGGCGTTTGAAGGCACGCGCCACCGGGTTAAGGCGTTCCTTAATGCGGAAGATGCGCGTCAGATCATCTTTACCCGCGGCACCACGGAAGCGATTAATCTGGTCGTGCATAGCTGGGGGCGTGCAAATCTTGCGCCTGGCGATGAGGTGTTGATTTCGATGTTGGAGCACCACTCCAATATTGTTCCCTGGCAGCTGTTGGCCGCCGAGATTGGTTTTACCATTAAGGTGATTCCCGTTGAGGCCAACGGCGCGCTGGATATGGCTGCCTATCGCTTGCTGCTGAGTGAGCGCACTAAGCTGGTGGCGGTGAACCATGTCTCTAATGCCCTGGGAACCATTAACCCGGTGCAAGAGATGGCAACCCTTGCCCATCAGCAGGGTGCGCTGATTCTGATTGATGGTGCTCAGGCAGCACCTCACCAAGTGGTCGATGTGCAGGCAATCGATGCTGACTTCTATGCCTTCTCTGGCCACAAAGTGTATGGGCCGACAGGCGTTGGCGTGCTCTACGGCAAGCAGGCGCTGCTTGAAGCGATGCCACCCTGGCAGGGCGGTGGTGAGATGATCAGCACCGTCTCTTTTGATGCGGGCACAACCTTTGCCGCTATTCCGCATAAGTTTGAAGCGGGCACGCCCGCTGTTGCAGAGGTCATTGCCCTGGGTCGAGCGCTTGAGTGGATGGAGAGCATTGGCATAGATGCCATCGGCGCCTGGGAAGGCCAACTGCTCGATCACGCTACCCAGGCGGTCGGTCAAATCGATGGTCTACGTATTTTAGGCACTGCGCCGGATAAAGCGGCCGTTCTTTCCTTTATTGTGGAAGGGGCGCATTCGCAAGATATCGGCCTGCTGATCGATCAGCTCGGCGTCGCTATTCGTACCGGCCACCATTGCGCACAGCCCTTGTTGCATCATTTTGGGGTCGACGCGACGTGCCGTGCTTCATTTGCGGCGTATAATACCCTCGATGAAGTGGATCGCTTTGTAGAAGCACTCCAACGTGTCATTGGTATGGTGCGTTAAGGTCGATTCTTTAGGAATCGTCATTTAAGGACAGTTATGGATCTTGAGCAAGTTGCCAGCCTCGAACGTGGCCAACAGTTACCGCTCCAGCGCGATGTGGAAGCCATTGCCATTCCGTTTGGCAGTACGGAAACACTGGCTGAAGATAGCGTTGTTAGCGTTATGCAGGCGAAAGGCAGTACGGTAAGCGTCGGTTTTGAGGGGCGCCTCTATTTGATTGAGGGGCAAAACCTGGATGCCCTGGGGCTTGAGTCGCTCCCGCGTCCTACGCTGCCCGAAACGGCTACCGAGGAAGAGATTGAGCAGTTCGTGTGGGATCAACTGCGCACCTGCTTTGACCCGGAGATACCGGTCAATATCGTTGACTTAGGGCTTGTCTACGGCTGCCGTATCGAGCGCCTTATCAGTGGTGAGCGTATGGTAACTATCCGCATGACGCTGACCGCCCCTGGGTGTGGGATGGGCGATGTAATCGCGGCGGATGCGCGCAATAAGATCCTCGGTGCGCCGCAGATCAGCAAGGTTCACACCGAAATAGTCTTCAGCCCGCCCTGGAGCCGTGACATGATGAGTGACGAGGCCAAGCTTGAACTCGGCATGTTCTAACCCCGGCTGGGGAGCTGGATGCATAACCTTTTGTTGAAATGGCTAAAGCGTTTATTAATGTCGCTAGGAGCACTGTCGCTGCTGGCGACATTGCTGTTTATAGGCGGCAATTTTTGGGTGCTCGCGACGACCGCCGCTTACATTGAGCGTCAGCCGCAGCAGTGTCATCCAGCAGAAGTGGGGATTGTCTTCGGCACGTCTCACTGGACGCGTAGCGGGGTGCGAAACCCGCACTTCCATGCGCGCATGCGAACCGCTGCTACTTTAATTGAGCAGGCTCAGGTCGAGCATCTTTTGCTCTCTGGGGATAATCGTACCCAGGCGTATAACGAGCCGCGCGCAATGTGGCGCGAGCTGTATCGACGCGGTGTCGCGTCTGAACAGCTGACCATGGATTTTGCTGGTTTTAGCACCTACGACACGCTAGCGCGTGCCCGAGACGTTTTTCAGCTGGATAAAGCCCTGCTGATCACCCAGAGCTGGCATCTTCCCCGCGCGGTATTTATTGGTCGTGCGCTAGGTATCGATGTCACTGGCTGTGTGGCGGATGATCCTACCGTAGCAGTGGGGTGGCGTTTAAAGCTGCGCGAGTGGGCAGCACGCGTAGCCACCCTGGGTGATCTCTATGTATGGGGGAGGGAGCCCTATTTTCTCGGTACGCCTGAGCCCATCGAATTACCCAGGCGGACGCCCATAGACCTTATTCTGCCATCACTAAACGAGCGCTTTAGCCCTCCATAGCCCTTTGACCAGGCCCTTGAGCATAGAGGTCCTGAGCATAGATAGCTTAAAGCCCCTAGCAGCGTGTCTATAGGGCGTTAGCGGTGGGTTTTGCGCTTTTGCAGCGCATACAGCTCGCGGATAAGCTTACGGCACCCCTGCATGCACTCTTCTACCACCGGTTCAATCGGATCGGGTAACGGGTGGGTATACAGAGAGGAGAGCGCCTGCATTAATACACGCTCTTGCTCTAATAGCTCATTGATGAGTACTTGGCTATCGTTGCCGACAAAGCTTTTTAGACGGCTCCACAGCCATAAAAAATCATCGCGCTCAACGTCTGCATCCCGGGGCAGCATTTTTAAATGCGCACGGGCCAGATCCTGCAGCTGGCGCATCTGCTTGAGCCGCGCAGCATAATGCGGCTTTAAAGCGTCACGCAGCGACGGGCGCAGGCGTTCAATATTGTCTTGGAAATAATCAATGCTATCGGCCAGCGCTTCCAATACGCTGTCCATCGCCACTTGGCGATTATCGAGAAACATGAGCGTCTACCTCCTTCGGTGACGCAGATTGTGGGGGTGACAGCGACTATTTGCCACCCCCGAAACGGATTATTTTAATATTTTGCCTTAGCCTTTAGGCTTGGGCGGTGCTTTACGGGCTGGTGAAGCGTTTCTTTCAATGTGCTCAATGATCATTCCCGCAATATCTTTGCCGGTGGCGTTCTCAATGCCCTGCAAACCAGGCGAAGAGTTAACCTCCATAATCACCGGGCCGTGATTGGAGCGTAGCAAATCGACACCGGCAACGCGCAGGCCCATGGCTTTGGCTGCACGGATCGCCGTTGAACGTTCCTCAGGGGTGATGCGGATCACGGTGGCGGTGCCGCCGCGGTGTAGATTCGAGCGAAACTCACCGTCCGCCGCCTGGCGCTTCATTGAAGCGACCACTTTATCGCCAATCACGAAGCAGCGAATATCGGCGCCACGCGCCTCTTTGATGTACTCCTGCACCATGATATTGGCTTTCATGCCCATGAACGCTTGAATGACGGATTCAGCGGCTTGGTTGGTTTCCGCCAATACCACACCAATCCCCTGGGTGCCTTCGAGCAGCTTAATGACCAGCGGCGCACCTTTGACCATGGTGATCAGGTCGGGAATGTCATCGGGGGAGTGGGCAAAGCCGGTAATTGGCAGCCCCAACCCCTTACGCGACAGCAGTTGCAGTGAGCGTAATTTATCCCGCGAACGGGTAATCGAGACGTTATCGTTGATAACGTAGGTGCCCATCATTTCAAACTGGCGCAGCACCGCACAGCCGTAAAAGGTGACCGATGAACCAATGCGCGGGATCACCGCATCGAAAGGCTCAATCTCTTGGCCTTTATAGTGGATCGAAGGGTGGTGCGAGGTAATGCTCATATAGCAACGCAGCGTGTCCACCACGCGGGCGGTATGCCCACGCTGCTCTGCGGCTTCAACCAGGCGGCGGGTAGAGTACAAATTGCGATTGCGTGACAGCAGAGCGATATGCATGTAGGAGACTCCGAGCTGAGATTGAAGCGACTAATAAGGGGTTAAGGCTCACCGTGCAAGAATGCGGCACCGGGGGCCACCAGGAGGCGGCGCATGGCACTACGGCCTAGTAGCATCGGGTGGCGCATATTGCTGCGGTCAGTAAGGGTCAGTTCAATGGGGAAATTCAAATCGCCCATCTGCATCGGGGTACGTATAACATAGCGCCACTCGCTATGACCGTTGGAACTGGTGACCCGGCGTCGATCATGCAGGTGCAAACGGAAGCGATGCGCTGGCGTGTCTGGCCCTCCGCTATGGGTGATAAAGCTAACCCACAGTTGACCATGGTCATCTTCATCGGTCTCTATCTCTTCTGCATGCAGTGCAGATGTTCGCGCGCCAGTGTCAGCTTTACAGCATAGGTGAAGCCCTAGTTCAGGTAGCGTCACCATCTCGCGGCGGCCAATGACCGCTTTGGCCTGATAGGGTAATTCCTTCACGGCTCACTCCTTGCAATTAAAAGTGACATCGGATCAAGCGTTCCTCTGTGACATCATCAGTGTCAAACGGCGTTGGGTTGCGGAGCCAGCAGGCGCATCCCGCAGTGCCATCATGACCGGTAAGCGTAGTCGTGGTATTAACGCAATATCACGCACTACGGCGGCAAAATCGCTACGCTCATCTTCTGCTAAGCGTTGCAGAAAAAGTGGCAGGCGCTGCGCGTCTTCAAGATAGCCCCAGCCGCGCCCGGCTATTGCCGCGAGCACATCCGGCCCACAGGCCGCTGAGTTGTTAAGTAAGGCCGTGTACCAATTACCCACCTCTGATGCATCCGTATTGCCCACTGCGCGCAGACAGGCACACAGCGTTTCGATGTCGCCCGCTTGTGCAGCGGCTTCGCCACGACGCTGCAGTGCCGCGACTAACGCCTGTGGCAATGGCTGGTGCTCTAAACAGTAGCACAAGGAGTGGATAACGGCGGTAGGCAGTTCAGGCAACCGCTGCGCGAGCGATTCAGCGTCAAGTGTTTCCATTCTCACGACGTAATCGGCAATCCCTTGTAACCCCAATGCCTGCCAATCGATCGCTTGCTGGCCGCTCAAGTAGGCATCAACCGGCTCAAAATGCTGGCTGGCGGGCAGCCCACGCGCATGGGTGGCGCGTGCATTGAGCATGGCTTGGAAGGTGACGTTAGGCGTGAAGGCGAGGGGATTATCCTTCATTAAGTGATCCACGTCCGCTGTTTCTTCACGACCCACGTTAGAAACCGCGCGCCCCAGTGTTTCCAGCAGCCGGTTTAAAAACGCATCGCGCTGGGCGGGGGCAATCATTCCCTGCTCGTCCAGTGGCAAGGCTAAGAACCAAATAGCCGGTTCGGGCATATCGCCAAGGCGAAACACAATGGCTAAGCGCGCTTGGCCTTGCCAGGGTTCTGGCCAGGCCATTTCGCCACCTTCAAAGGCGGCAAGTGACTCCCGCGGGCAGGAGACGACATGGCGCCCCATATGGTAAAGGGAAACCTCGCCGCCGCTGCGGGTAAAAAACTCATCAAGGGTTTGAATCGGTTGCATGACATCCTTCCGCGTTGCAAGCCTGCACTCTACCTTGCTGATGTGGCACTGTCAGCCGCAGTGACTGATAAACATGGTGTTAATGACAGTGCCTTAAGGCATTAGCATTAATGACAATGCGGTTAAAAATTAATCAACTTTGCCAAAGCCCCATGAGAGCAGGCGCTGCGATACCTTTCCATAGTTTATCCACAGGCTCATGCAGGTTTTCTGTGAGTCTATGGATAACTTCCCGCAAGCGTTGATAGGTGGCAAGGCGCCCGCTGAGTGGGGATAATGGGCAGACGATACACTTACTTCATTTTCCAAGGTAGTGACAAGCGACTTTATGAGTACTTATCAACCGCTGCAGACAGCGCTTCTAGAGCTTGAGGCGTCGATGAAAGCCGCCGATCTATGGCGCATGCCAACACCCGATGCAGAGGCGTTTGCCAGCCAGCAGCCATTTTGCATCGACACGATGTCGCTGCCTCAATGGGTACGCTTTGTGTTTATTGCCCGCTTGAACGCTTTGATGGATGCCCGTGCAGCCATGCCCGCAAAGTGCGAGGTGGCTCCCGCCGTGGCGGCCTATTTACAGCAGGAGAAAACACCCGCCCACCACCAGCTGCTCATCGTGCGGGCGGTAGAGAAGGTCGACCAGATCGTCACTGAAAGCGCTTAAAGCGGCATGCTACTAAACGCACAAAGCCCACCGTGAGGCAGGCTTTGTGGATAACATCCGCTAGCGGTTTTGCAAGTGGCTTAGAAGCGGTAACTGAGGCCTGCCATGACCACGAGAGGATCGATCTCAACGGTACCTGCCGCCGCACCGTTAACGCTCGCATCGGTATCGATATCGATGTACCAAGCAGCGGCGTTCAGCGCCCAATGGTCATCAACTAATAGATCAACACCTACCTGGCCTGCCGCTCCCCAGGAGTCATCCAGGTCTAAATCACCAATCGTCAGCTCCTCATCGGAGAAAAAGGTGTAGTTAATACCGGCGCCGACATAGGGCTGTACGCGTGACTGAGTGCCGCCCAGCGGGTAGTACTGCAGTGTTAGGGTCGGCGGCAGGTGCTTGGTTGAGGCAATGTTATCGCCGTTTAAATGGATGTCGTGTTCAAACGGCAGCGCCGCCAGTAGTTCCACGCCGACTTTATCGTGGAAGCGATAGCCCAAGGTGAACGCGAAATCGGTTTTATCCTGTACATCCACTGATAGCGCACCGTTGGCCAGTGAGCCGTTGTCGCTGGTGGGGGCGACTTTGGCCACACCCACGCGGGTGAAGAAATCGCCAGCGCCGTAGGCGAATGCCTGGCTGCTGGTCATCATTGCCGCAGCGGCAACAGTGGTGACGAATAATGTAGGCAGGGCGGCTTTACGCATGGGATCACTCCAGGTGTTAACGCAGATAGTAAGATTAGACGGCTTTCCGATAGCCGCTTAACGATGAAACCAGTGTAACGAGACCCAGGGAGTGGATTATTGATCCAGGGCAAGAGTTATTAGACATGGGGGGGTAGGGGGAGGGGCGGCTGGAGAGACCTAATTCAGAAGCGGGCTGCTAGCCATTTGGCTTGCCCATTTGTATGGATGCATGCGCAGTGATATGAAGTATTTTTAGTCTGTAATGCGTGTTTTTCTGATACGCTCAGCAAGAGGTATGATCAAATATTGCCAGAATATTGTTTATAAAAATAAATTAAAACAGCGAGTTGTAAAACATCTGCTCGTGTTTATAGGCAATGCGAAAAGATGGTCAGGAATGAGCATGCGCATTTTTCTAGCGAGCATTTGAATGGGAGTTGGTAATTTGCCCATTACTATTAACACATTGGAGTTTTTTTATGGTGTTACGCTTTCTAGGAAAATACGTATGCGCAGAAATAAACTGCTATGCAATACGAGGCAAGAAATGAAGAAAGGAGTGTTGACATTTTTCTGCGGGAAAATGGGGGCAGGGAAAACTACAAAGTCTCTTGAAGTTTCCCAAGAACGAAACGCCGTACTGCTTTCAGAAGACGAGTGGCTTGCGTCGGTTTATCCCGATAGCATTAAGACACTGGAAGATTACGTAAAATATGCTGGACGGCTCAAGCCTCAAATGAAGAAGCTGGCTCAGTCGATCTTGGCGTCAGGCACTAATGTGGTAATGGACTTTCCTGCAAATACGATTCCGCAACGAAAATGGCTTAGAAGTGTCTTTTCAGAGATTCAGGCTCCCCATGAGCTAATTTACATTGACCAGCCAAATGATACCTGCTTAGAGCAGATAGCCAAAAGGCGTGCAGAACAACCGCAGAGAGCGGCAACGGATACTGAAGAGATGTTTGAGCAGATTACAAAGTACTTTGTTGCGCCCACACCCGATGAAGGGTTTAACATAACTGTAATTTCGGCAAATGGATAATAGCCGCAGGTACAGCGACTGCTTGTACGTTGCGGCTGCGCCTTTATTACAAAGCCGCGCACGTTGCAGCGTTATGTCATTTTGGTGAATTATGAAACTTGATTTGTTCGTACTACGGTGCAGCGATTTGCGGGCCAGCAAGCAGTTCTATGAGCAGCTCGGTTTCAGCTTCGTGGAAGAGCAGCATGGCTGTGGGCCAGTGCATTACTCGTCAGAAAATGCGGGGTTTGTATTCGAGTTGTATCCATTGGTTAGCAGCGAATCAGTAGACAACACGCGACTAGGATTTTCAGTGGAAGGTCTGGGCAATATCATCCCTGACTTAGAATTAGTGGACCAGTATAAGTTTGGCGGAAAGCATGTTTATGTCGTCCAAGATCCTGATGGCAGAAAGGTTGAGCTTAGTGAGCAGAAACCATAACAAGCGGCATCACGGTGAGCGCTTTTCCGCTGCTCCAAAGCGCAGCTTGTACCGGGAGTTATAACGTCATTGCTACCGTTTGAGATCGTGGTAGAAATTTTCGTGTGAGCCCAAGACCATCAGTTCAAGGACAAGAGCACCATCATCAAAACTGTAGCCGAGCAGAGTCAGTTGCTCGTTCATTTTGAACTGATGGACTCTAGCGCAAACGCTAAGAAGCTTGTTGCCGCCTGAAACAGCCCATTTAGGCCGTGCACCGGATGCCAACCCCTTCGCTGCGTTTGCCCACGCCGATGACTGTCTTGAGCTGCTTTAAAGAGGAATAATTGCAATGAGCAACAGTATTGAAAACTCAGACCAGTTGGCTGAGGCCAACCAAAAAATTGTTTCAGAAGGTCAGGTTCTTCCTTCTGTTCGACTTAAAGATGGTAGCAAGGTACAGACGGGCACTGTCGCAACCATGCTCCACAACATTAATCTATACAATTCAGGCGAGCGCGGGCAAGTAGAGAAAGAGCTTGAGCTGGCGGTGCCGACACTGATCAAGGTAGGACTGTTTGAACTATTTGCGCCTGATGATTGGATAAACGGCTCTAATCCTGGGCGTCGTTTCGTAGGCGAGCTTGCAAAAGGCTACTTGTCAGAAGCAAGGGGCTAAAGCAATGTACGCAACAAGCTTGGGATTACGGCGTTACGTGGAGAGAAGGCGTTGAACCATAGCGAACACTCGTCTTTTAGAGAAAAGCTCGTTGAGCATCTTTTCATTGGCGAACTGCTAAAGCTTTCCTGGAAGGAATTTGGCTGCACGCTAGAGGTGGCGAGTCCAGAAGTTGATAACGCTGGCTATGATCTAATAGCGGAAGATAATGGGGTCGTGAGGCATATACAGCTTAAAGCTTCATACGTTGGCGGCAAAACAGCCAGCCAGAAAGTTCATACGAGGCTTTCTGAAAAGCCCTCTGGGTGTGTTATTTGGATTTATTTCAACGAAGATACCTTGGAGCTGGGGCCATTCCTCTTCTTTGGCTCTCTTCCAGGCGAGAAATTGCCTAGCCTTGACGGGCTTAAGGTTGCAAAACATACCAAGGGCGACCAGGGCGGATTTAAAGCCGAACGCCCTAATATAAGGGTTTTGCCAAAAGGTTGGTTTAAAAATTTCAGTTCTATCGATGAGGTCTATGAGGCCTTATTTGGGGCAACATGTTACAAGGCCGCTACCACGAAACCGGGAGAAAAGGCTCAATGAGTATCAGGGCCATACACGCGAAAGACGTATTCTGACGATGTTATGCGCAACGTTCGTCTTGACGTACGTACCCAAAGGCGTACATTGTTAGAAAATTGAATGAGCAAGAGGGCGTCATGACCGGAATCACAGCAACTGAGGCGCGCAGCAATCTTTATCGGTTGATCGACGAAACTGCCGAGTCTCACCAGCCCATCGTCATCATGGGCAAGCGGAACAAAGCTGTCTTGGTATCCGAGGAAGACTGGTCGGCGATTCAGGAAACACTTTACCTGCTCTCCGTGCCAGGTATGCGGGAGTCTATTCGTGAGGGGATGAATACCCCCCTAGATGAATGCGGTGAGGAGCTGGACTGGTGACATGGAAGTTGGTTTACACCAAACAAGCCCAAAAAGATGCGAAGAAACTGGCCTCCAGCGGCCTCAAGCCAAAAGCCCAGGATTTACTGGTACTGATTGCAGAAGACCCCTACCGTAAGCCGCCTCCGTTTGAGAAGCTCATTGGTGATCTTGCTGGCGCCTACTCACGCCGGATCAATATCCAGCATCGCCTAGTCTACCAAGTGCTTGAGGACGAGCGAGTGGTAAAAGTTCTTCGGCTCTGGAGCCACTACGAATAATGCATCACCAGCCGCTATTGCCAAAAAAACCGTTCGTTAGATAAAAAAAGCCACTAACGAGTAGTGGCTAACTATTGATTACTGAGACAGTCTGGGAGGAGGGCGAGCGAGCTCAATGAGTCGCTCGCCTCCTAAGCACCGATCCCTAAGCGCCTACCATTTAGCGCCGACCTATTCAGCCGTTGCCAGCAGGCTGGCGTTGCCACCCGCCGCGGTTGTGTCTATGCACAGATGGCGTTCCACCACGTAGCGATCCGGCGAGATGGTCTGGGTCTCGAGCGATACGATGGCACCGTCGCGCTTGGCCAGCGCCATCCGCAGTTCACGAGTCCAGTCGCTGGCGCCAGCGGCGGCGACCGTTGCAATGCCTTTGACTTCGCTCAGTGTCTCGGCTGAAACGCTTCCATCAAGCCCAGCCACCGGTGCGCCGGCATCGGTCAGTGGCTTCACGGCTTGCTCGGCACCTGATGCGACTACGACAGCGGCACAGCCCGCGCCTAGGGCCTGTGCTGCTTGAGCAATGGCGATATCCAGCGTCGGCCCTAGGCACAGAACCACTCCCTTGGGGTACATTGCCAGGCGGTTGCTTTCCCCTGTCGGCCCTGGGAGGGTCTGCGGTGTCATATCTAACGCTGCCGTTTCGGCAAGTGCCTTGCGGATCACGCCGCCTTTGCCGGAGAGCGCCTTGCGCAGTACCTCGATGCGATTGGGTCGTACCGCCCAGTTACGCGCATCCAGCCCGTCTATGGCCGATTGGAGGTCGCCGAGCGATACGGCTTTTCCCTCCGGCGTCTCGTGGCACTCGGCTTCAGCGGTGCGGCGGAAGCGATTGACGTAGAGCGGGCCGCCAGCCTTAGGCCCGGTACCTGAGAGGCCCTCGCCGCCGAACGGCTGAGAGCCAACGATGGCACCGATCTGGTTACGGTTGACGTAGACGTTGCCGACATGGATGCGCTCGACGATCTGCTGCACGCGGTCGTCGATGCGGGTATGCAGGCCGAAGGTCAGCCCGTAGCCCTTGCCATTGATGTCGTCGACGACCTTGTCGATATCCCGCGCCTTGAAGGTGGCCACGTGCAGCACCGGGCCGAAGATTTCACGTTCGAGATCTTCAATGCCTCCAACCTCGATCACCGCCGGGGTCACAAAGGTACCGGTGTACGGCGCAGACAGCTTCTTCAGCACTTTGCCAGCTTTCTCATTCGACGCCACGTAGTCGCTGATTTCCTGTTGGGCGTCAACATCAATCACCGGCGAAACGTCGGTGTCCGTGTTCCAGGGGTCGCCAATGGTGAGTGCGTCCATGGCGCCATAAAGCATGTTGAGCAACCGGTCGCGGGCCTCTTCCTGAACATACAGCATGCGCAGCGCTGAACAGCGCTGGCCAGCCGACTGGAAGGAGGAGATCAGGATATCGCGCACCGCTTGCTCGGTCAGCGCCGTGGAGTCCACGATCATGGAGTTCAGACCACCGGTCTCGGCGATCAGTACGGCGTCGGGGCCTGCGTTGTCCGCCAGAGCCTTGTGGATGATCTGTGCCACCGGGGTCGAGCCGGTGAAGCAGACGCCAGCGATACGTGGATCGCTGGTTAGCGGGCCGCCCACCGTTGGGCCGTCGCCAGGAAGCAACTGTAGTGCCGCTTCCGGTAGGCCAGCCTCACGCATCAGCTCGACGGCGCGGGCGGCGATCAGGGGCGTCTGCTCGGCGGGCTTGGCGAGCACCGCGTTGCCAGCAACCAAGGCGGCAGCGATCTGGCCGGTGGTGATGGCCAGGGGAAAGTTCCACGGGCTGATGCAGACGAAGATGCCGCGGGCGCTGCCGGGCTCTTCCGCTTCCAGCCGCTCGCCCTCGTTGGCGTAATAACGCAGGAAATCCACCGCTTCGCGCACTTCGGCAATACCATCGAACATCATCTTGCCCGCTTCGCGGGTGGCGATCACGGTCAGCTCGGCAATGTGTTCCTCGTAGAGGTCGGCGGTGCGTCGGAGTACCGCGGCGCGTTCGGCTGCCGGGCGCGCCGACCACTCTTTGAAGCCTTGCTCGGCGGCGTCGAGGGCAGTGGCGACCTCTTCCGGGGTGGCTTCATGCACCTTGCCGATCACCCGAGAGCCGTCGGCGGGGGAGACGGCATCGCGCGCCGGGCCCTGGGGAGCGGGGCTGCCCACCAGCATGGGGCCTGCGGTCCAGGTGGCGTCGGCAAATGCTTCGCGGGCATTGAGCAGCGGCAAAATCGAAGCGGGTTCGTTGATGCGGTAGCCCTTGGAATTCTTGCGGTCGGGCTCGAATAGCTGGCCGGGCTGACGGATCAACGGGCTTGAGACGTCGTTGCCGAGTTGCTTGAACCCTTCAATGGGATCTTTTGAGACCTCGCTCGCCGGAATCGAGCTATCCACCACCTGGTTGACGAACGAGGAGTTGGCGCCATTCTCCAGCAGACGGCGTACCAGGTAGGCCAGCAGGTCGCGGTGCGCACCGACAGGGGCGTAGATGCGACAGTGCGTACCTTCTGACTCCTTGACGATGTGGTGTAGCGATTCGCCCATTCCATGCAGGCGCTGGAACTCGTAGCTGTCTTTGTCGTCGCCCGCCATTTCTACAACGGCGGCGCAGGTGTGGGCGTTATGGGTCGCGAACTGCGGGTAGATGCGGTCACGTCGGTCGAGCAGCATTTGCGCGCAGGCCATGTAGCTGACATCGGTGTTGACCTTGCGGGTGAAGACCGGGAAGGTCTTCACCCCCATCTCCTGGGAGAGCTTGATCTCGGTATCCCAGTAGGCGCCCTTAACCAGCCGCACCATAATCTTGCGGTTAAACCGCTCGGCCAGCTCGTAGAGTGTCTCTATCATCGGCGCGGCGCGGCGCCCGTAGGCTTGCACGACCACCCCGAAGCCGTCCCATCCATCAAGACTGGGGTCGGCCATTAGAGCCTCAATCACGTCGAGGGAGAGATCCAACCGATCCTGTTCTTCGGCATCGATATTGAAACCGATATTGGCCTTGGCTGCCTGCTGCACTAGTTCCTTGGCGCGCGGTACCAGTTCTGCCATCACCGTGTCGCGGTGGGTGTATTCATAGCGCGGGTGCAGCGCCGAGAGCTTTACTGAGATGCCGGGGCTTCCGCGCACGTCGCCCTTGGCCTGCTCGGCAATCGCGGTGATCGCCTCTGAATAAGCTTGGTGATAGCGGACGGCATCTTCGTCGGTGCGTGCCGCTTCACCCAGCA
Organism: Halomonas sp. ATBC28; assembly: GCF_005937175.1. Classification (NCBI taxonomy): domain Bacteria; kingdom Pseudomonadati; phylum Pseudomonadota; class Gammaproteobacteria; order Oceanospirillales; family Halomonadaceae; genus Halomonas; species Halomonas sp. ATBC28. Next base: position 144,018 of record NZ_VCQL01000013.1, on the reverse strand, counting down.
TATCGTAGGAGTAGGTATAGCCCTGTTTCTCCAGTTCGCGGGCATTCTTCATGCCTTCTTCGATGGTCTGGCCAAGCACGAACTGGCGGCCGAGAATCTTCATCGACTGGCCAACCGCCTTGCGTACCACCGGCTCGCCCATCCGGCGCACCAGGCCGCGCAGCGCTCGGGTCGGGCCCTTGGGGTCTTCTTCCAGCACCTTACCGGTCAGCAGCAGTGCCCAGGTAGAGGCATTGACCATTGATGACGAGGACTTACCCAGGTGGGCGCCCCAGTCGGAGGGCTCGATCTTGTCGTGGATCAGGTCGTCGATGGTTTCTGCATCGGGCACGCGCAGTAGCGCTTCTGCCAGACACATCAGGCCAACGCCCTCAGTGGTCGAGAGCCCGTACTCGGCCAGGAACGCCTCCATCATCGAGGGCGACCTTTCCTTACGCACACGCTCCACGTAGTTGGCGCCAACAGCGGCGACCTTCTTGCGGCCGTCTTCTGAAAGCTTGATGCGCTCGATAAGCCCGTGCAGCACATCTGCCTCATTGGCGTCGTAGTTGTTGCGAATGCGTGAGCGTAGTTCACTCACGTCGCTATGCAGATGGGGTTTGGCTTCGTTCATACAGGGTCTCTCCTTGCTACACGAAAGGGCTCCCGCGGGAGCCCTCCTCGATACTTTGAATGCGTCCTACGTGCTCGTTTAGCGCTCAATATGTTGATATTCACCAGAGTCGTTAGTCATGTTGCTCACCACCAGGATGGCAATGAAGGACGCGATGAAGCCAGGAATGATTTCGTACACACCAGGGCCACCCATGAACTCACCGTTCCAGCCCAGCGAGATCCAGATCATAACCGTGAGAGCACCCACTACCATGCCCGCGATGGCACCATTGCCGTTCGTGCGAGGCCACATCAGCGATAGAATGATCAGCGGCCCAAATGCTGCACCGAAGCCTGCCCAAGCATTACTGACCAGACCCAGTACCTGAGAATTTTCGTCAGAGGCAATAACGGCGGCCACAATACCCACCAGTACCACGCAGACACGGCCGACGGCGACACACTGCGTCTCAGTGGCGTTCTTGTGCAGGAATAGACGATAGAAGTCCTCAGTCAGTGATGAGGATGCCACTAGAAGCTGACTGGAAACGGTACTCATGACCGCAGCCAGTAGCGCCGCGTAGAGGAAGCCGGTAATCAGCGGGTGGAAGAGCAGATTCGCCAGGATAATAAAGATTGTTTCCGGATCCTGGACATCCAGGCCATTGCGGATTGCATAGGCCCGACCAAATATACCCAGAGAAACGGCACCAATCAGGGAGATCAGCATCCAGCTCATGCCAATGTTGCGGGCAATCGGCACATCCTTGAGCGTCCGGATTGCCATGAAGCGCACGATGATGTGCGGCTGTCCGAAATAACCCAGCCCCCAGGTCACCGCAGAAAGCCAGCCGATAAAGGTCAGCCCCGATGTCCAGGATAGCAGGGTGGGGTCGACTTCGTTCAGCGTCTGTGACGCTTGGGAGAAGCCGCCGCCACCTTCACCAAAGAGAACCACCGCCGGCATGATCACCAGTGCCAGCATCATGATGCACCCTTGCACGAAGTCGGTCATACTCACTGCCAGAAAGCCCCCGACAACAGTGTAAATAAGCACGACGCCCAGAGTGATCATGACACCCATGCCGTAGTTGCTCATATCACCGAAGTTGTAAATGCCGGAAAACGCGCTTTCGAACAGCTTGCCGCCAGCCACTAAGCCTGAGGCGGTGTAAACCGCGAAAAAGATCACGATGACGACAGCGGAGACTGTCCGCAGTGACATTGACCGTGTTGGGAACCGGTTTGCCAGGAAAGCCGGAATGGTGATCGCATTGCCATAGTGAACGGTCTGTTCACGCAGGCGCGGAGCAACCAGAATCCAGTTGAATAGCGCCCCCACGAGCAAACCAATACCGATCCACGCCGAGCCCAAACCCGAGACGAACATTGCACCGGGTAAACCCAGCAGCAACCAACCGCTCATATCTGAAGCACCCGCCGACAGGGCTGCCACTTTCGGGCTGAGGGTACGGCCACCCAGCATGTAATCCTCGGATGAAGAGGTGGATTTGCGCATCGCATAAATACCGATGGCGATCATTAGCGCAAAGTACGCAATGAGACTGATCCAAACACCTATAGCCATGTAACTTCTCCAATTATTCAGGACGGAGCTAGCTCCGACAGGTTAGTGCGCATACCGAGAAGAGTACGGTAGTGGCGCAGTCTTGTTGTTGTTAGCCCCTTTTCATATCCATGTTATTGGCCCTGGTGAGCCCGCTATAGATGAAGACAGAAAGGTCTGTGGTGCCTTTGTATGTAACGATCCCTATATTATTTTCGACCATGAGATAGTTTCCTGTTCAGGAGTTCAGGTTAGTGATGTTGATGAGTAGTTCACTCATCGCCTAGCGCCAACAGCGACGCATTCCCGCCTAAGGCGGCGGTGTTATTCGTAATCGTTTTCTCGGTGACAAAGCGCTGCAGATAGTGAGGGCCGCCGGCTTTTGGGCCAGTGCCTGAAAGGCCTTGACCACCAAACGGCTGCACGCCCACCACGGCACCGATGATATTACGGTTGATGTACACGTTACCCACGCGCATTTTCTGGGCGACTTCAGCGGCAAACGATTCGTTGCGGCTGTGCACGCCAAACGTCAGGCCGTAGTTGCGACCGTTGATGTCGTTGATGACCTTATCAAGCTGGCTAGATTTGTAGCGCACGATATGCAGGATTGGCCCGAACTGCTCGCGGGTCAGCGCATCGATGCTGTCGATAGTGAAAGCGACGGGGGCTACGAAAGTACCCTCCTGGGTATGCTCAGCGGCCATTGGCGTTTCAGCGACAAGGCGATTTTCAGCCTTGAGTTTTTCGATATGCTCCAGCAGGCCTTTGCGGGCGTCTTCGTCGATGACAGGACCAACATCGGTTCCCAGTTCGCGGGGGTCGCCAATGTGTAGCTCGTTCATGGCGCCTTTGAGAATTTCGATCACTCGGTCGGCAACATCGTCTTGCAGATACAATACGCGCAGTGCCGAACAGCGCTGCCCGGCGCTCTGGAAGGCTGACTGAACCACATCCACCACGACCTGCTCGGGCAGGGCAGTGGAGTCGACAATCATGGCGTTCATGCCGCCGGTTTCGGCGATTAACGTGGGCAGCGGGGCGTTCTCCCTTGCCGCCAGGGCGCGGTTGATAATTTGTGCGGTGTCAGTGCCACCCGTAAAGACCACGCCGGTAATCCGCGAGTCGGAGGTCAACACGCTGCCTACCGTCGGGCCATCGCCGGGCAGTAGCTGAACCACATCCCGGGGCATACCGGCTTCGTAGAGCAGCTCTATGACCCGGTGGGCAATAATGGAGGTCTGCTCCGCCGGTTTGGCCAGTACGGTGTTACCAGCCACTGCCGCGGCCACTACCTGGCCACAGAAAATTGCCACTGGAAAGTTCCAGGGGCTAATCGCCGCGAATACGCCTTTGCCGCCCATCATCAAGCGGTTGGATTCGCCGGTGGGGCCGGGCAGCACAATCGCTTCGCCAAAGTCCTCTTCTGCGCGCATGGCATAGAAGCGGCAGAAGTCGACGGCTTCTCTGATCTCATCGACGCCATCGGTAAGTAGCTTGCCACCTTCCCGGGAGCAGAGTGCCATTAGTTCCGCCATATGCTCTTCCATCAAATCGCCCAGGCGACGCACGATAGCGGCACGTTCAGCCACGGGCGTAGCATCCCAGCGGGGGAAGGCGGCCCAGGCAGCATCCAGGGCCTGGGTTGCCTGCTCTTTGCTGGTCCACTGCACGCTGCCCACAGTTTTGCGGCGGTCATAAGGGCTGGTGACGCTATGGGTATTAGCTGTGTCGTCTGCGACTTCAAAGGCCAGCAGCGGCTTGGCCGGGTACTGCTTGCCCATAAACGCGGCCATCTTCTCCATCAGCGGGTAGTAGTGGCTGCGAATGTTCAGGTTGACCCCGCGAGAGTTGCGTCGTTTAGGGCCGTAAATATCCTTGGGCAGTGGAATGTTCGCATTGGCCAGGTTTTTCTGCTGGCGCAGGGTCTCAATCGGGTGCTGACACAGTGACTTGACCGGTACATCCGGGTCGACCAACTGGTGAACAAACGATGAGTTGGCACCGTTCTCAAGCAGGCGACGAACCAGGTAGGGCAGCAGGTCTTTATGTGCTCCCACCGGGGCATAAATGCGGCAGTAGGTGCCTTTCGGTGCGCGCTCAAGCGCGGCGTCATAAAGGGCTTCACCCATGCCGTGTAGGCGTTGAAATTCGAATGGACGGCTGTCGCGGTTGGCGAACTCCAGGATCGTCGTCACCGTGTGAGCGTTGTGGGTCGCGAACTGAGGGAAAATACGCCCACGGGTATCGTTAGAAAGCAGGAACTGTGCACAGGCGAGGTAGGCAACATCGGTGCCCGCTTTGCGGGTAAACACCGGGTAGCCGTCAATCCCGAGCTGCTGGGACTCTTTGATTTCAGTATCCCAATAGGCGCCTTTGACCAAGCGTAGCGGAATCTCATCCCCCTGCTGGTCGGCCAAACGATTGATGTAGTGCAGCACCGGCAGGGCGCGCTTGGAGTAAGCCTGGACGACCAAGCCAAAGTGCCCCCAGCCTTTGGCGGCTGCGCTTTCGTAAACCGCGCGGAAGACTTCCAGGGAAATCTCCAGGCGATCAACTTCTTCAGCGTCAATCGTAACGGCCACATCCAGCTCGCGCGCCTTGCTCACTAGCTTGATAACGGTGTCGACCAGCTCAGCTAGCACCTGCTCGCGGCGGCCAAACTCATAACGGGGGTGGAGCGCAGAGAGCTTGATGGAGACCGACGGCGCCGGGGTCTTATCGCTTAAGGTTTTGCAGGTTTTTCCCACTTGCTCGATCGCGCGTGCGTAGTCGTCAAAATAGCGCTGTGCGTCGTCCCGGGTGCGCGCAGCTTCACCCAGCATATCGTAAGAGTAGGTGTAGCCTTTATTGAACAGTGGTTTGGAGCGCTTGAGGGCTTCATTGATATCGCGGCCCAGCACAAACTGTTTGCCCATGATCTTCATCGCTTCGTACATGGCACGGCGAATAACCGGCTCGCCCATGCGATTGACCATGCGATTAATAAAGCTGGCGGGCTGACCCTCCTTAGGGTGATCCATTTTCAGCACGCGGCCAGTCATCAATAAGCCCCACGTAGAGGCATTGACCATCCAGGATTCGCTCTTACCTAGGTGAGACTGCCAATCGGCGGGGCCGAGTTTGTCCTCGATCAAGGCGTCGGCGGTGGCTTTATCGGGGATGCGCAGCATAGCTTCCGCAAGGCACATCAGCATCAGGCCTTCATGGGTATCCAGGCTGTACTGCTGTAACAGTTCGTCGATGGTATCGACAGCCGTGTCCATCTTACGGACGTCCTCAACCAGCGCAGCGGTATTGGCTTCAATGCGGGCGAAATCTTCGCGGTTGGCATTCAGCACCTCGATCAGTTCACTGACGTAACTATTTTCGTCCACTAGGTAGTGGTCGCTAACGCGCGCCATGAGGGTGTCGAGATCGGTTTGCCAGATGGCAGGGTCACGCATGTGGTTGGCATTGAGCATTGAAGCCCCCGAAAGTCTGAACAGAACAAATGGGTAACAGGGCATTTCGCCCAAGCAAATAAGCGAATGTAGAGTGCAGCTACCTTTGGTGTATGTTGATTTCAGGGCAAAACGTGTCAATTTCGCGGCAAGAGTAGCCTTTATACGACTTTAGTAGAGTTTTTACTGGCCTGCTACTGACCCTAAAGCAGCGTTTGATGGGTTAATCGAGATCGGTGGTACATCTGCCTGACGTAATTTCCGCGGCGATAATCCGTAACTGCGGCGAAATGCATGAGAGAGCGCGCTTTGGTTGGCAAAGCCGGTTTGAATCGCAATATCGGTGAGGGGCAAGCGGCTTTGCAGGATCAGTTGACGGGCCGCATGTAGACGTTGGCGCTTGACGTACTGCCAGGGCGAAAGCCCCGTTTGAGCGCGGAAGCAGTCGGAAAAATGCGCTTCGCTTAGACAGGCTAGCCGCGCTAAATCGGCGACGCGCAGGTCTTCGGCGAGATGTTGACGAATAAAGCGGTTAATACGCGTCAAATCCAGGCGCTGCTGCGTACTGTTGGCGGTAGTACCTAGGCGCGCTTTTAGTGAACCCAAAAGCGTGGCGGCTAAACGGTCTTGCTGAAAGGAGTTTGTCGATGTATCCAACCCTTGAGCAAGTTCGCTCTGCATAAACGCTAGGTAGTGGCGTAGTGCGTTATCTAGGCCAAAAAAGCGTGGGGCATCGAATAGTGCTACCAGTTCGCGGTTCTCACCGGTTAGCGCAGGGGCGTCTTCGGGAAGATCGAAAATTAACTGCCGGTTATGGCCGTAACCTGAGTAGTAGTGCTCGTGGTTAGCGGGCACGATACAGCCCGAGAATGCATTTACTCGCCCACCCAAGCCTTCAATTTCAAATTCTGAAGAGCCGCATAGCGTAATCACAATCTGATGAAAATCATGTGTGTGGTGATGTGTAGCGCTAGCTAGCGGTATTTGTCGAATGGTACTGGGCATGCAGTTCTCCTGAATTGCATTAGGTCTCCTGAACCGCAATACGCCTTCAAAACACAACAGCTACTGCTGGCGAAGGGCAGTGTGGGCGGATAAATGGTCGCGAAGGGCCTGAAGCTCTGCCTGTCCCTCTTGATTGAGCAACGGCTTGCCCTGGGCAACCATCCAACGGCGGCCGTGCTGTTCCATCAGGTGTGCGGCACGGCGCCTGATGCCGTCCAAGTACTCGTTGTGCCGAATAGGGTAACCGATTATCGCGTTCCACTCGGTTTCGCTCACTTTGCTGCTGAGCGCTTTATCAAACAGCGCCAGTAAATCTTTAGGCTCAGTACGGTAACGTGGGGTGCTTGACGTCATCAGCACCAGCATTACCGCACCAATCACGAGTAAGCAGACTCCAAACACTAATAAATACAGCGCCATTCGCTCTGCTCCTGGGCGTCATCCGTTAATAAATAGCTACGTTATTATACGCTTGGCGCCGCTCGGGTCGGAAATTTTACTTTTTTGCGAACTTTTACTTCATAGCGTGTCTGAGTATGTACAGGCAACATCGCGATAGCAGTCGCTAAAGTTGTTGTCCTGGCTCTTTGTTTTGATCCCTTGCTTCCGCTACTTCTTGAGTAGCGGCTTTTTTTTGTCTAAAGCTCAACTGTTCTTCGACACCTGATTTGAAACCGTTAAGCACTCTGCTAGTGGCGACGTATAGCCAGCAGCGCTACCAGGATATCACGTCGTGTCACAATTCCTATTAGACGCTGCTGTTCCACTACTGGGTAGACTTTGGGTTTAGGGCCTAGCATCTCCTGGGCTAGGTCGGTAATGCTTTTATTGGGAGAGACGCTGAGCACTTCGTGGCGCATCATCTCTTTCACCAGGGGCGCTTCATCGTCATGATAAATGCTGTCCAGCACACGTCCCATGACATCCTGCTCCGAAATAAAGCCGATTAAACGATCACTCTCATCCACAACCGGTGCGCCAGGCAGGCGATGCAGTGCCAGCCCCTTGGCCAAGGTTGTTATCGAGGCGTTGGGTGAAACGCGGTAGCAATCACGGGACATGATATCGCGGACGATGCTAGGGGTTGCTCTATTCATGGTGGGCGCTCCTCGCTCATCGTATTCAGCGCTATGGCAAATCGGGTATCGCAAATTATGCGAACTGATAAGTCGTCGCTAAGTGCTAAAGTAGCTTCAACACTTTCACTGTAGGCGATTTAAGCCGCTGTGTTCTAACTGCAAGCCGTGTTTTTTCAACGCTATAAGTACTGAATTTTCTAAGCCGTTAATTTTCTAACTGCTCAAATGACCTGCAAGTTAACGAAATAAGGAGCTACTCATGGATGCACGTGAGTACTTAAACCGCAAAGGGGTAGGGCTCGACCGCGACCCTGACCGGCCAAATACCTTGGAAGAGAAGGCCTGGGAGCGTGCGCGGGGTTCCGGTCACCAGCGGCCAAAATCGGGGACGCCTCACGACTGGGAGGATTGGGAGCGTTATCACGATGACCTGGCAGAAGGGGCTGAAACCCTAGAGCAAAAAATTGATAAAGAAGCCCACCGACTTGCCCAGGAGCGGGCAGCTAAGGCCGCGGCTGAACCAGCCTCCAGCTCAGTGGAGCACTTCACTCCGACGTCTAACGTTGATCCAGCGCCTGCCGAAGCCGCGTCTGCCAAAGCCACGCCGCCTAAAGCGACGCCCTTAGAGCAAGCGGAACAAACTGTCCCGGAGCCTGGAGCGTTAAAATTCGCCTACTATGCTCTTGCGTTACTATTGCCGCCGCTGGCGGTAGGGCTAACTGATGGTGGTCGTAAGCGAGTAGGGGTAGCTGTGTTGCTAACCCTAGCGGGCTGGCTGCCCGGTGTCGTGTATGCTTTTTGGTGGTTGCAGCAGCGTTAACTAAAGACCCTTGCAGACGTTAACTACTTGGCAGCCTGATCCAGGTGCGTATAATCCCGGTAAACTAATTTACAAGTCGGGGTTTACGATGGGTTATTTGATAGGCGTCACGGCGCTATGGGCGTTCTCATTTTCGCTGATAGGCGTCTATTTGGCGGGCCAGGTCGACAGCTACTTTGCAGTACTTTTGCGGGTAACGCTTGCTACCCTGGTCTTCCTGCCTTTTTTAAGACCCAGCCTTCTGCGGGGTAAGCACCGGCTGGCGCTTATGGGCTTAGGTGCTATACAGCTGGGAGTAATGTACACCTTCTTCTATCAATCCTTTCTGCTGCTGTCGGTACCTGAAGTGCTGCTGTTTACTATCTTCACGCCTATTTATATCGCGCTACTGGATGATCTGCTGTTTGGGCGTTTTACGCCGATTTATATCGTGACTGCACTGCTCGCCGTCGTTGGGGCGGGGGTGATTCGCTATGACGGCGTTGATAGCGGTTTCTGGGCAGGCTTTTTAGTTGTGCAGGGGGCCAACCTCTGTTTCGCGCTTGGTCAGGTAGGCTATCGCCGTTTAGCCGCTGATTTGCCACCTACCCTGGCGTGGCACAACGTGTTTGGTTGGTTCTTTATTGGCGCGATGGTCGTGGCCCTGCCTGCTTATTTACTCTTTGGTAACAGCGCAGCACTGCCTACCACGTCACTACAGTGGGGCGTGCTCGCATGGTTGGGGCTAGTGGCTTCTGGCGTGGGCTATTTTGCCTGGAACCAGGGCGCCACCAAAGTAGATGCAGGCACTTTAGCGATTATGAATAATGCGCTGGTGCCGGCGGGGCTAATCGTCAATCTAGTGATTTGGAACCGCGATGCGGATATTCCGCGTTTGCTGTTGGGGGCACTTATCATGGCCGCCTCCCTATGGCTCAATCACTGGTGGTGCCAGCGTCGTCAGGTAGCCGTTAGCTAAGCCTATTTGCCCGATAGCTGAGGTGTCCCCATAATGGCGACTTATGTTAGCGAGAGTCGGCCCATGAGCAACACCTTATCAGCAGACGCTAAGTCAGCGCCCTCCAGCGATCCATCAAGCAGAACCTTTAAAACTATTGGGCTGATTGGTCGGCTGGGGAGTGACAAAGTGGTCGACTCCCTTCAGCGGTTGGTAACCTACCTAGTCGCCCATGACTACTCGGTATTAGTGGAAGATCGCACCGCTACTGTCATACCGCACCATGGTCAGCCGGAAGCCAGCCGCCGCATGCTGGGCGAGCTGTGTGACTTGGTGATTGTGGTAGGGGGCGATGGCAGTCTATTGGGCGCGGCGCGTGCGCTATGCCGCAGCGGTACGCTGATTTTAGGCGTTAATCGGGGCCGCTTGGGGTTTCTTACCGATATCTCCCCAGATGAGTTGGAAACCCGCGTCAGTGAAGTGCTGGCGGGGGAGTTTGAGGTTGAACAGCGTTTTTTGCTCGATACTGTGCTCTACCGTAATGGCGTTGCCGTAGGTAATGGCGATGCCTTGAACGAAGTCGTGCTGCACCCCGGTAAAGCGGTGCGCATGATAGAGTTTGAGCTGTTTATCGATGGTCAGTTTGTGTATAGCCAGCGCAGCGATGGCTTGATCGTTGCCACTCCCACCGGTTCTACGGCCTATGCGCTCTCTGGCGGCGGGCCGATCATGCACCCCAAACTGGATGTTGTGACGCTGGTGCCGATGTTCCCGCATACGCTGTCGAGTCGCCCCATTGTGATCGATGCCGCTAGTGAAATACGTATTCACATTGGCGAAACCAACCAGTCCTACCCGCATATCAGCTGCGATGGACAAACTCGCGCGGTAGCCAAGCCCAACGATGTGCTGGTGATTACCCGCAAGCCTGAGCGTATCCAGCTGGTGCACCCCATCGGGCATAATTTTTACGAAGTGCTGCGCAGCAAATTAGGCTGGAGCCATCGGTTGGGGGATTGAGTATGGAGGGATACGACCTCATTGGCGATGTCCACGGCTGCGGTGCTACGCTGGCCTCACTACTGGAAAAATTGGGTTACCACCAGCGCAACGGCGTCTATCGCCACCCGCGTCGCAAAGTGATTTTCCTCGGTGATTTGATTGATCGTGGCCCGAGAATTCGCCTGGCAGTGACCATTGCCCGGCGAATGGTCGAGCAGGGCGAAGCGTATATCGTCATGGGTAATCACGAGTATAACGCCCTGGCGTATACCCATCCTGGGCCTGCAGGTAGCCACAAACGCTGGTTGCGCGAACATACGCCGCGGCATAATCGTATTATTCAGGACACCCTAGAGCAGTATCGCGACTACACCAACGAGTGGGAAGACACCCTGGCGTGGTTTAAAACCATCCCTTTGTGCTTGGAAATCGATGGTATCCGCGTGGTGCATGCCTGCTGGGATGAGGCGCTGATTGAAGAGCTGAAACAGCGCCGCCCTGATTACTGCATGGACACACAGTTTCTGATTGAGTCCACCAACTCCAAAACCCAGGCGTTTCGAATTTTAGACCGCCTCACCCGGGGCCCTCATGTCTCACTACCCAAAGGTATTGCGATACACTCTGGCGATGGCTTTACAAGACAAAGCTTTCGCGCCCACTTTTGGGCCCAGGCACCTCAGCAGTGGGGTGATGTCGTCTTTCAACCGGATAACTTGCCCGGCGACCTTGAAACGCGCGCATTGACCCACGAAGAGCGCCAGAAACTTAGCTACTACGGGCCAGAGCAGCCGCCGTTGTTTATCGGCCACTACTGGTGTGAAGGCATACCGGCACTGCCGACACATAATATTGCCTGCCTAGATTACAGTGCCGTGAAATATGGGCGTTTAGTGGCTTATCGCTGGAGTGGTGAGAGAGTATTAAATGCCGACCATTTTGTGTGGATTAAGGTACCAAAAGAGGAAAGGGCGCTGCCCAAACCCTGGGAAATCGACTTTGATTAACAGTTGTTTCATTTTATTACATAAAATTACATATTTTTTTCAAAACGGCTGAACTAACCCTGCCGCTGGCCATCTGAGTAAGTGTTCCCTTGAATGATCCCTTGCTTTTATTCTCCGGCGGTTCCCACCGCCGGTTTTTTTTGCCTGTTTGTTGGCAACCGTGTGGTTCATTCAGTAGTTGTCTTCAATAGCTACCCGCTGCGGTCAGCATGCCGCAAGCGCTTTGATTAGAGGGATGTCATGCATCCAGTGATGCTTCTGCCCGATCACGCGGATACCAGTGAACTTCGCCAAGCACTCTGGCGCCACCGCATTGGTCACCGCATTACCGATGAAGCGGACGGCCAACTGCTATGGATAGCCGACCCACGCCAGCTTGGCGAACTTAAAGCACTGCTAGAGCGCTGGCAGCGGGGCGAACCCCTGGTGCTTCATCAGGCTGCTCAGCGCCCGCGCACCATGACCAACTTCTTGGCATCGTTAAAGCAAGTGCCGGTAACGGCGCTGATGATTGTCATTAGTCTGGTGGTATTTGCCCTGATTGGTGTTTTTGGTGACCAGTTGATTGTCACTCTAACCATCGTGCCGATAGGTATTTCAGGGGGTGAGCTGGTCTTCGGTAATCTGTCTCAAACGCTTACGTCAGGACAAGTATGGCGCTTTTTATCGCCTGCTTTTCTGCACTTTGGCTGGATGCATTTAATATTTAACCTGATGTGGGTGTGGTACTTCGGACGTCAGATTGAAGCACTCCAAGGCAGCCGTACCATGTTACTGCTGTTGATTGTGGCGGGCGTTGGCGCGAATGTGGCGCAGTACGCGACCGGCACCGTGCTATTCGGTGGCATGTCCGGGGTGGTATATGCCTTACTGGCCCACGTTTGGTTGATGTCACGCAGGGTGCCCCAAAGCGGCTTCTTTGTACCGCAAATGCTGGTGGTCTTTATGCTCGGCTGGATGGTGTTCACCATGACTGATATGGCGGGCAGCGTTGGTTTTGGCAATGTCGCTAATGAAGCACATTTGGGCGGTCTACTCGTGGGGCTTGTCACAGGCTGGTATTATTCATCCCGCCGTTTGAAAAACCGTTAAGAGGCCTGCAATGAGCGAAATGACGTTCGAAAAAATGATCAACCAGATGACCCCAGCGATTTATGAAAGCCTTAAACAGGCGGTATCGCTGCGCAAATGGCCCGACGGTCGCCGCTTAACGCCGGAACAGACCGAACTCTGCTTGGAAGCCGTCATGCGCTTTGAGGTGGAGAACAACGTGCCGGAAGAGAGTCGCGTAGGGTATTTAGAGCAGCGTACCTGCGGTGCAGCGGCTAGCGGTGCTGGCGTAACGCCTGAAATGGCGGGTTTGGCACGGGATGCCACGCGTGATTGAAGCGGCAGTACCGGGCTTTTCAGTACAGGGCTGTTTAAGCAAAATGGCGGCAGCGCTACCTGGCCGCCAAGATCAGCCGGTGGTTTACCACTTACGCGCGGGTGAGCACCGTGTTGCGCTTAACGAGCGTATCGGTGAGCCGCTTAGTTTGCGGTGGACGGGAGCAATTGCCTGTACCCACTGCGGGCGAGCAACCAAGAAGAGCTTTGCCCAAGGCCACTGTTACCCCTGCTTCAAGCGGCTAGCCCAGTGCGATACCTGCATTATGAAGCCGGAAACCTGCCACTTTTTCCAAGGCACTTGCCGTGAGCCGGAGTGGGGCGAGCGGCACTGCTTCCAGCCCCATATCGTCTATTTGGCTAACTCGTCGGGGCTTAAAGTCGGCATCACTCGCAAAACCCAAATGCCTACCCGCTGGCTGGATCAAGGCGCGATCCAGGCGCTGCCGATTCTTGAAGTGGATACTCGTCAGCAGTCCGGTTTTGTCGAAATGCTGTTTAAAGAGCAGGTGGCCGACCGCACCAATTGGCGTGCGATGCTCAAGGGCGACGTCGAAACCATGGATTTAAGTGCCGAGCGTGACCGTTTGCTAACCCTGCTAGCCGATGGGTTGCACCAACTGCGCGAAACCCATGGTGCGGACGCCATTCGCTTGTTGGAACAGCCAGCGCAACATTTTCACTACCCCGTCAGCGTTTTTCCCAAAAAAGTGGTGTCGCATAACTTTGATAAACAGCCGCTGGTCGAAGGCGTGCTGCAAGGCGTCAAAGGGCAGTATTTGATCCTTGATAGTGGGGTCATTAATCTCCGCAAATTCACTGGTTATGAGATCCAGGTAAGTTGAACGGCTAGCCATAAAGGGGGGCTTTGACTAAGGTTAGGGGGGATCTGCCCCCGCCTTACGCAACGCAAGGAAGCCCCGATGCCTTGGCTTAAACTGCTTCACATTGCCGCGCTAGTGATCTGGTGCGGCTCACTGCTTTATCTGCCCGCCTTGCTTAGCCAGGCACTGCAGCTTCGCAAAGACGCGGGCTTCGCTCAGGGCACACCGCCCATGCCGCGGTTTTTTTATAACTCAGTCGCTACCCCGGCCGCTTTAGTGGCTATTGCCTCGGGCACGCTGCTATTTCTCATCCATGGTGTGTTGGGCGGCTGGCTGATCTTAAAGCTGGGTGCCGTAGTGGCCATGGTCGCCGCTCATGGCAGCTTTGGCTGGTTAATCTTGCGCCTTGAGATGGGCCACTACCGCTGGGTAAAACCCGCCAACTGGACGGCGCTATGTGTTGCGTTAGCGGGCATTATAGGTGTGTTGGGGCTTGTGTTAGCTAAGCCACTGGATTGGAGCTAAAGCCGTGTCTTTTAACAGCTTAGTTTTAATCCTCAACGTCGACCCCCACGGCGTGCTCATACACCAACTGCCCACCCAGCCAGCCTGCCAAAGCGATCAACGCGGCGGTGAGCAGCGATACGGCCAGCCCCCAAGGCAAAATCGCACTCGGGTCGTTGAAGCGCAGCAGCCAGTTCAGCGACGCCAACGAGAGCATCACCACCGCGACGATAGCGTGGCTCCAGCCGGTAATCAGGCGGCGAATGCGCGGCACAGTGACCAGGTCAATAATGCCTGCCGTGCTGGCAATCCAACCGCCAAATGCGCCGACACCGGCCAGCCACAAGCTGGCGCGCAACCAGAATGGGTCGCCGCTAAGCAGGAAACCGATATCGCTTGCCACCAGCGCCATCAGGGCCGCGACGGGAAAGTGAATCATTACGGGATGAAGCGGATGGCCGGCGAGAGATGCGTGGCTTTTAATCGAGCGCTGGCGAGGCTTTGCCATGATCACTTCCTGTGGGCAGAAAAAGGAATTCAAGGGATGAGGCTGATTATTCAACGCTTAACCAAGCAGCGGGTCAACTCACTTGGCACACCGCTAGCGCTGTTAGTCGGCCTGCTATTAGCCGGTTGCGCGGGGGATAAGTCTATTCTAGACCCGGCAGGCCAAGCCGCGCGAGACGTGGCGATGATTTGGTGGGTAATGCTGAGTTTTGGCACTGTGGTATTGGTGCTGGTGACTGCTTTTTGGCTGTATACCTTCAAGCGCAAGGAGGTTGTACGTACGCCTGCCGAGGAGCGAAAAATAGCGCGTCGCTGGATTATTGGCGGTGGCATTGTGCTGCCGGTGGTCAGCATTACCGCACTACTGGCCTTTGGTGTGCCCACCGGCCAGCGGCTTTTACCGTTGCCCCTGGCAGAACCGCCGGAGGTAATTGAAGTGATTGGCCACCAGTGGTGGTGGGAAGTGCGCTACCCCGGCGCAGAAGGGGTAGAGGTGGTGACTTCAAATCAGCTCATCATGCCCGCTGGTGAGCCAGTTGATTTTCACGTTACTGGTGCGGACGTTATTCACGCTTTCTGGGTGCCTCGCCTGGGCGGCAAGATCGATATGATCCCAGGGCGAGTGAACAAAATACGCTTGGAAGCGGACGAGCCGGCGGTATTTGGTGCTCAGTGCGCAGAGTTCTGCGGCGCCCAACATGCCCAGATGCAACTCTATGTGGAAGCCGTCGGGCGTGACGAGTACGACGCTTGGCTGGCCGCCCGTCAAACGGAAGCATTATCGTCGCTAGCTGCAAACGATCAGCAGCATGAGCCTGCCAGGGAGGCATTTATGACCCATTGCGCGAGCTGCCACCGGGTAGCGGGACTATCCTCTGGGGAGGAGGGGCCGGATCTTTCTGATCTTGGCAGTCGGACTAGCCTAGGGGCAGGGATAATAGCCATGAAGGAGGGCGCAGTTACCCACTGGCTTAAGCACCACCAACGCTTAAAACCGGGCAACAAAATGCCGCCCCACGATGATATTGAGACGGCCACCTTGGCGTCCCTGGGGGCTTGGCTGGAGACGCTAACCCCATGACCACCATTAACCGTGAAGCGACCCCAGAAGGCGATAACATCGCAGGCCCCAACCAGTTGCACAGTGACTTGCACGATATCTGGGGCAATCCGCGTGGCTTAAAAGCCCTCACCATTGTGAATCACACCACTCTCGGCCTGCGCTTTATGGTGACCGGGATGGCGTTCTTCTTGCTCGGCGGGCTGTTAGCCATGCTGTTGCGAACCCAGCTGGCGCTCCCTGATCAAGACTTTATGTCGCCGGATATCTATAGCCAAGTCACCACCATGCATGGCACGGTGATGATGTTTCTGTTCGCCATCCCCATGCTGGAAGGGTTGGCGATTTATATGATTCCCAAGATGATCGGCGCCCGAGATCTGGTCTGCCCACGGCTAACATCCCTGGGTTACTGGTGCTATCTGTTTGGCGGTATCATCCTATCGTTTAGTTTGATTCTGGAGATGGCGCCTAATAGCGGCTGGTTTATGTATACCCCGCTTAGTGGCAGCGAGTATTCACCGGGTTTGGGCTCAGATTTCTGGCTGTTAGGGATCACCTTCGTTGAGATCTCCGCGCTGTCTGCCGGGGTCGAATTGGTGGTCTCGATACTGCGTACACGCACTCAGGGCATGGCGCTGCACAAAATGCCGCTGTTTGCCTGGTATATCCTTGCCATGGCGCTGATGATCGTGGTCGGTTTCCCGCCGCTGATTCTGGGCAGTATTCTACTGGAGCTTGAGCGCGCAGTGGGGATGCCCTTTTTTGAAGTGACCGGTGGCGGTGATCCGATTCTATGGCAGCACCTATTTTGGCTGTTCGGCCATCCCGAGGTTTACATCATTTTCCTGCCTGCGGCGGGCATTGTCTCCACGCTGATACCAGTGTTTGCTGGCCGTCCGATCGTTGGTTACGGCTGGGTGGTCTTCGCCATTACCGTGACAGGCTTTATCAGTTTCGGACTATGGGTTCACCACATGTTTACCGTGGGGATTCCGCAACTGGCTCAAGCATTCTTCTCCGCGGCCAGTATGCTGGTGGCGGTACCTACCGCGATTCAGGTGTTTGTCTGGCTGGCTACGCTATGGCTGGGTAAGCCCAAAATGAAGCTTCCAATGCTATGGATCATGGGCTTCCTGATTATCTTCGTGTGTGGAGGTTTGACTGGAGTAATGCTGGCGCTGGTGCCCTTTAACTGGCAGGTGCACGATACCCACTTTGTGGTGGCGCATATGCACTATGTGTTGGTGGGGGGCATGTTCTTCCCGCTGATTGCCGGACTCTACTACTGGCTGCCGCTGTTTTCAGGGCGAATGCCTTCTGAAACCCTGGGAAAATGGGGCTTTTGGCTCACCTTTTTGGGCTTTAATGGCACTTTCTTGATCATGCACTGGACTGGCCTTTTGGGGATGCCGCGGCGGGTCTACTCTTATGAAACGGGCATGGGCTGGGATATTTTCAACCTGCTGTCATCCATGAGTAGCTTTATTATGTCGGCGGGGATTGCCATGGTGCTGCTGGATTTTGCGCTGCACTTCCGTTTCGGCAAACCCGCTAAGCATAATCCCTGGAACGCGGATACCCTGGAGTGGGCTAACAGTATGCCACCCAGCGCCTATAACTTTGTCAGCCTGCCAAAGATCGATACGCGCCACCCACTATGGGATGACCCGGATCTACCGCGCACCATGGCAGGAGGGCAACATAGCTTGGCGGTGGCTACCCATGGCCGGCGGGAGATGTGGGGCACCGACCCATTAACGGGCAAAGTGCGTGAAATCATTCACCTGCCGGGTAACTCCTGGTGGCCGCTGTTCGCCGCAATGGCATTGGCCGTGGTGTGTTTAAGCCTGCTGACGCGGCTATATCCGCTGGCGGGTATAGCCGTTGTCGTGGCCGGACTATTTCTACTGCGCTGGTCTTGGGAGAATGGTGCGCATCCAAAAGCGGCGCCAGATGCAGAGGTAGCCCCCGGTGATCCACCGCTGCACTCGCGCACCATGGATGGCCCAGGCTTATGGGCCATGTCGATCACGCTGCTTGCTAATGGTTCGTTCTTTCTCTCTTACCTGTTTGGCTGGTTCTATCTATGGACGGTCTCACCCGAGTGGCGGATGCCTGAGACCTCACCGCTCTCCTTGGTGG
Organism: Halomonas sp. ATBC28; assembly: GCF_005937175.1. Classification (NCBI taxonomy): domain Bacteria; kingdom Pseudomonadati; phylum Pseudomonadota; class Gammaproteobacteria; order Oceanospirillales; family Halomonadaceae; genus Halomonas; species Halomonas sp. ATBC28. The sequence goes on along the minus strand of NZ_VCQL01000013.1, from coordinate 126,138 downwards.
GGCTGATCCTTGCCGGGGTGGCGCTAACCGCTGGCATGGGAATTCTCGAAAAACTGGTGCGCGGTTTGCGCCAGGGTAAGGATGCGGGGCTGGCTGTGGGCATGTATTGCATCAGTGCTCTAGGCTTTGTGCAGGTTGCGATAACGCTTTGGGTGCTGCTGAGTGCAGACCTGGCGATTACCCAGACCTCCCATGATGCGATCATTATGGTTGGGCTGGCCTATGCGCTGCTACACGGCGGTTTAGGCGCGGTGCTGACCCTGCTTCAGGGCCTGCGGGTAGGTTATGGCTATGTGGGTGCCCATGCGCCTTTCGAACCAGCTGTGGTTGCTCAGTGGTGGCGCTATAACCTGGTGACGTTCTGGATACTCGTGGGCACGCTTGCCGTGTTGCCGCGTGTGATAGGGAGTTAAGCAATGGCTCAGCGCTTACACTTAACCCATCCATTGCATTTTGTGATTGGCTTAACGCTCTGGTGCATCTGGTTTGTGGCGGTTTATGGCGGACACGCAGTGGCCTGTGCTGTGGCGCCGCCCTCTCCCGAGCAGGGCGTATTCACCCTGGTGAACGCGATGCTGCTGGTGGTTAGTATCACGGCGATTGCGTTACTGGCGGTGCTAACAGTGGGTTGTTGCCGCATGGCTAGGCGCCATGAAGGGCGGCTGCGCTTTAATGCCACTGTTTCCGCCGGGCTGTATCTTTTCTCTACCTTAAGCGTTGTGTTTGCTGCAATGCCGATTATTGGTATTCCGCCTTGCCTGTAAGCGATGCGCTTAACAAAGAGGAAGAGCAGCTCTATACCCTCCACGGTATGTGGTGCACCAGCTGTGCCCTGGCCGTGGAGGGCTCTCTAAAGCGGCTTGAAGGCGTGCGTGAGGTTAGCGTCCACTACCCAAGCGCAACGCTCTGTATCAGCGGTACACCTGTCGCTATCCAGCTCCCAACGCTCGCCCCAAAGGTTAAACGTTTGGGCTATCGGCTTACGGAACTTGAGCCGGTGGCAGATGCCCATGGGCGTTTAGAAGAGGAGAGCCGCTACCTGACGCTGAGGCTAATGGTCGGTTCGCTGTTCGGCATGTGGACGATGCTCGCTTCACTATTGATATATGCGGGTGCATTGCCTTCGGAGCGGATTGAACTGGTGGTGGCGTGGGTATCGGGGGCATTTTCCTTACCTGTCGTGCTGTTCGCAGGCGTGCCGTTTTACCGGGCCGGGTGGCGCACGCTGCTCGCCAAGCGCCCCGGCATGGATGTTTTAGTTAGCCTGGGTGTTATCGGCGCGGTGGTGGTCTCGGTTTGGCTACTAGGGCGCGGTTCTGCAGAGGTCTATTTCGACACGGCGGTGATGCTGATTGTGCTTTTACTGGTTGGTCGGCTGGTGGAAACGCTGTGCCGCCACCGTGGGCTAAAAGCGCTCGATGCCCTGGCGCTTCCTAATGATGACATAACGGTTTGGCAGAACGAGCACTGGGGATCGGTTCCTGTGGATGAAGTGACGAAGGGAACGCGCGTCGAGCTAGAGCCCGGTGAGTCGATAGCCCTTGATGGGATTCTGGAAGCCCCAGGTTGGATCGATACTGCCTCGCTTACTGGCGAAAGCCTGCCTCGCTACTTTAATGCAGGACAGAAGGTCTACGCGGGCTGCCGCTACCTGGGGACAACGCCGATGGTAATGCAGGTGAGTGCTGGGGTAGGCAAGCGGCGACTGGATCGGCTGTGTGACGAAATGCGCCGCTATCAGGCCAAAAAAGGCGAATTGCAGAAACTCGCTGACCGTTTTGCCGCATGGCTAAGCCCACTAGCGCTAGTGCTAGCGATGCTAACGCTGCCCACTGCGCTGCTACTTGGGTTGGGCTGGGAGGATGCCTTTGTGCGCGCACTGTCGGTGTTAGTGGTTGCTTGCCCCTGTGCCGTGGGGCTTGCAGTGCCGCTGGCAAGTCTTGCCGGTAGTGGCCAGGCCATGCAGCAGGGTGTTGCGCTACGCGACCCGGCAGCGCTCGAAACCTTGGCTCACATTCGCTCGGTAGCGCTGGATAAAACCGGCACCTTAACCACTGGCAGCCACTCGGTGCTGCACTGGCAGGCTCGGGAGGGCATTGATAAGCACACTTTGCAGCGCAAGCTCAGAGCCGCTGTTGCTGGCAGCGAACACCCCTTGGCACAAGCGTTAGCGTGCTGGTCGGGCAGCCAACATGATCAACATCGCGAGCAATGCGTGGACGTAAACGAAGCGCCTGGGGAAGGGCGCCATGTGCGCTTAAGTAACGGTGAATGGCTGATGGTAGGCAGCGCCGGTTGGCTTTCTCGCCATCAGATAGCGCTGCCAGACCACGAGGAGGACACGACGCTGGCCTTTGCTTCTCAAGTGATGGTAGCTGATAGTGCAGGCTGGCTAGCCACGCTCTATCTTACTGATCAACCAGTGGAAGATGCTGAAAAAAGCGTGAAACACCTGCTAGATGCAGGGTATGTGGTGGCAATGATCAGCGGCGATCGGCAGGGGGCGGTTAGTTGGTTAGGTGAACAGGTGGGGCTTGGAAGAGAAGCTTGCTATGCCCAGCGCTCGCCTGAAGCCAAAGCGCGGCTTTTGCAGGGGTTGCCATCGCCAACGCTCTACGTGGGGGATGGCTTAAACGATACTCTGAGCCTGGCCGCGGCAGATGTTGGCATCGCTCCGCTAAGTGCCAGCGAAGCCGCCCGCGAAGGGGCTTCCGCACAGCTAATGACGCCAGGTATTAGTGGGGTAGTCAAACTGCTCAGCACTGCTAAACGCACGCGGCGCATCATGATTCAGAATCTGTTCTTTTCAGCGCTCTACAATACCTTGGCACTCGGGCTGGTGGTGCTGATGGCGATCCCCCCGCTAGTGGCGGTACTCGCCATGGCGGCAAGCTCGCTGACGGTTACCCTCAACGCTGCACGGCTGGCCTGGGCAGAGTCGGATGAAAATGGCTAAATTGCATAGCCAAGCGCCTGTTTAAGCCGCTCGGCGTGGGTGGCCACCCAGCGTGGATCTATCGCCCCCCAATCACGTATCTGGTAGCGACCAATGTTGTGGCGCTCGCCGTCATCCTTAGTAAATACACACTCGATATCCAACTCGGCAAGGGAGGCGATCGTATCCTGGGCGGTGCGTCGTGGCATGCCGGTGGCCTCGATTAGTGCAGGCACGCTGGTAGTACCTTGTTCGATCAAATGGGCGACGTATAAGCGGCGGTAAAAACTCGATTTGGTTTTGCTTAGAGCAGGCATTCGGCTTCCTTTGCAGCTGATTTATGCGCGTGCTGCTTAGCTTAAATGAATAAATCCTGCTGCGCTCGGGGTGGGCGAAAATCCCGGGTGTTCAAGCCCTGCTCGGTGCGATCCTGCATGTTCCACTGACGGCTGGCGCGGGCAAAGCGTTGTGCAATTAAATCGGCAAATACCCCTTCACCGCGAAAGCGCTTACCAAACTTGGCATCGTACGCTTTACCGCCACGGCACTGACGCATTAGGCTCATCACTTTTGCGGCGCGCTCAGGGTAGTGCGCTTCTAACCACGCTTCAAACAGCGGTGCCACTTCATAGGGTAAACGTAGCAGCATCCAGGCGGCGGTTCTCGCCCCTGCACGGCTGGCGGCTTCCAAGAGCTTTTCGATTTCATGATCGGTTAGCCCCGGAATAACCGGCGAAATGAGCGCACCAACTGGAACACCTGCGGTATTCAGTTCACGAATGGCCCGCAAGCGCGCCTGAGGCGATGCCGCCCGTGGTTCTAATGTGCGTTTCAAGTTGGCATCCAGGCTGGTCAAACTGACAAACACGCGCACCAGCCGGTGTTCGGCCATCTCCGCCAGGAGTTCCAAATCGCGCAGCACTAAGGTGCTTTTAGTCACCAGCGTTACCGGATGGCGACACTCCAGTAGCAGCTCCAGCAGGCGGCGAGTGGTTTTGTAGGTAGCTTCTAACGGTTGATAACAGTCGGTGTTGCCGGAAAGGTTGATCGGGCGGCACACGTAATTAGGGTGGCACAGTTCTTCGGATAACCGCTCTACCAATCCGCTGCGGGCAATCAACTTGGTTTCAAAATCCAGCCCTGGGGATAAGTCCCAGTAGGCGTGAGAAGGGCGGGCATAGCAGTAAACGCAGCCGTGCTCACAGCCGCGATACGGGTTCAGCGAGCGATCAAAAGGTAAATCTGGCGAGCGATTCCACGACAAAGCACTTTTGCTCACCTCCTCACGCACTTCGGTGGCGATAGTCGTAGAGGCCTCTTCCCGCCACCAGCCGTCATCTTCCTCCTCGCTGCGGGTAGGCGCAAAACGATTGTGCGGATCGTACGTTGCCCCGCGACCCTTATAGGAGCTTGGTGTTCCAAGAGATGTCATGGTTCACCTCTTTTGATATGGTTTTATATACAGTAGTTGTAAGGTGGCAAGAAATCAATAGCCAGTCAATTAATTAACTTGCAGTAGCTAAAAGGGCGCTACCCAAAGAACTATCGTGGGTTTAATGTGCAAGGTGGGTTTGTGACTAAAGAGCCAGCGAGGAAACGTTATGTCGAAAGTGGTCATCGTGACAGGGGGAAGCCGAGGTATCGGAGCGGCCACCGCAAAATTGCTAGGCGCAAAAGGCTATGCAGTGTGCGTGAACTATCTTGCTAATAGGGAGCTGGCAGATGATGTGGCTGATTGCATTATTCGAGCGGGTGGTCGAGCGTTTGCCTGTCAAGCGGATGTTAGCAGTGAAGCTGACGTTATCCGCCTGTTTGATGCAGCAGAAGAGCGCTTTGGCAAGGTGACACATTTGGTTAACAATGCAGGCATTCTGTTTACTCAATCCAAGCTGGTCGATATCGACCTTGAGCGCTTCAACCAAGTGCTTAATAGCAATGTGGTCAGCTGTTTTCTGTGCTCCAGAGAAGCCGTCAGGCGCTTCCCAGCAGGTAGTGCAATCGTCAATGTCTCATCGCTTGCCTCGCAAACAGGCTCGCCCTTTGAATATGTTGACTACGCTGCATCGAAAGGTGCCATGGATACCCTAACCAAGGGGTTGTCTCGCGAAGTTGCTGGCTCGGGGATTCGTGTTAACGCCGTTCGCCCCGGTTTTATCTACACTGATATGCATGCCGATGGTGGAGAACCAGGGCGGGTTGATCGTTTAGCTCCCCAGATTCCTATGCAGCGTGGCGGTAGCGCTGAAGAAGTGGCTAATACCATCGCTTGGTTGCTCTCGGACGAAGCCTCTTATGTAACGGGGTCATTCATTGATGTAGCAGGCGGGCGGTGATGCTGTTCTTCCCCCATATTTCAAACGTTCTAAATAGATGCTGCTTTTGGGTCTTAACTCATGACACTTCAACAACACTTCGAACAGTTAGCCACTTATAACCAGTGGATGAACACTAACCTCTATGATGCCGCCGGTAAGCTGAGCGCCTCTGAACTAGCTGAAGAGCGTGGCGCGTTCTTCGGCTCGATTTTTGGCACACTGAACCACATCGCGGTAGCCGACACGATTTGGCTCAAACGGTTTGCAACACACGCCTCTTCTTCCGCAAGGACGCTTGAAGTAATGGTGGCACTACCTACGCCAGAGCGTCTTGATCAGATTCTCTTTGATGACTTGAAGGGATTGAAAGCGCATCGCCAATGGCTCGATACCGTGATTATTAACTGGGTATCGGCGCTGACAGACGACGATTTGAGTACCACGCTGAGTTATCACAACATAAAAGGAGTGGCCTCAAAACGGCGCTACTCAAGCCTGATCGTTCACTTCTTCAATCACCAAACCCACCACCGCGGGCAGGCATCTACTTTGTTCTCCCAAGCCGGTGTGGATATTGGTGTCACCGATTTGTTGAATCTAATTCCGGATGAGTCTTAAGGGGAAAGCTTAGACAACGGGAACCGAGTTACTGGAATTAGTCATTTATTACAAACCGAAGGTTCCAGGGTTGCGAAGCGCCGTGGCTTGTGAAAGCCACGGCGTTGTTTTCTATCGATTTACCCTATCCATTCAACGCTTCTTCCGTGATGGCTTCTTATCGGCACTGGCCGGTGCGCTTTCCTTTTCGCCGCTACCACCATTGGGGAAGTGAGCGCGAACCAGTTCCAGCAGACCTTGAGTTGAGGTGTCGAAGTCAGCAGCGTTGGTGTCGATGCGTTCGCTGATTTCACCGGCGATGCGCTTGCCAAGCTGCACGCCCCACTGGTCAAAGGAGTTGATGTTCCAGATGACCCCTTGCACGAACACCTTGTGCTCGTAGAGCGCGATCAGTGCCCCCAGGTTTTTTGGCGTTAGCTCATCCAGCAGTAGGGTGCTGGAAGGACGGTTGCCGGGGCAGCTGTAGGGGTCGTGTTGACTGAGCTCTTTGCTGTCCCCTTGGCTGCCTTCCATAAAGGCGTTGGCCTGGGCGAGCATATTAGTCAGCAGTGCGAAGTGGTGGTCTTCAACGCCGGGCTCGGGCTTGAGTGAGGCAATAAAGTCGATAGGTACGTAGCGCGTGCCCTGGTGCAGCAACTGGAAGAAAGCGTGCTGGCCGTTGGAGCCGGTCTGGCCCCAGACAATCGGGCCGGTTTTGTAATTCACCGGGTGACCGAAAATATCCACCGATTTACCGTTAGACTCCATATCCAGCTGCTGCAGGAAAGAGGGTAGTTGGTTCAGCGCCTGGTCGTAGGGCACGATGGCTTGAGTTTCGGCGCCAATAAAGTTGATGTACCAAATACCAATCAGCGCCATTAGCACGGGCATGTTTTGCGAGAAGGGCGCGTTGATGAAATGGTTATCCATCTCATGAGCGCCTTCCAGCAGTTCGATAAAGCCTTCGAAACCGATCGACAGCGCAATCGGCAGCCCGATGGACGACCACATGGAGTAACGGCCGCCCACCCAAGCCCAGAATTCGAACACGTTCTCTTCGCGAATGCCGAACTCCATGGCCGCTTTGCGGTTGGTGGAGGCGGCAATAAAGTGCGCGCCTACGTCGGCGTCTTCGCCAGCGTTCTCCAGGAACCAGCGCCGCGCGGTTTTGGCGTTAAGCAGGGTCTCCTGGGTAGAGAAGGTCTTGGTGGAGACGATAAACAGCGTGGTGGCGGGGTCGAGGCGCGAAAGTACCTTCTGAATATGGGTGCCGTCCACATTGGAAACGAAGTGGAAGTGCAGCTCCGGGTGGCGGTATTTGAGCAGTGCGCGAACCGCCATATTGGGCCCAAGATCCGAGCCACCAATGCCGATATTGACCACATCTTTAATGCGTTTGCCGTTGTAGCCTTTCCATTCACCGCTGCGCACCGCTTCCGAGAACAGCTTGATCTGCTCGCGGGTGCGGGTTATCTCCGGCATAACGTCTTCGCCGTCCACATATACCGGCTCATCGCCTAAGTGACGCAGAGCCGTATGCAGTACCGGGCGGTTTTCCGTAACGTTGATAATATCCCCGGAGAACATCTGTGCCCGGCGCTGTACCAGTGCGGAGTGGTCGGCTAGCTCAATCAGCTTGGTAAGCACTTCATCGGAGACATGGTGCTTGGAGTAGTCGAGAAACAGACCGCCCACCCGTAAACTCATTTTCTCAAAGCGCTGCGGGTCATTGGTGAAGTAGTCACGAATGCGGTCGTTTGCGGTTTTGTCGCGCAAGCGTTCAAGTGCCTGCCAGGTAACACTGCGAGTGAGCTGAAACATAGGATGATCCGTTTGTTATAGGTGAATTGGTGATCAAAAAGTAGGTTATGTAAAAATACTACATAAAAAATGACAAAGAGTAGAGGGTATAAGTGGCGTAAAGAGGTACTAAATGCGTAAAGCGACGTATTTAAAAGGGCAGGCATGTTCGCCTGCCCTCATTTTTTGGTAACAGCGGTTAGGTGGCGAGTGCTACCTGGGCCGCATCACGTTTGATAAACGCATAGCTTAAACCCGTCACCAACGAGCCAGCCACAATAGCGCCAAGGTAGAGCAGTACCGGGGTAATGGCGTTGGGAATCAGCAGTACGAAGATACCACCGTGAGGAGCCATGAGTTGCGCGCCTACCAGCATCGAGAGGGCGCCTGTGAGTGCGCCGCCCACCATGCAAGCGGGGATAACGCGTAGCGGGTCTTTCGCCGCAAAGGGAATCGCGCCTTCGCTGATAAAACAGAGACCCAGTACAAAAGAGGCTTTGCCCGCTTCCCGCTCCGGTGCCGAGAACTTGTTGCGCGCTACAAAGCTGGCAATCCCCATACCAATGGCAGGTACCATCCCAGCCGCCATAATCGCCGCCATGGGGCCGTAAGTTTCCGAGGCGAGCAGGCCCACACCAAAGGTATACGCGGCTTTATTAACCGGGCCGCCCAGGTCGAAGCACATCATCGCGCCCAGCAGAATGCCCAGCAGCACCGCATTGGTGGAGCCCATGGATTCCAGGAAGCTGGTTAGGGCACTAAGCAGCGCCGCGACCGGTTCGCCAATCACGTAAATCATGGTTAGGCCGGTGACCAAACTGGCGACTAGCGGAATGATCAGAATCGGCTTTAGGGATTCAATGCTGGAGGGCAGTTTGACGTGGCGAGTAACCGTCAGCGCCACGTAGCCCGCCAGAAAACCGGCCAAAATGCCGCCGATAAAGCCGGAACCGATATTAGCCGCCAGCATGCCGCCAATCATACCCGGTGCGATGCCGGGGCGGTCGGCAATGGAGTAGGCAATGTAGCCAGCCAGTACGGGAATCATCAGGGCAAAGGCGGTGCCGCCACCGATCTGCATCAGCGCGGCGGCCAGGGTGCCTTCCTGCTCAAAGGCTTCAATGCCAAACACAAAGGAGAGCGCAATCAGCAGGCCGCCCGCCACAACCATCGGCAGCATAAAGGAAACGCCGGTGAGCAGGTGCTTGTAAACGCCTTTCTCTTTGACGCTCTTATTGGCTGTGCCCGCATTGCTGCTGCCGTTCTCTATGGCGGCCTCGCTGAGCGCAGCTTCAAGGGTGGGGCGTGGTTTTTTCAGCGCGTTGCCGGTAGAGGTGCGGTAGATGCGTTTACCAGCAAACCGCGATGGATCAACGTCGATATCGCAGGCCAATACGACTACGTCGGCGTCGGCGATCTCTTCTTCGGTCAATTTATCTTGTGCGCCCACCGAGCCTTGGGTTTCCACGCGAATGGCGTGGCCCATGGCTTTGCCCGCCTCTGCGAGTGCTTCGGCGGCCATAAAGGTATGCGCCACGCCGGTGGGGCAGGCAGTGACAGCAACGATTTTCTTGCCACCCGCGCTGTTTGCAGCGGTAGATGTGCTAATAGTAGAGGGGGCAGGTGCGCTATAAATCGGCGCTTCACGCTTAGCCTGGGCTAGAAAAGCGCTGGGGTCGGGGAGTGCGCTGGCAATCGGTGCTTGGAATAGCCGCTTGCCTTCAAAGCGCTCTGGGGCAGGCACGTGATCGGCGGCGACCACGATCAAATCGGCATTGGCGATCTGCTCGGCAGTAGCGGCCTGGAGCGGCGCGACTTCGCCGTGCATTTCCACATGCGCCGACCAGCCTTGGCGCTGGGCGGCTTGTTCCAGGCGCTTAGCCGCGAGGAAGGTGGTCGCCATGCCGCTGGGGCAGGCGGTAATCAGAATAATATTCATAGCGTGGCTCCCTCGGTGATGGTGTCGTCAAGACGCCGTATCCGGGTGTGTTGTTGGAGTGAATCGAAATCGGCAGCGTGGGGGTTGCCCACGCCAACATGGCGCACGGCCTCGGCCGAGAGCGCGGTGGCAAAGCGCAGCGTCTGTTCAGCGTCTTGCTGGCCGTTCTGATGAGTCAGCAGGCCGTGGAGCATGCCCGCGACAAAGGTATCGCCAGCGCAAACGGTATTCGTCGCGGTAACCTTAGGAGGTGTGGCGTGCCAGGCACCTTGAGCGTTAACCCACAACACCCCTTCGGCACCCGCTGAAATCAGCGCATGGGCGATGCCGCTTTTATGCAGCCGTTTAGCCGCATTCAAGCGAGCATCGGATGAGGTCATATCTTCGCTCGCCCACTCTGCCAGTTCGTTTTCATTAGGCTTAACACCGGCGGGGTGAGTCGCTATGGCCGCATTGAGTGCCGGGCCACTGGTATCTACCCAGAGCGGTACGCCGCTGGCGTTTAAGTGGTTTAACAGCGCGCTGAAATCGTCCAGTGACAGCCCCGGGGGGAGGCTGCCTGCCACAACGACCGCCTGGGGTGGCGTCGCGCTGGAAAGCTCAGTATTTAGCGTGTCGATCAGCACTTGCAGATGCGTGGCGTCAATGGGCATGCCGGGGCCGTTAATATCGGTAACGCGACCGCTCTGTTCAGCAATTTTGGCATTGATACGAGTTTCCCCCGGCACACGCACAAAAGCGTCGGTCAGGGAGTACTGGGTAAATGCCAATTGAAAGGGAGCGTCGTTATCGGCACCTAAAAAGCCGCTGACGGTGACGTCGTGGCCAAGGCCTGCCAATACGCGGGCAACGTTAACGCCTTTGCCTGCCGCTTCTAACTGCGCGCTGGTGGGACGGTTGACGCTGCCTAGCACCAAGGCGTCAAGAGTAAACGCCAAATCCAGTGCCGGGTTCAGGGTAATGCATAGCACGCGGGCCATTAGCGCGCCTCCAGTGCATCGCGCACTTCATCGCTAGTCGCCTGATTCAGCGCTAACTGAGCGCTGGCTTGGGCATCAGCGAAGTCAAACTCGCGCAGGCGGGCTTTGACCAGCGGGATCTGCCGCGCGCTGACGGAGAGCTCGTCCACGCCAAGGCCTACCAGTACCGGAATGGCCACGGCGTCTGAAGCCAATTCGCCGCACACGCCGACCCATTTGCCTTGGGTATGGGCAGCCGCCACGGTCATTTGAATCAAACGCAGCACAGCAGGGTGCAAACCATCGGCTTGGGCAGAGAGTTCCGGGTGGCCGCGGTCGATAGCCAGGGTGTACTGAGTCAAGTCGTTGGTGCCTACCGAGAAGAAATCGACTTCGGCGGCAAGACTGGGTGCCAGCAGCGCGCTAGAGGGTATTTCAATCATCACCCCCAACTGCACATCGGTGGCGCGCTGGGAAGTAGGGATCTCTTTGAGTAGGCGATCGTAGATGGCTTTTACAGCGCGGAACTCAGCGATATCTTTGACCATCGGCAGCATAATCCGCAGGGGACTATCCTTGCCTGCCATCAATAACGCGCGCAATTGGGTCTCGAGCACATCGGGCTGTGTCAGCGCTAAGCGAATACCGCGCAGACCCAGGAAGGGGTTGTCTTCTTGGGGTACCGGCCAGTAGGGCAGTGGCTTATCACCGCCGACATCTAATGTGCGCGCTACCAGCGGGCGGCCATCCAGGGCATCAATTGCCTGACGGTACTCGCTAATCTGAGTGGCTAAGTCTGGTGCGCTGGCGTGGGCCATAAACAGGAATTCAGTACGCAGCAGGCCAACGGCCTCAGCACCGCGCTCCACTGCATCAGCGGCGTGGGCAGTGTTGCCCAGGTTGGCGGCGACTTCGACACGGTGCCCATCGCGAGTTTGGGCGATCTCGAAGCGGCTTTCCCAGGCATCGGCTTCGCGCTGCTGGAGGTCTAGTAACTGCTGCTCGGCACGCTGTAGGCGCTCTTCGGAAGGTTGCGACGTCACTCGGCCACGCTCGCCATCCAGAATCATCATACTGGCGTTGTTAAGCGCCATCACCGCTTGACCCGCGCCCACCACGGCGGGAATGCCCAGTGCACGGGCCAGAATAGCGCTGTGCGCCGTGGCGCCACCGCGAACGGTAAGCAGGCCGCGGACACGGGAAGTATCCAGCCGGGCCACATCGGAAGGGCCGATATCGTCCATCACCAGAATATAAGGGTGATCCGGCGGTTCGGGGAGCGTCACATCGCAGAGTACGCCCAACACCCGACGACCTACGTCGCGCAGGTCGGCAGCGCGTTCGGCCAGCAGGCGGTCAGCGAGCATCTCCTGGGCGTGGGCCGCGGTTTCAATCGCTTCCCACCAGCCCGCTTCCGCTGAGCGCCCTTCACGAATGGCATCCGTCGCCGCGTGATGGAGCTCCGGGTCGTCGAGCATCTCTTCGTGCATTGAAAGAATATCGGCGACTTCGCCACCGGGGGCGTTATGCACCAATGTCTGCAGCTGGGCGGCGCCCTCTTTCAGCGCGCTATTTAAACGGCTGATTTCGTGTTCAGCGTCGCTTGCGTGCTCGGCGTACTCGAACTGCATCGGGCGAATGACAAATACTGGTGCAATGGCCAAGCCCGGCGAGGCGGCCACGCCGGTGTGGGGCGTATCGGCAGCGAGGGGCTCAACGGCCGGTGTAGCGGTGCTCGTTTCCTGCGTGCTATCAAAGCCGCCGTCAAAGGGCGTTACTTTTTCTCCCAGGCCCGATTCAACAGCCTCGGCGACGGCCTCTAGCGCCGCGCTTGCCTGCTCACCCTCGGCTGACAGCACCAGCCACTGGCCGCGGCGTGCGCCCAGGCCAATCACTTTGGTTAGACTGGCGGCGGAAACCGGGGTGGCGCTGCCTTCTTCCAAACGTGCCTGAATCGGCATGGCCTGGGCGCGCGCTATCTGTACCAACTGTTTGGCGGGGCGAGCGTGCAACCCATGGGGGTTGAGCACCCGTACCCGACGGGTTTGGGTATTTGCGGTTTCGCCCGCCAGGGTGGCTAACAGCTGATCGCTGGTTTTGCCCACCAGGCTTTGGCTTTCGCTGTTTTCCAACACCGCCATCAGTTGCTCTAGCAGGGGGCGGTGGGCATCGCCATGGGCGGCCAGGCAGAACAACGCATGCACCGGATGACCAGCACTTTCCAGGGTTTGTTCAGCAGGTGTGGCCACCCCAAGCGCGGGCTGATTAACGCCCTGGGCGCTGCTAGCCAGCCACAGTCCTTTACCTAACCAGGTCGGCTGTGCCGCGGCGACGGCGGAAATAAAGCTGTTATCGACACAGCCGCTTTGGCGTAAGCGGGCGGCTGCAGCCAGAGCGAGTTCTTGTGGGTCGCGTGCCGGAAAGTTGACGCATAGGGTGTCGGCATCCAGGCGCGGTTCTAATGCTGGTTTCGAAAGCAGCCGCGCTACATCTGCCGCGGAGGTGGCGTTTGCCAGTTGCTCGGAAACGCCTTCGCGATCCAGCACATGGGTGAGCTGGCGCAGAATATCCAGGTGCTCATCATTCTGGGCGGCAATCGTTACCAGTACGTGCACCTGCTGGCCGTCGTGCCACTCGATCCCTTGTGGAAACTGCAACACGCGCACGCCTGTCTGCTTCACATACTGACGGCTTTCCGGTGTACCGTGGGGTATTGCGATGGCGTTTCCTAGAAACGTTGATGATTGTGCCTCGCGGGCGTGTAGGCCGTCGCGGTACTCGGCCTCAACCAATCCGGCCTCAACCAGCGCCTCAGCGGCACTGTCCAGCGCGGTTTGCCAGCTGTCGGCGTGGCGGCCTAGCAAGATGTCATCGGGGCCGAGTGTCAACATAGTATTCTCCTGTAAACGCGCACTGTCGGCATTTTAATGGGGCAGCGTCGACGCAGCGTCGTGTACATAAAGTGATCGTCGTTAAATGATCATGGTAATGGCGTTGATGCCAATGAGATGAACCGTGCCGTTTCAGTCGGTTTATCCTTGCCATTAAATCTGGGTATGGTGCTATTAAATCTGCACATAGTGCTATGCTGAATCGATTCACTGAATGACACAAGGTTTGAGCTTTTAGACTTTGGTCTGGTAGGCGCTAACTTGCTGATAAACTGCCCGGTCACACCAGGGGGAAACCGCATGACACTTGCCGATATTGCCCGGCTAGCCGGCGTCTCGCGCACAACTGCTAGCTACGTCATTAATGGTCAGGCCGAGCAGCGCCGCATTAGCTCAGCGACAATTGAAAAAGTGATGGCGGTGGTGCGGCAACACCGCTATCACATTGACCCTCAGGCGGCTGCGCTGCGCCGGGGCGCAAGCCGCTTGCTGGGGCTTATCGTGCCGGATTTGGAGAATATTAGTTATGCTCGCCTAGCCAAACGCCTGGAGCGGGGTGCACGGGAGCAGGGCTATCAGCTGTTGATCGTAAGCTCAGATGACTGTGCAGAGAGTGAACGGACACTCGCGTTGGCGCTGCGTGCGCAACGCTGTGAGGTGTTGATAACCGCCAGTTGCTTGCCCAGCGACGATACTTTTTATGCCGACCTGGTAGACGAGGGATGGTGCGTGGTGGGGATGGACCGTGGCCTCAACCCGACGCGCTTTGCCAGTGTCGTGAGTAACGATCAGGAGGCGGCTAAGACGTTGACCCGTTCGGTGATCGGCGCGGCGACCAAGCGTATTGCCTGGTTGGAAGCGATGCCGGATCTGTCGGTTAGCTGCGAGCGGCGGGCGGGTTTTCAGACGGCCCTTGAAGGCAGCATGATTGAACCGCTTTATCTTACCGGGTCGCACTATGAACGTAGCGAAGGGGCGCGTTTAGCGATTCAATTGCTGGATGAACAGGGCGGTGCCGACGCACTGGTGACAGCGTCCTATACGCTGATGGAAGGGGTGTTTGATGTGTTCTTGGAGCGCGGCGGTCTGCCGGAGAATATGCGCCTGGCCACCTTTGGTGATCACCGGCTGCTGGATTTCCTTCCTCAGCCAGTGAACTCGGCGCTACAGGATTATGACCGTATTGCCGAGTTAACATTGCGCTGTGCCCTAGCCGCCATGAACGGCCACTATGAGAGCGGGCTGCAGGTGGTGGCGCGTCATCTGCACCGGCGTTAAACCGTGCGCGCCTGGGCCCAAGCTGCTGCATCTGGTATCGACATATCGTAACTCTCGCTCAAGTAGGGCGAGGAGAGCAGGAAGTCGGCGCTCGCCGCATTGCAGGCAACGGGTACATTCCACAGCGCCGCTAAACGCAGCAACGCTTTGACATCCGGGTCGTGGGGCTGGGGTGAGAAGGGATCCCAAAAGAAGATCAGTACATCCAGCCGCTGCTCCGCAATCCGTGCGCCAATCTGCTGGTCACCGCCCAGAGGGCCGCTCATTAGACCCTCGACTTCTAACCCTAACGCGGTTTTAAGCCGCTTAGACGTTGTTCCCGTGCCAATCAATTCGTGCTGGCTCAGCGTATCCTTCCAGCGAGTTGCCCACTCAAGCATTTCGCTCTTCTTGCCATCGTGGGCAATTAGCGCAATACGCTTGCGCGGTTGCAGCGTACGGATAGCTTGGCGGGGCGGTTGCGCGTCACTCATTTCGTCACTTCCCTCATGGTTCTATTGCCTTTCGGTCTTATGGCCGAGTGGCTTTTCTTTTTAAAGGTCGCAAAAGCTAAAAGCTCGCTACAGAGGTTAGACCGTTACTCACTATCAAAGGCAAGGATTTTCATCGTATTAGTGCCCCCATGGGCATTCATATGGTCGCCGCGAGTGAGAATGACATGCTCGCCAGGGTGGATAAATCCCTGTGCCTGCAAGCATTTCAATGCTTCTTGGTTAAGGTTGGCCGGATCCATCTCGGTGGTGTCGAAAGGAATTGAAACCACGCCACGATAGAGCGCCATACGCCGCTGGGCGATAGGGCTGTGAGCCAACCCTACGATAGGCAGGCCGGAACGAATGCGCGATGCAATCAGCGGTGTATAGCCTGTGGAGGTCATGCAAGCGATGGCGCTGACGCCGGATAAGTGATTCGCAGCATACATCGCCGATAGCGCGATGGTTTCATCGATGCGCTCAAAGCCCTCATGAATACGGTGGCCTGACTCCTGAGCGAGACGCTCACGCTCGGCACCCAGACAAACACGGTTCATCGCTTCGATGGTTTCCACCGGGTAGTCACCTGCGGCGGTTTCCGCAGAGAGCATCACTGCATCGGTGGCGTCGAGCACCGCATTGGCCACGTCGAAGACCTCGGCGCGGGTGGGCAGCGGCGACTCGATCATCGATTCCATCATTTGGGTGGCGGTAATGACGGCGCGGTTGAGTGTGCGTGCGTGCTTGATAATGCGCTTCTGAGTACCAATCAGCGCGGCGTCGCCAATCTCAACGCCCAGGTCGCCCCTGGCCACCATGACCGCCTCAGAGGCTTCAATGATGCCATCCAGCGTAGCATCGTCGGCAACCGCTTCGGCGCGTTCAAGCTTAGCCACCAGGCCAATTTCTTTACCGGCTTCGCCAAGCAGCTCGCGGGCTTCTTGCATATCTGCGGCGCTGCGCGGGAAGGAGACGGCTAAGTAGTCAACACCAATCTCAATAGCGGTTTTTAGATTGGCCTTATCTTTCTCAGTAAGGGCGGGCGCTGAGAGTCCGCCTCCCTGTTTGTTAATGCCCTTATTGTTGGAGAGCTTGCCACCCACGTGAACGCGGGTATGCACTTCTTGTCCAATTACACGAGTGACATCGAGTACCAAACGGCCATCGTCGAGCAGTAGACGGTCGCCCTCAACGACATCATCGGCCAGTGTTTGATAGTCGCAGCCGACGCGTTCTGCAGTGCCGCTATTGGCGTCCAGCGCCATGTCCAAGACAAATGCCTGGCCGACATCGAGGTTGACGGCGCCTTCGACAAAACGCGCAATACGAATTTTCGGCCCTTGCAGGTCGCCCAGCGCAGCAACGCTGCGGCCAAGGCGTTCGGCGATCTCGCGGACTTCGCTTAAGCGACGGCGGTGGTCGTCTGCCGAGCCGTGGGAGAAGTTAAGCCGCACCACATCCACACCGGCTTTTAGCATCGCTTCCAGCACGCCGGGGCGATCACTGGCGGGGCCGAGTGTGGCAACAATTTTGGTGCGCCTTAAAGGCGTATGGGAATGAGGGTTGGTAGACGCCGGTGCTGCTGTATTCGAGGTTGCATTCGTCATGGGCGCTCTCCTTGAGTAAGGGGATTGTGGGCAATTTAGTATTGGACTACGATAGCGTTTATATAGTAATTTTACTACATATTGGATATTTACTAGCCTTTTGGGGCGGTTGAAACGCTGTTTATCGGCCTCATGACGCTTAAATACGTATTTTTAGTAATTTTTTTACTAAAGGTGTAGATTGTTACTATTGGTCAATTGAGGAGCTATCATGACAATAAGAGTTGCGATTAACGGATTTGGCCGTATTGGCCGCAATGTACTGCGCGCCCTTTACGAAAACAGCTACCGTGACCGCGTACAGGTCGTCGCCATTAACGATCTCGGCGACCCCTCGCTAAATTCCCACCTGCTGCGTCACGATACCGTGCATGGCCACTTCCCCTTTAAGGTAGAACACGACGCCGAGAGCATCACGGTGGATGGTGATCGTATCGCCATCTCCTCAGAGCGCGATCCAGCGGAGTTGCCGTGGGCATCGATGAATATCGATTTGGTGATGGAGTGCACCGGGTTGTTTACCAAGCGCGAGGCGGCGGCCAAGCATATCGAAGCGGGTGCCAAGCGCGTGCTGATTTCCGCACCCAGCCCCGACGCTGATGCGACGATTGTGTATGGCGTTAATGACCAAGTGTTGACCGCTGAGCACACGGTTGTCTCTAATGCTTCCTGCACCACCAACTGCCTAGCGCCGGTCGCGAAAGCGTTGAACGATGCAGTCGGTATCGAAAACGGTTTGATGACCACGGTGCACGCTTACACCAATGATCAGAACCTCTCGGATGTTTACCACTCTGACCCCTACCGGGCGCGCAGTGCAACGCACTCCATGATCCCGACCAAAACCGGTGCTGCCGCAGCGGTGGGCTTGGTGCTACCAGAGCTGGCGGGTAAATTTGATGGCCTAGCCGTTCGCGTACCGGTGATCAACGTCTCGCTGGTGGATCTGACCTTTAGTGCCAGTCGCGATACCACTAAAGAAGAGATTAATGCCATCGTTGAGAAGGCCGCGGCTAACTCTCCGGTATTGGCCGTCAACGCTGAACCGCTGGTCTCTATTGATTTCAATCATGATGCCAACTCATCGACCTTCGATGCTAATCACACCCGCGTGAATGGCCGTCTGGTTAAAATCATGGCGTGGTACGACAACGAGTGGGGCTTCTCCAACCGTATGCTGGATACTGCGCTTGCCATGCAGGCGACTGCTAAGTAATACCCTCCTAAGGGCTAAGGGCAGGTGTCGCCCAGCAGCAGCTCAGTTTGCAGCAACTGCTGGGCGAGGGGGATGCGGCCAAGAATCATCTGCGCTGCGACTCGCCCTTTGCCCACGCTATCCTGGCGCACCGTGGTTAAACGCGGTGCGCGGTACTGTCCTTCAGCAATGCCATCGAACCCGGTAATGCGTAACTCTTCCGGCACCCGTATACCGCGCTGCTCGGCTAGCGTTAGCGCCGTGAGTGCAATACGGTCAGACATGCACAGCAGCAGGTCTGGCCGTTGTTCTAGTGGCTGGTCGAGAATCTCGGCAATCACCGGCGAGCACACCTCAAAGGTATTCTCCTCGATATTCCAGAGCGGCACTTGCGCCACATCCACACCTTGCTCACTCAGCGCGTTATGAAAGCCCTCAAGGCGGGCACGGCTAATGGTACTGGTGTTGGGCAGCAGCGTGTGCTCGGCCGTCACGCGGCCGTTGCAGACCTCTTTGGTTAAGCGCAGGTTGATAATCGCCGGGCGTTTGGGCAACTGGTTAAGCGCATGCTGGGCGATTTTATAGCTAGCAGCTGTATCATCGATATGCACCGTCGGGCAGCCTTCAATATCAAAATCGACGGCCACCAGGGTGCGTTGGGCGGGCAGTTCATCGAGCAGCTTATTGTTGGGCATTAATCCATAAACGATAAAGCCATCGGCGATATTGGCGGAGCCCGGCGGCTGTGAGGCATGGCCGCGACCCGGCAATAACAGCAGCGTGTGGCCGTGGGCATCAAGAACTTCGGCAACCCCTGATAAAAACTCGCTGGCCACGGCGTCGTTCAAACTGTAGGTCAGGCTTTCCGCAAGAATCACCGCAATAATCCGCGAGCGGCCGGTGCGCAGGCTGCGCGCTTTGGCGTCAGGGCCGCTGTACCCCAGCCTTTTCGCCTCTTTGAGTATGCGTTCGCGCAGGGCTGGAGAAAGCTGATCCGGCCGGTTAAAGGCATTGGAAATTGTGGCAGTGGAGACGTTGAGTTCCTGCGCAAGATCCTTGAGTGTCATACGGCGCTGATCAGTCACGGTACTTCCTTATACAGGCTTTTTTAATAATTGAAGATTAGCTATTCAAAGGATGTGCATAATAAAATCGACCCGCTGTGTGCTGCCACTCCCCATGATAAGCGAAGGGAAGGTTAGGCACACACAGAGGGTCGTTAAAGCGGGTATCTTGGTTGACTCTTGTGCTTAAGCCGCTGCTTGTTGAGTGGATAACGTCAGTGCTGCACCGCTCTCATCAAACAGGTGTACTTTTTCCCAATCCGCTGCCAGTGATACCTGCTGACCCTCCTGCCACTGACTGGGTGCTTCGCTGCGATGGATCAACAGCGTGTCGCCCTGTTTGGGCTCAAGGTAGACGTAAACTTCGTTACCTAAATACTCGACATTGACGATATCGAAGCAGTTGTCATCAGTGGGTGCCGCTAAGCATAGGTGCTCTGGGCGAATGCCGAGGGTCAATGCTTCGCCGCTTTGCCGCTGCTGGACATTCTGGGGCAGGGCGAGCTCGCCAACTCCTACGGCTCGCACACGACAGCCGTTGGCGTCACCAGCGAGTAACTCTGCGGGCATGAAGTTCATGGTGGGCGAGCCGATAAACCCGGCAACGAATTTCGTCGCCGGGCGCTGGTACAACTCGTGGGGGCTGCCTACCTGCTCAACGTGTCCGCCATTGAGCACCACAATTTTGTCGGCCAGGGTCATGGCCTCCACCTGGTCGTGGGTCACGTAAATCATGGTGGAACCAAGGCGGTTATGCAGCCGTGCGATCTCGTTACGCATTTGTACCCGCAGCGAGGCATCCAGGTTGGAGAGCGGCTCGTCAAAAAGCAGAATACGCGGTTCACGCGCCATGGCTCGGCCCATGGCCACCCGCTGGCGTTGGCCCCCGGAAAGGGCTTTTGGCTTACGGTGCAGAAGCTCTTCAAGCTGCAAAATCTTTGCCGTGCTCATGACCCGTTCGTGCACGGTCTCTTTGGCGGTCTTGGCCAGTTTCAGGCCAAACGCCATATTGTCGTAAACGGTCATATGCGGGTAGAGCGCATAGGATTGAAACACCATGCCCACACCGCGTTCCCGCGGTGGCAAGTCATTGACCACGGTGTCATCCATGCTCAGGTCGCCATCGCTAATCGATTCCAAACCGGCGATCAGGCGCAAAAGGGTCGACTTGCCGCAGCCGGAGGGGCCAACGAAAACCACAAATTCGCCGTCGCCAATATGTAGGTCCACATCGTTAATAATGTGATCGCTGCCAAACACTTTGTTGATCTTGCTAAGCGTAACACTTGCCATAGGTAACTCCTTGCCGACCTCAATGCTTATGTCTTCTGGGTCGGCCTGTTGTTGTTTAGAGCTTATGAGACGACGCGCATAAAGGCCGCTTGATACCCCGGTAGCGTCAGGCTGTCACCGTCGCGCTGGGGGGTAAAGCCGTGGCCCTGCAAATCGCTGTCTATCGCTAGCGGCAGGTTAACCGTCTGCGTGTCAGCGGTGAGGTTGAAAACGCACAACAGCCTTTCATTCGCTTTTTGGCGGGTAAAACCGAGCAGCGTTTCACCCACATCGACCAGCGTTAAGTCGCCATCGAACAGCGCCGGGTGCTGGCGACGGAAGGCCAGCATGTTGCGCAGCGCATTCAAGGTGGAGTTGGCATCATCCTGTTGGCGGCTGACCGCCATATCCCGATGGCTGGCCGCTATGGGGAGCCAGGGTTCAACGCTGGAAAAACCGCCATGTTCGCTACCGTTCCAGGGCATTGGCGTGCGGCAACCGTCGCGACCTTTGAATTCCGGCCAGAGCACTTTGCCGTAGGGGTCTTGGATGCGCTCAAAGGGCACGTCGGCTTCTGGCAGGCCGAGCTCTTCGCCTTGGTACAGGCAGACGCTACCGCGCAGCGAGCAGAGCATGGCCAGCGCCACTTTAGGGTAGGCGGTGGGGTCTTCGCCAGCACCCCAGCGGGTGGCACTGCGTACGACGTCATGATTGGAGGTTGCCCAGCAGGGCCAGGCGTCGCCCGCCAGACGCTGAAAGCGCTCCAGCACTTCATGAATATAGCGCGCAGAGTGGGGCGTGTTGAGCAAGTCGAAGGTGTAGGCCATATGCAGCTTGTCGCCACCGGCGGTGTACTCGGCCATGCGCTCCAGCGGGTTATCGTCGCCAATTTCGCCCACGGTCGTGGTGCCGGGGTATTCGTTCATCAGCGCCCGCAGATCTTTCAAGAAGTCGAGATTCTCCGGACGGCTAAGGTCATAAACATGGCGCTGCCAAGTGTAGGGATTGCTATCCGGTGCGCCCAGGGTTTTAGCTTCGCCTTTGGGAACCGGCGGATTGTCGCGCAGCTCGGCGTCGTGGAAGTAGAAATTGACGGTATCCAAGCGGAAACCGTCTACGCCCAGATCCAGCCAGAAACGCATATTATCCAACTGCGCCTGACGTGCCTCCGGGTTATGGAAGTTAACGTCCGGCTGGCTGGTCAGGAAGTTATGCATATAGTACTGCTGGCGGCGGGAATCAAACGTCCACGCCGGGCCGCCGAAAATCGATAGCCAGTTGTTGGGTGGCGTGCCGTCCGGTTTGGGGTCGGCCCATACAAACCAGTCGGCTTTAGGATTGTTGCGGTTTTGGCGACTCTCCTGAAACCAGGCGTGTTGATCCGAGGTGTGGCTAATCACCTGGTCGATCATCACCTTCAGGCCCAGCGAGTGGGCTTTTGCCAGCAGCGCTTTAAAGTCTTCCAGGGTGCCGAACATGGGGTCGACGTCGCAATAATCGCTAATATCGTAGCCAAAATCGAGCATCGGCGAGGTGAAAAATGGCGATAACCAAATGCCGTCCACATTGAGGGAGGCAACGTAATCGAGTTTTTCGGTAATACCGTTAAGATCGCCAATACCGTCACCGCGGCTATCCATAAAGCTGCGCGGGTAGATCTGGTAGATAACCCCGCCGCGCCACCAGAGTGTGTTGTCTTGCATCGTAGAGTCCAACGTTGACATAAAAATTCCTTATCCTTTAACGGCGCCTGCGGTAAGGCCTGACACAATGCGGCGCTGGAAGATAATCACTAATACGACCAGTGGCACCGTGACCACCACAGAAGCGGCCATAATCGGTCCCCAGGGCAGTTCGTAGGCACTGCCGCCTGACAGCAGCGCAATAGCGACGGGCACCGTGCGCTGGGCGTCGGTCAGCGTGAAGGTGAGGGCAAACAGAAACTCGTTCCACGCGGCGATAAATGCCAACAGGCCGGTGGTCGCCATGGCGGGCCACATCAGCGGCAGAAATACTTTCGTGATGGTTACCCAGGGCGTGGCGCCGTCCATGATGGCGGCCTCTTCCAGCTCCATGGGCAACTGCTTCATAAAGGTGGTCAATACCCATACGGTGAAGGGCAGGGTGAAGATGGTGTAGCTTAAAATCAGCCCGGCGGGGTTGTTGTAAAGGTTGAGCGCACGAATCACCTCAAACAGTCCCGAAAGCACCGCCACCTGAGGAAACATCGACACCCCAAGAATCACCAGCAGCACCGTGGAGCGGCCCCGAAAGCGCACGCGGCCCAGGGCGTAAGAGGCAGTAATGCCGAGTAGCAGGGCAATAAACACCACGCTAAACGCCACCACAATGGAGTTGAAAATAGCGCGCAGAAAGCTGGTTTGGCTAAAAATGCTGATGTAGTTATCGAAGTTCCAGTTCGAAGGCCAAAGCTCGACACGGAAAAGGTCGCTCGACGGTTTTAACGAGGTGACTACCGCGTAGTAGAACGGGAAAACGGCGTACACCATGATCAGCACAATCAGCGCCCAAAACCCGATGCGCTTGGCTATTTTGGCCAACTGACGAGTACTCATTAGTCACCTCCCAATTGGATTTGTTTACGCCCAACGTAGAGGTAAGCCACGGTAGCCAGGGCAATGATCAAGAACAGCAGAGTAGAAGCAGCACTGCCGTAACCGACATCCTGAAACTCGACCAGCTGTTGGCGGGCATAGACCGACATCGACATGGTGCTGGTGGAGTTGGAGGTGAGTACGTAAATAACATCGAAGACACGCAGCGCATCCAGCAGGCGGAAGATCACTGCGACCATTAACGCCGGGGTAATCAGCGGTAGGGTGACCTTGAAGAACACCCGCAGCGGGTGAATACCGTCTACCTCGGCGGCCTCGTAGCAATCCTTGGGCAGCATCTGCAGAGCCGCAAGCACCAGCAGCGCCACGAAGGGAATGGTTTTCCACACATCGACCATAATCACCGCCCACATGGAGTAGGCGGCGTTCGCCGTCCAGGCGATGGGGGCATCAATAATGCCCACGCTCATCAGCAGGTGATTGATGATGCCGAACTGGTCGTTGAGCATCCATGCCCACATTTGCGCAGAAACGATGGTGGGGATTGCCCAGGGAATCAGCACCGCAGCGCGCACAATCACGCGCCCCTTAAACTCGGCGTTCAAAATCAGCGCCACAATCACCCCGAATACTACTTCCAGGGATACCGACACCACCGAGAAGTAGACGGTGTTCCATACCGACTGCCACCACACCGAGTCGGCCAGTACCCCATACCAGCGGCCATCGTCATAGACGAGGTAGTTCTCGAAGCCAATCAGATTGGCAGCGCCTAAATCTGACAGTGATGCATCGGTGAAGCTGAGAAAAAAGGTGCGCACCAGTGGCCAGCCAGCGACCAGGGTTAACGCAATCAGCATGGGGGCTAAAAAGAGCCAGGCGGCTTTAACCCGCTGACGGCGAACCTTAGTGCCTCGGCGTGGCTTGGTAGTGAAAGAACGCGCCCCGGCGGGCGCGTCATCATGCTTGATGGAGGTCGACATGGAAAGGCTCCAGGGTTACCAGTTGCGACGCTTCAGGCGAGCCAATTCGTCTTCAAGATCAGCGACCGCTTGAGTGCCATCTTTAGTGCCGGAAAGCACGTCATGGGAGGTGCTGAAGAAGGCGTTACTCACCCGGCCATAAGCATCACCGGTGGGGGCAGAGGGGCGAGCGACCGCATTGACGAAGGTGTCGTAAAGGGTGCCAAAGAAGGGCACGGCTTCAAGCACTTCGTCATCCTGGTAGAGGGCGTCGATAGTGGGGTTGTAAGAGGCCTGTATGGCGCGACGCTTCTGTTCCTCTTCACCGGTCAGGAAGGCGACCAGGTCGGCGGCCAGCTCGGGGTGTTCGCTGTAGCGCGATACCGCCAGGTTCCAGCCGCCCAGGCCAGCGGCACTTTGGCCGTTTTCGCCACCTGCGGGCAGTTGGGTAACACCTACTTTGCCGCGAACGTCACTGTCTTCGCTTTGGGCCAGTGCCCAGGCGTAGGGCCAATTGCGCATAAACACGGCACCGCCGCTTTGGAAGACGCCGCGCGCTTCCTCTTCGGTGTAATTGAGCACACCGTTAGGCGAAATATCACCAATCCACGATGCGGCTAGGTCGAGTGCTTCTGCGGCGTGTTCGTTGTTAATGCTAATTTCGCCATCGGCTTCCACCACTGTGCCGCCGCCAAAGCTGGCTACCCACTCAAGGGCGTTAACGGTCAAACCTTCATAGGAGCGCCCCTGGAAGACATAGCCCTGCATACCGTCTTGGCCCTCAGCGCGCTCGGCGTCTTTGATCTCGCGGGCAATTTCGGTGAGTTCTTGCCAGGTTTTTGGCACGTCATGACCATACTTTTCCAGCAAGTCTTCGCGGTAGTAGAGCACGCCCGCATCGGTGAACCACGGCATGGCGACTAAACGGTCATCGATGGTGTTGTTGGTGACAATGGTGTCAAAGTGCCCGGCAGCGGCGTCATCGCCAAGCACTTCTTTGAGGTCGAGTAGGTGATTGGCGAGTAGGCCAGGCCACACCACGTCAATCTGCATCACATCGATATCGCTGGAGTTAGCCGAAAGGATCTGCTGGTAGAGCGAAAGGCGCTCGGTGGAGGAGTTGGGCGTTGAAACCACATCGACGCTATGGCCGGTTTTCTCTTCCCAGTCGCGTACGCCTTCCTGGCACAGCGTCAGCTCTGCGCCGACTGCGCCACAGGAAATGGTGAGTTCTTCAGCCTGAGCTTGGCTTGTTGCACTAAGCGTGCTGGCTACTGCGATGGCGGTAGTGATTAAAGTCTTTTTCATAACGGCGTACCTCGACGTTTATTGTTGTGGATGGTGTGTGTGGCTTCTAAATTAGCGTTAATTCACAAACTCAACGTTTGTTCAATTGCTCTCTTAATCTTTATCTTAATCGATTAAGATTGTGATGCTCAGTTAGCCGCTTTGATCGAGGAAGTTCAATAGCGACTTTTGTCTAACGACATTATTCAGTTTTCACTAAATAAAATCGTTCCTTAGACATTAGTCGCTAATTAGCAACTAGCCGTTGGTAAAAAGAGACTTAATCGATTAAGTTTTGGCTACCTTTCCTTAAGCGCCGTGGCGTTTAGCAGCAAAGCCACTGCCCCCTGGGTGAACCGTGCAAGGGAAGTGTTATCGATTCGATCTTAATCGATTTAGGCAAAAGCGCTTACAGGCAGACGCTTAAAAACAGGCGCTAATAAACAACCGCTTGCCAATAACAATAGGGTACTCAAAACAATGCATAAAATGACATTTAAAACGCCGTTAGCCATTGCGATTGCCACCGCCAGCTTGGGAATGAGCGGTGTTGCTTCGGCACAAATGACCATGGAACAACGCTTTGCCGAGCTTGAAGCCCGCATTGAAGCCGCGGAACAGCGCGCTGATGCCGCCGAGCGCCGTGCCGAGATTGCCGAGCAATCACAGTCGACTGCCGTGGCGACAGAGAGCGACGCGGAGATCGAAGAGCGTCTGGCCCGGGTGGAGCGTTACGCCGATGGCGAAGAGGGGTTCTCGTTTAACGTTTATGCGCGTTCAGGCTTGTTGATTGGCGAAGATGGTAAAAGCGAAAATGCTGGCCCTTACCTGACACCCGCGGGTGGAGAGGGCGGCGCCGTTGGCCGTTTAGGTAATGAGCCGGACACCTACGCTGAAGCGATTTTCAACTACCGTATGCAGTTCGATAACGGCGCCAAAGCGCTTTATCGCACCATGATTGCAGACGGCACGACCTCCAGCAATGACTGGACTGGCGGCGAGTCCGATCTCAACGTGCGCCAAGTGTTTGCTGAATTCAGCGACCTTCCCAGCTTTACCGGCGCATTTGAAAACGCCTCTATCTGGGCCGGTAAGCGCTTTGACCGCGATAACTTCGATATCCACTGGCTCGACAGTGATGTGATTTTCCTGGCCGGTACCGGTGGCGGTATCTACGACATGCAGTTGGCAGACAACTGGAAGTCTAACCTCTCGATTTATGGTCGTAGCTTTTCTGATTATCCGATCATTGACCGCGAGAACCCCGGCCTTGAAGGCGACACCGACAACCTGATCCTGACCTCCAACAACTACTTCGGCAACTGGCAGTGGATGATCAACGGTATGTCCGCTGCAGACAACGACGAGCGCGACATTGATGTCGGCCAAACCGCTGCCGATACCGGTTTCCACACCATGATTGCTTATCATGGCGACAGCTTCTTCGGTATGGGTGAGGGTAGTTTCAAAGCGGCCGTGTTGCATGGCCAGGGGTTAGGCGCCGAGACCAAAAGTCTTGGTTCACGGGGTGATCTCACCGACGACGCTACCGCTACACGTCTAGCGCTCTATGGCACCACTTATATTGCTCCGCAGTGGCGCGTTGCTCCCTCCATTTTGGCTGAAACCAGCGAAGATCGTTATGCCCAGGGCGATAAGTACAACTGGGCAGGACTCAACGTGCGTCTGGCCAACGAGTTAACCCAGAACTTCGAAATGCAGTACGAAGCTGGCTATCAGTGGATGGATCTGGATCCTCAGGGTTACAGCGGTCGTAACGCCGTTGATGGTGGTTTCAGTAAATTCACGATTGCCCCCACCTTCAAGCCTGAAGTCGGCGGCTTCTGGCAGCGTCCTGAGATTCGTCTGTTCACTACCTTCAGTGATTGGGATGATGACCTTAACAACTACGGCGCCAGCTCACTGGGCAACGAAGGCTTTACCGGTGGTCAGTGGACTTTCGGCGTTCAGACCGAGGTATGGTTCTAAATCGATGTAAGTTGGTTAGCGTTTAACTGTTTCTTCTCCAATGCACTTTGCCCGCGACATGTCGCGGGCTTTTTTATAGCTTTAAAAGAATTTGTGAATAGTATTTATGGAGGGATAGCAGGGTTGCTCAGGAGCGTTTATGTCACTACTGCAAGAGAAATTAAAAGCGCCGCCACTACCGCTTGGTGTAGTGGCCCGGCCGCGCCTTAATGACCGTTTCGGGTTAGATGAACGTGTCCGCTTACTGATGGTGCAGGCGCCTCCAGGCTATGGCAAAACCACGCTGCTGGCTGAGCGGCTGACCGCGCTGGAGCAAGAGGCCACTTGGCTAGGCTTGGATCAGCGCGACAACCAACCCGTGCGGTTTTTAGCCTACTGGCAGGCAGCGCTCGATGGACTGTTAATCGAGCACATACGGCTTTCACCCGTGGCAGACGATGGAGACTGCGTGGAGCAGTTAGAGCGCTGGCTTGGCGAATTGCCTGAGCAGCGCTCGCCGTGCCGTTTGGTAGTGGATAATTTTGAGCACCTTAGCCACCCGGATATCTTAGCTGGGATCGCCCACTGGCTGCGTCATCAGCCGCCTTGGCTAACGTTAACGCTGGCCAGCCGCTCAAGGCCAGCATTGGGTTTGGCAAGCCTGCGGCTAAGAGGTGAACTGGAAGAGATCGACCTTCACGCGTTGGCCTTTGACAGTGAAGAGGCGCAAACCCTGTGTGCCGAACAGTTGAGCTTTCCCCCCACGCGAGTCAGCCTGGAACGTGCACTGCGCAGAAGCGGTGGCTGGGTAATGGCGTTGAGCTGGCTGGTAGAGCGCACCACCACGCGGGCAGGGTTTGACGCCCTGGTTGACCGGTTAAGTGGTGCCCACCCAGACTTTGCCGCTTGGTTTGACGAACTGCTCTCCGCTGCACTGCCATTGGAAGAGCGAGAGCTAATGCTGCAACTGGGGGTGCTGGAGCGCTTTTCCCCCGAGCTTATGGCCCGACTACTGGAAGGGGAGCGCTTGACCCAGCGCCTGGAGGCCTTTGAACAAGCGGGGCTATTTATTGAACGCCCAGACCCGCATGCTCAGTGGTACCGCTTTCAACGACTGTTTGGCGAGTACCTCCGTCATCGCCGTCATGAGCTTAGTTTGGCCACCCAGCGAGTGCTGCACCAGCGCGCAAGCCAGGCGTGGTTAGCCTTGAACGATCCGGTGATGGCTCTGCGCCAGGCGATACTCGCCGAGGCCCCCGATGATGTGGCAAGCCTACTGACCGCCCATGGACCCGCCTTGCTGGCAAGCGGCGCCTATTCACTGTTGGCCAAGGGCTTCGCCCTGCTCGGTGAGCCGCGGCTCTCTACCTGTCCGGAACACACGCTGCTCTATGGCTGGGTCTCCCATGCTCAGTTTCAGTTTGATATTACCGCACGCGTAATTGGCTGGATTGAAGCACAGTTGCACGCGTCAGAGTGGCAGTTGCTCAGCGCTGAATTCGCTACGCTGCGCGCCCAGTTAGCGATTAACCAGGGCGATGCCGAGCGAGCCGCACCGCTGGCCGAGCAAGCGCTAGCCGTGCCCGCCCGCTATTTAGCTTCCACGCCGCTGACTGCCACTGCCATCTTAAGCGAGGCGCGCTTTGTGCTGGGCTATTTGGAAGAGTCGCTGCAGCGGGTGCGCGAGGTAGAGCGTCAGGCCCGCCAGCGTGGCGATCATCAACTGCTGCTCTGGTCGTTTTGCCATCAGTCGGAGACGCTGGTGGCTCAGGGGCGCCTACAGGCCGCCTACGATATTCAGGAGCGCGCCTTTGCCCACCTGGAGCGCGCGGAGCTTGAGCACCTGCCCGTGGCGGAGTTTCTCTACCGCATTCGCAGTCAGGTACTCTGGGAGTGGCACCGGCTGGATGAAGCCGAGCAGGCCGCGCTGAAAGGCATCGCCGTGCTGGATAACCAGGGGGAGCGCTGGACACTTCAGTGTCATATCCAACTGGCCAAAATCGCCCAAAGCCGTGGCGACCAAGCCCAGTGCGCTGACCATATTCGGCGGCTGCGCAAAATTCTCGCAGAAGGGGATTACCATATTGACTGGGTGGCGAATGCTCACGCTACCCTGTTGGCCTGGTGGCACTCCACCCAGGATCTTGATGCGGTAGAGCGCTGGCGCCAGGAAGCGCCGTCCCCCATTACTGAAGGGGCCACCAACCACTTTTCCCAGTGCAATGTGCGCAACCACGCTCGGGCGCTCACGCTGCTGGGGCGCTTTGATGAAGCCTGCATGCTATTAGAGGCCCTTGAAGTGCACACTCAGCGCTTGGGGCTGGTCACGGATGCCAACCGCAACCAGATCTGTCTCGCGGCAGCGGCGTGGTATGCAGGAAGAGAAGAGCATGCCTGCCAGCATATGCATCAAGCGCTGAGCTTGGCTTCCCGCACCGCCCTGGTGGGCAGCTTTCTGCGACTGGGCAAACCCCTTGGGGAGTTGCTCAATCGGTTGCTCGACAGCGGCACCTTGGATGCCTTAGAGCAGGCGAGGGCAGAGCGGTTGCTGTCGCTTGCGGGGCGCCAGAAGGATTTTGGCAGCGCCCGACGCTTAATGCTGGATGAAACGGTGATCGCTGATATTGTCGCCCGGCCAGATGTCCCCGAGCTGATCCGCACTTCGCCGCTCACTCGCCGGGAGTGGCAAATCCTGGGGCTGATTCATGCCGGGCTTTCCAATGAGCAGATCGCCGAGCAGCTGTCGGTGGCGCCTACCACCATCAAAACCCATATCCGCAGCCTCTATCAAAAGCAGAATATTCGACGCCGCGACGAAGCGATTGCCCTGGCGGGACAGTTGCTGGCGCATATTCAGGGGGAATAAGTCGACAGACGGGCTACTCCTAACGCCTACGCCCAGAGTCACCCTGGGGGGAGGATTTTATCTTGTGAGCAACCCTGCATCATGCCAAGTAACCAGCAAGAACTATGTCAAGAACTGTGACAAGAACTATGGCAAGGACAAAACAATGATGCAGACAACCTCTACTTCCCACTACGTTGGCAGCCAAGGGGCCGACTGGTGGCGCGGCGCTGTGATTTATCAAATCTACCCGCGCAGCTTTATGGACAGCAACGGCGACGGCATTGGCGACTTAAAAGGCGTGATCGACAAACTTGATTACATCGCCTCGCTTAACGTCGATGCGATTTGGTTGTCGCCGTTCTTTACCTCACCGATGAAAGACTTCGGCTACGACATCAGCAACTATCGCGATGTTGATCCGATGTTTGGCACCCTGGAGGAGTTCGACCGTTTAGTCGAGGGTGCCCATGCCAGAGGGCTAAAAGTCACCATCGATCAAGTTATGTCGCACACCGCCGACCAGCATGCCTGGTTCGAAGAGAGTCGCCAAAGTCGCGATAACCCCAAAGCCGACTGGTACGTGTGGGCCGACCCGAAACCCGATGGCGCGCCGCCCACTAACTGGCAATCTGTATTTGGTGGCAGCGCCTGGCAGTGGGACACCCGCCGCTGCCAGTACTATCTGCATAACTTCCTGGCTAGCCAGCCGGATTTAAATTTCCGCACGCCTGCGGTGGTCGATGCCATGCTGGAGGAAGTGCGCTTCTGGTTAGAGCGGGGCGTGGATGGCTTCCGGCTGGATGCGGTGAACTTCTGCACCCACGGCGAGCTAAAAGATAACCCGCCGCGCCAGGAGATGATCGAAAGTTTTCTAGGCGTTCGCCCCGACAACCCCTACGGCTACCAGCTCCACCAATACGATAAAACCCAGCCGGAGAACCTGGTGTTTCTGGAGCGGCTGCGCGCTCTGTTGGATGAGTATCCCGGCACCACTAGCGTGGGCGAGGTGGGCGACGACGACGCCTTGGGCGTGATGGCGGAGTACTCCCAGGGCGGCCAGCGGCTGCATATGTGCTACTCGTTTAACCTGCTTACCGACAAATCCGACCCAGGCTACTTGCACGAAACGCTAACCGAAATGGAAGCGCGTATTGGCGATGGCTGGCCCTGCTGGGCGCTAGGCAACCACGACGTGACGCGGCTGGCAACTCGCTGGCAGGCGGAAGGGCAGCTGGATAAGCTGCGCCTTTATATGGTGTTTCTACTCACCCAGCGCGGTAGCGTATGCCTTTATCAAGGTGAAGAGTTGGGGCTGCCCGAAGCTCAGCTGACGTTTGAACAGTTGGTTGACCCTGCGGGTATTACCTTCTGGCCTGCCTATAAAGGCCGAGACGGCTGCCGAACGCCGCACCCCTGGCAGGCCGATGCTCGTCACGCGGGCTTTAGTCGTGGCACACCCTGGCTGCCGGTACCTGACACTCATGCTACCCTCGCCGTTGATCAGCAAGATAACGATACTGATTCATTGCTCAATGCCTACCGCGATTTTTTAGCCTTCCGCCGTACTCAGCCTGCGTTGGTGAAGGGCGATGTGCGCTATCACGCTGTGCGTGACGATGTGCTCTGTCTTGAGCGCACCTACCAGCAAACGCGGTTACTAATTGCTCTGAATTTTAGCGGTCAAACGGTCACCCGTTCGGCACCTGAAGGCGCTGAAGCCATTGCCGGTGCCCCAGTGTGGCTAACCGGTGAGTGGCAGGGCAATCAGCTGTCGCTTCCGCAACTGTCCCTTCCGCCCTATGGCGTGGCCATTGCCCGCTGCTCCCAGCTTGAGGAGAACGCACCATGGGACGTCTAACACTAAGTGGTATCGGTAAATCTTTTGATGGCGTGGAAATCTCGCGGGATATCGATCTCACCATCGAAGACGGCGAGTTCGTGGTGTTTGTTGGCCCCTCCGGCTGCGGAAAATCCACGCTGCTGCGCATGATTGCCGGGCTTGAAGATATCAGCGAAGGGGATATGCAACTGGATGGCCAGCGGATCAACGAGATTCCGCCCCAGGAACGGGATATCGGCATGGTGTTCCAATCCTACGCCCTCTACCCGCACATGAGCGTGGCCGAGAACATGGCCTTTGGCCTGAAGCTGGCCCGCACCGACAAAGCGGAAATTCGCCGCCGCGTCCAGCACGCCGCCGAGATGCTACATCTTACCGAGCTATTGGAGCGTAAGCCTAAAGACCTCTCCGGCGGTCAGCGCCAGCGGGTAGCCATTGGCCGCACGCTGGTCAAAGAGCCTGCCGTGTTTCTGTTCGATGAGCCGCTCTCTAACCTGGACGCCGCGCTGCGGGTGGATATGCGGGTGCAGATCGCTGCGCTGCATAAGCGCTTGAACGCCACCATGATCTACGTGACTCACGACCAAGTGGAGGCGATGACGCTGGCTGACCGCATTGTGCTGCTTTCCCGGGGAAGAATCGCCCAGGTAGGCGCGCCTCTCTCGCTTTATCACTTTCCCAAAACCTTAGAGGTAGCGGAGTTTATCGGCTCGCCGCGCATCAATACCTTCCCGGTTACGGTAGTCGACCCAGGTGAGCGCCAAACGGTGGTGCGTTTGCCTAACGGGGAGACACTGACGGTGGCGGTCAATGGCAAGCACCTCCATTCCGGTGATGGCGCCACTTTGGGATTGCGGGCAGAAGATTTTGTATCGCCCGAACAGGCGGAGGCTCGGCTGACGGCGAGATTAATGGTGGCGGAAAAGCTGGGTTACGAAACCCTGGCGCATCTGCAGGTAGACGGCATCGACGCTACCTTAACCCAGCGTTTGGATGGCTTAACGCAACTAACCGAAGGCCAAACGATCGACTTGGGTTTAGCGGGCCAGCATTGCCATCTTTTTGACCTTAAGGGGAGTGCCTGCCCGCGGCAGGTGGTGGTAGATGGGGTAAGCCAATAATCGGCCATCTTATTTTTTTTCAATAAAAGTGCATCCAATACGTCTCCTCGCGGGTAATCCCTATACAGGCGCTATTTAAGGCGGCTGATAAAAAACCTTTTAGGAGACTGAAAATGACCATCCAACCTCTTACGCGTGCAGCACTTGCCGCTACCTTGATTGTATCCTTCAGTCACGTCGCGCTGGCAGACATGACGCCCGCGGAAGTCCAGGTGCCGGACGGTAATACCGTCGCCCTCGAAACCGTTGGCGTTGGCGCTATTACCTACATGTGCGAAGCCAAAGACGACGGCAACATGGGCTGGGTATTCAAAGGCCCCCACGCTGCGCTTAATGACAGCGAAGGCACACAGGTAGGAAGCTACTATGGCCCGCCAGCCACCTGGGAAGCGTTGGATGGCTCAAAAATTACCGGCACTCAGCTAGCCACGGCTGCCAATGGTGATGGCAACATTCCACTTCAACTGGTGGAAGCCAACCCGGCTGAAGGCGAAGGCGCCATGAGCGGTGTTAGCTACATTCAGCGCCTGAACACCCAGGGTGGCGTTGCCCCGGACGTGGCCTGCGATATGGATCACGACGGAGCCACCGCGGTAGTGACCTACCAGGCGGACTATATCTTCTGGGCTGCTGAATAAGTCGACTGGAATGTTAATTCCGCTGGGGGCTCGTCTGTCGAGTCCCCAGCGGCTATGCTGTCTGCGAGAACGACGACTGGCGTCGGTGCCGTCACCAGGGAGCTAGGGTTTGACTGACGTGTCTTCAGAATTTGATCATGCTGCGGCATTAGCCAACTGTGCCCGTGGCGAGCATGACGCCTTGCAGCAACTCTATGTTCATGAAGGTGCCCGACTATTAGGCGTAGTCATAAGAATAGTCAAGGATCGTGGTATGGCCGAGGATATTGTCCACGATGCCTGCCTTAATATTTGGCAACGTGCCGATAGTTTTGATCCCGCCAAAGGATCCGCGCGGACGTGGATATTTAGCGTGGCGCGTCACCTGGCACTGAACGCCATCCGTTATCGCGACCGTGAAGTCACTTTTGATAATCACGATCCCACCGAATTAGATCTCGATGAACATTTTCAGCACGCCTCCGTTGCCGATGAAGCTTTCGATTGGCAAACCGGCCAGCGGATGGATAGCTGTTTGGAAGCGCTTGAACCGGAGCGGCGTAACTGCGTACTCCATGCCTATGTTGACGGCCTTAGTCATGCGGAAATTGCGGCGCATACCGGCGCGCCGCTGGGAACCGTAAAAGCCTGGATCAAACGCAGTTTGCTGCGCCTACGGGAGTGTATGGCATGAGCCGCCCCAGTCAGCACGAACACCAAGACGACCATACTTTAGCGGGTGAATACGTGCTGGGTACGCTTTCGTTAGAGCAGCGTAAGGCGCTCGAGGCCCGGCTACTTAACGAGCCTGAATTGCAACAAGCCGTGATGGCTTGGGAAGAGCGTTTCTTGCCCTATACCGCTATCACCGACCCGGTAACGCCTTCTGACAATTTATGGCCGCGTATTGAGCGCAGCTTAGCGTCACGGGAAGCGCTTGCTAAGCGTGCTCGACCTGCCTCTGTCGTGCCGCCAAGACCTCGCCGCATGCTGCACAGCCTGCCGCTTTGGCGCGGCGCTGCCGGGTTTGGCTTAGCGGCGGCGTTAGTATTGGGCGTGATGCTGGCCAATGAAGTAACTGAACCGACGACCCCCGAGTACATGGTGGTTCTGCTTGCTCCGCAAACGCAGTCAGCGGGTTGGGTAGTGCAGGCCTCATCGCGCCAGGAAATCGAGCTGATCCCATTGGGTACTTTCGAAGTACCTGAAGGTAAAGCGCTTGAGTTTTGGACCAAAGCAGATGAGTGGCAGGCCCCGGTATCGCTGGGTTTAGTGGAGCCAGGGCAGCCGATCCGTTTGCGCTTGGATGAACTGCCGCCTCTTGAGGATAACCAGCTATTTGAGCTAACGCTGGAAGACGAAACCGGCTCACCAACTGGCTTGCCCACCGGGCCGATTGAGTTTATTGGCCGCGCGGTCGAGATTTAGCCACTCAAAAGCGCCAGTTAAAAGAACGTCAAGCCGACCTGGAACAGGCGCTCCACGTCGCGAATGCGGCGCTTGTCGATCACGAATAGAATCACGTGGTCACCGCTCTCAACCATCACATCGCCGTGGGCGATGATGACTTCCTTGCCGCGCACAATCGCACCGATGGTGGTGCCGTCGGGCAGTGCGATATCGCGGATGGTACGGCCTACCACTTTTGATGACTGCTTGTCGCCGTGGGCGATGGCTTCAATGGCCTCGGCGGCGCCCCGGCGCAGCGAGTGGACGTTGACGATATCGCCCCGGCGCACGTGGGTCAGCAGGCTGCCAATGGTCGCCTGCTGGGGAGAAATAGCGATATCGATCTCGCCCCCCTGCACCAAGTCCACATAGGCGGCGTTGTTGATCAGCGTCAGCACCTTCTTCGCCCCCAAACGCTTGGCGAGTAGCGACGACATGATATTGACCTCGTCGTCGTTGGTCAGCGCGCAGAAGATATCGCACTCTTCGATATTCTCCTCTTCCAGCAAGCGCTTGCTGGTGGCACTGCCGTGGAGCACCACGGTGCGATCCAGTCGCTCGGAGAGGGTGGTGCAGCGCTCCAGGCTGTGCTCGATGATCTTGACCTGGTGGCTATGCTCCAAATGCTCCGCCAGCCGCTCGCCGATATTGCCACCCCCGGCGATCACGACCCGACGGAAGTCCCGCTCGACCCGGCGCAGCTCGCTCATCACTGCGCGAATATCCCGGCGGGCGGCGAGGAAGAACACCTCGTCGTCAGCCTCGATGACCGTATCGCCACGGGGGATAATTGGTCGGTTACGACGGTAAATGGCGGCTACGCGGGTATCCACGTTGGGCATATGGCGGCGCAAAAAGGCCAAGTCCTGACCCACCAGCGGGCCACCGTAGAACGCCTTCACCGCCACCAGCTGTACCAGGCCACCAGCAAACTCCAGCACCTGCAGGGCACCGGGATGCTCAATCAGGCGACGTACATGATCGGTGACCACCTGCTCGGGGCTGATCAGTACATCAATGGGGATCGCTTCGTGGGCAAAAAGGCCTTTACGGGTCAAATACGCGGTGGCGCGCACCCGGGCAATTTTGGTCGGGGTGCGAAACAGCGTATGGGCGACCTGGCAGGCGATCATATTGATCTCGTCGCTGTTGGTGACAGCGATCAACATATCGGCGTCTTCACAGCCTGCCTGGCGCAACACAATCGGGTAGGAACCTGCCCCGGTGACCGTGCGGATATCGATTTTGGTGTGCAGCTCGCGCAGTTTTTTGGCGTCAGTGTCAACGACGGTGATGTCGTTCTCCTCGCGGGCGAGGTGTTCTGCCAGTGTGCCGCCGACCTGGCCGGCGCCGAGAATAATAATTTTCATACGGTCTTGTCCTCACGGTCAGGCTCAAAAGAGAGTCGGTAACCAATGCCGGGTTCAGTTTGCAGAAGGGAGGGGGACTGGGGGTCATCACCTAGCTTTTGACGCAACTTGCTCACCACTATGCGCAAGTAATGCGTATCTTCCTGGTGAGTTGGGCCCCATACCTGTCGTAATAGCTGGGTCTGCGTGACCACTCGCCCAGCTGAAGCAATAAGCTGGGCCAGCACGGCGAACTCTTTAGGTGTTAGATGAACGGCCTCGCCGTGCAAGCTTACTTGGTGAGCGGCCAGGTCAACTATCAAACCGCCATGCTGGAAACGCTGAGCGCTTGGGCTGGCGCGCCGCCTTAATAGGGCTCGAATACGTGCCAACAGCTCTTGAATGCCGAAGGGTTTGGTAACGTAGTCGCTCGCCCCGTTATCCAGGGCGCGCACTTTTTCAGCCTCATGGCCGCGCACCGAAACAATGATCACGGGCACCTCGCTATGCTTGCGGATAGAATCGAGCACTTGCTGTCCATCCATGTCTGGCAGACCAAGATCCAGTAAAACGATGTCTGCATTAGCGGTGAGGGCATCAGCATTGAGTTTTTCCAACCCCTCGCGACCACTGGAGGCCTCAATCACCTGAAACCCTTGAGAAGTGAGGCTGATACGCAAAAAGTGACGAATGTGCGGCTCGTCATCAATGACTAATACGCGCGCTTGATCAGTGCTCATTCTCGGCGTCCTTGCTGGGTGCCGATAGGGGCAGCGTCATGGTAATCCTGGTGCCAACATTGTCAGGCCCAGGGCTTGCGTGGATTTGACCCGCGTGGGCGCCAAGCATTCCCCGACAAATCGCCAGCCCCAGGCCGCTACCGTGCAGGCTGCGATCGCCGTCGTTACCGGTGACAAACATATCGAACACGCGCTCGCGTAGTGCTTCGGGTATGCCAGGGCCTTGGTCGGTAACCGAAAACAATAAGATGGACGGGTCTCCAGCCCTTTTATCATCACGACATTGGGCTTCGATAGTGATATGGCCATTAGGTGGTGAGAAGCGCGCCGCATTTTCAAGCACGTTGACCAGCGCTTGCTCAATCAGGGCGGGGTGAACGTAAAGTAGTGGTAGCTCTTTTGACCAGTGCTGCTCGACTTGGAAACCTTCAAGGGCACTGCCCAGTCGCTTCCGCGCTGAAGCGACTAAATCATCAAACGCCACCCAATCGCGCTCGATTTTCATATCGCCATGCCCTAGTCGGGTCATGTCCAACAAATTCTGTATATAGCGGTTAAGGCGTTCACTTTCGCTTAATACGCCATCTAGTAACGCAAAGCGATCCTGTTGACTGAGCTGTGCATCAAGAGTGCGAAGCGAGCTGGCCGCGCCAATAATCGACGCTAGCGGAGTGCGCAGGTCGTGGGAAACCGACGATAGCAGCGCTGAACGCAACCTCTCCTGCTCTTCAGCCAAGCGAGCGGCGCTAAGCTCCAGCAGGCGCTGGCGGCTGTCTCCGGCGAGCTTGCCGACTACCAGTGCGACTAATAGAAAGAACAGCAGCGTTAGCAGTTGCTCTTGCTCTTCCACCGCTAACGAAAAGTGCGGAATGGTGAAGCAAAAATTAAACGTCAGAAACCCCAGTACGGCACATAGCAGAGCTGCGTAGCTTCCTGCTAACACCGCACTGGCGAGAACCGCGGTAAGAAAAATCAGCGAAAGATTAGCCAAGGCTAGCCAGGTATATAGCCCCCAGGCGATTAGCAGAGCAATTAGCGTGCTCGCCAGTGCAATCAGGATTTCTGACGGCATTGGCAAGCGCAACTGGTTCGCAATCTGCCCAAAGGGTTTGAACATCGGTTTTCTAAACGTCATGACACGATTGTCCTTCACGAACGTCCTTCAAGATATCCGGCTAGCGTCGCCAGAACATTGGAGTCAGCAACACCACAACGGTGAGTATTTCTAATCGCCCCATCAGCATGCCAATACATAGCAGCCATTTCGCTGCGTCGGGGAGGGGGGCAAAATTACCTGCGGGGCCGATGATATCGCCTAGCCCAGGGCCCACATTGGTGACTGCGGTGGCAGCACCGGAAAGAGCGGTGACTAAATCCAACCCCAGGGCAGAGAGGCTCAACGCCAGTGCCGCTATGGTGATAAAAAAGAAGAACGAGAAGGCCACTACGCTGCGCGAGATATCACTGGTGACCGGCTGATGGTTATAGCGAGTGGTAAACACACCATTGGCATGGATGAGGTAACGCAACTGGTTAAGCAGCATTAAAGAAGCAATCTGAAACCGGAAGATTTTCATTCCGCCGCTAGTAGAGCCGCTGCAGCCGCCCACAAAGGTCAGGTAGAAAAAAGCGACCACCGACAGCGCCCCCCACTGGCTGTAATCATCCGATGCATAGCCGGTGGTGGTTACCACTGAAATAATGTTAAAGGTAACGTGGGTGAGCGATTCAAACCAGTTGTCGCCCTGGGTGATGCGCCAGACACTGAGTAGCAAAATCGCGGCCATCAAGAGCTTTAACAGCCCAAGTACCTGCTGATCATTCCATAGGGCACTGCGCGACCCGCGTATAAAACGGATATACAGTACAAAGGGAAGCGCACCGCTCAGCATGAAAAAACTGGCCATCCACAGCAGCCATGGCTGTTCGCTATAGGCGCCGAAGGAAGCGTCGGAATTGGCAAAGCCGCCGGTAGAAAGCGACGTCATACCATGTACGGTGGCGTCTAAGAGCGTCATCCCGCCGAACCAATAACTACCAATCGCGACCAGGGTTAGGCTGACATAGATCGTTAGCGTCGCTTTGGCAATACCGCCAGTGCGTGGCATCACTTTATCCGACCAGTCGGACGACTCGGTGTGAAACAACCGCATACCACCTACTTTAAGAAACGGCAAAATCGCAATACCCATGACGATAATGCCGATGCCGCCCATCCATTGCATGAGCCCTCGCCATAGCTTCAATCCATCGGAAAAGTGCTCAATACCGACCAGAACCGTGGATCCCGTCGTAGTTATCGCTGATACCGATTCAAACACCGCATTGGTGAAGGTTAACTGTGGGGCGCCCAGCACCAGCGGCAGGCTGGCAAAACCGCTAATGGTGACCCAACTGGCGGCGGTAAGAATAAACATCTGCCATGGCTTCAACTCTAAGGCTGTGCGGTAGGTGAGCAACCAAGTAAGTGCTGCGGCGCCAAGTACAATCAGAATGGAAACACCGAAGGCGGGTGCATCAGGGTCTCTCTCAATTAG
Organism: Halomonas sp. ATBC28; assembly: GCF_005937175.1. NCBI lineage: Bacteria > Pseudomonadati > Pseudomonadota > Gammaproteobacteria > Oceanospirillales > Halomonadaceae > Halomonas > Halomonas sp. ATBC28. The sequence continues at coordinate 86,519 of NZ_VCQL01000013.1, read as the reverse complement.
CAGTACGACGAAAGGCACCATCATGAACAGCGCTAGCACAACCCAGAGAATCGAGATGATTTTAAAAACAGGTGCCCAGTGCCGATACGCATTCCTGCTACGGTAAAACCATGGTGTGAATGGAGTCATATGCCCAGCTCGCCGTTTAGTATTCTTAATATTTGCTATGACACCATGACCTTCCATAAAAAGTCTGTAAAAAAACAAAAAAACCCAGCACTCTGCTGGGTTTGGGCAAGCTAGTTAAACACCTTCGTGAGTTTTAATATTTTTAACCTTTAACACCCCCAGCTGTTAATCCACCAATAATCCAACGCTGGCAGATCAGAAAGGCCACGGTGATTGGCAGCCCCGAGAGCACGGCAGCGGCGGCGAAGTCGCCCCAGCGCTGATTATGGTCGGCCAGGTACTGCTGGGCGCCCACCGCCAGGGTGAGCTTATGCTCATCCACTAGCAGCACCGACGCCATGGGGTACTCCATGATGCTCATCACAAACGCCAGGATGAACACCACCATCAGAATCGGCACCGACAGCGGCAGCAGGATGTAGCGAAACGCCTGCCAAGTGCTTGCCCCGTCCACCATGGCGGCTTCTTCGAGCGACCCGTCGATGGATTCGAAGTAGCCCTTGATCGTCCATATATGCAGCGCCACTGCGCCCAGGGAAGCGACAATCAGCGCGCCGTGGGTGTTTATCCCCAGCCAGCCGACGAACTGACCCAGCCGGTCGAACAGCGCGTAGAGTGCCACCAGCGACAATACTGCTGGGAACATTTGGAAAATCAGCATGCCTTTCAATAGCGGCTCCTTGCCCTTAAAGCGCATGCGGGCAAAGGCGTAGGCACTGGTGGTGGCAAGCATCAAAATCAGCAACGAGGACACCACGGCGACTTTGATCGAGTTCCATAGCCACAGCAGCACGGGGAAGGGCGGCTGGATCACGCTGCCGTCGGCGCGCTCCCAGGGAATACCCAAGGCCAGCGACCAGTGTTCAAGAGAGAAGCGCTCGGGGATCAAGCTCCCCGAGGCAAAGTTGCCCTCGCGAAACGAGATTGAAATCACCAACAGCAGCGGAAACACGATCAGTGACACAAAGCCGATCAGCGCCAAATGCGCGCCCCATCGCCTTGCGCGAATGGAGCGGGGTTGAACCATCGCCATCGTAAACCTCCTAAACTTTAACCTTGGAAAGCCGCAAATTAACCACCGACATGCCCACCACCAGCAGGAAGATCAGCGTAGCAATGGCTGCCGCCAGACCGAAGTTCTGACCGGCATCCTGGAAGGCGATGCGGTAGGTATAGCTCACCAGCAGGTCGGTGGTGCCCGCGGGCGTGCTGGCACCCAGAATGTCTGGGCTGCCCCCAGTGAGCAGCGCAATCAGTACGAAGTTATTGAAGTTGAATGCAAAGGCGGCGATTAACAGCGGCGTGAGTGGCTTGATGATCAGTGGCAGAGTGATCTTCATCAGGTTAGTGATCGGCCCGCCGCCGTCTACCGCCGAGGCCTCGTACAGATCGCCGGGGATCGACTGAATCAGCCCCATGCACAGCAGCAGCATGTAGGGGTAACCCAGCCAGGTATTGACGATCAGCAGCATGGTTCGGGCTAGCCAGGGGTCGGTAAACCACTCCGGCGAAATGCCGAACAGTGCCTCCAGAATCATGTTCACCTCACCAAAATGCTGATTGAACATGCCTTTGAAAATCAGAATCGAAATAAACGCTGGAACCGCGTAGGGCAGTATCAGCAGCGTCCGATAGACCGCCTTGCCCTTGAGCTGATCCCACTGCAGCAGCGAGGCGAGGACAAACCCCACGGCCAGGGTGAACAGTACGGTGAGCCCGGCAAACACGAAGGTCCAGACAAAAATCTGCATAAACGGCCCGCGTATATCCGGGTCGGTGAAAATCTTGGTGTAGTTGGTGAAGCCCACGTTCACCGGCCACCCGGGGGTGATGCGTTCTCCGTTTTCGGTGACGAAAAAGCCGATACCGTTGTCCGGCGTCAGCACCTGATCCTCTTGCCGATCATAGAGGCTGCCGTTGTCACGCATCTCATAGCGGTCGATCATTGGCGCGAACTGGCGCAGACCCGCCATACGCAGCTCGGTGCCCCCGGGCGTTTGCAGGCGCAGCGCCTGGAGGGCGTCGCGGGCCTGGATGGCTGCGCGCATGGGAAGCGGCTCACCTTCGGGCGGGGTGTCTACGGCTTGGGTTGGAACGCGACGAACTTCGCTGTTAGTTAGGTTGAGCGCGGCGGATAGTAGCCGGTCGTTGTCGCCCGCAGGAGCGTCGCTTTCCAGGTAAAGGCGCACCAGCTCGCCTTCCTGGAAAAGCGAATAGGAAAAGGCAGCGCCTTCTGCCTGGTAGGTTTGATTGGTCAGTTGTGCGCGTACACGTTCCTGGCTAAGCAGATTGTCCGAGCTGTAGTTGCTGAAGCTGATGCCAACGGTATACACCAGCGGAAAAATGACAAACACGCCAAGACCGGCCACGGCAGGGAAAATATACCGGTGGCTCATCAGCGAACGTCGGCTGAACACCACGCCCAGCGACGTGCCAAGCACCAAAAAAAGCAGCGCAAATACCCACTGGCCGTGCATGTAAAAGGCCATCACCAGCCAAAGCAGGGCCAGCACCATCAGCCCAATCAAGCTGCGCATTGCCCAGCGGGAATAGCGTTCGGCCAGATGGCGAGAGCGGTGGCGGGGCAAGCCCCGCGAAGCATTCGTGGTAAACATGAAAGATGTCCTGCGAAACTGCCCAGCCTTGCCAACGGAGTGCCATGGCCGGGCAGTGAAGGAAAGGCGAGTGGCTACTGACGCATACGCCGCGCGGCGGCATCCAGCGCTTCCTGGGGTGATTGACGCCCGCTGCCGATGTTTTGCAGCGCGGGCTCCATGGCTGCCCAAAAGGCGCCCATTTCGGGAATGTTCGGCATCGGCATGCCAACTTCGGCGTTTTCAAGCGTGGCGGCAATATTGGGGTTGTCGGCCAGTTCCGCTTGATAGTCGATGTGGGCCACGGCCCCCAGCGACCCATCGCTGTTGAAGGTGCGCATACCCTCCTCGCTGAGCAGGTAGTTTTCCAGGAACTCGACGGCCAGAAAATCATTGGGCGACGCGGAGTTGATCATTGCCGTCATAACGCCAAACATGGGCTTGGCACGTTCGTCGCCCACCTTGGGCAGCAAGGCGACGCCGTAATCAATGCCACTGCGTTCAAGGTTTGGCCAGGCCCAGGGGCCGCTGATCATGGTCGCTACTTCGCCCTTGTTAAAGCGGTTATCCATGATGCTGTAGTCGGTTCCCCGCGGTATCACGTCGCTTTCGATCAGCTCGACTAGCAGTTCTGCACCTTGCACGGCGCCTTCGTTGTTAACGCCAATATCGGTAACGTCGTAGCCTGCGTCGGTTCGTTTAAACGGGTAGCCACCGTTAGCGGCTAGCAGTGTCCAACCGTAGTAGGGTTCGCTGTAGTCGAACAGGATGGCTTTTTTACCCTCTTGGGAAAGCGTCTTGTCCAGCTGCATTAGCTCGGCAAAGCTCTCCGGTGGGGTGTCCACCAGGGCCTTATTATAAATAAGACCTAGTGATTCCACTGAAATGGGGTAGCCGTAGGTTTCGCCATTCCATAAGGCGGCTTCCCAAGTGAAGTCGTAAAAAGACTCGCGGAAGCTGTCACTAGGCGCTACCTGTTTTAGTAAGCCACTTTGTGCCCACTCGCCCATCCGGTCGTGGGCCCAGATCACGATGTCCGGCCCTTGGCCACTGCCCGCCGCCTGTTGAAAACGGTCGGTCAGGTTATCCGGAAAGACCACCTCAACTTCTATGCCCGTCTCTTCAAGAAACTGCTCAGCCAGCAGCTGAATGCCTTGCTGGCCTTTGTTGTCGCCCATCCAGATCGTTAGGCGGTCATCTTCGAACGCGAAGGCTGGCAGGGTAGCGCTGGCAGCCAAAGTGGCTGTGAGTAGCGGTCTGATAAAATAGCGTAGCGTTGCCATCGAGTAATAACCTCATTGTTGTTGTGGTCATTTATTTATCAACTTCCGCAGAGTGGCCAATTATGCGCAAGGTCACCTCCTCCTTAGGGGGCGTAGCAGTGGCGTATATCAAGGGCGTAGAGTAAAAGTGGAAGGAGAAGGATTGATATGAAGTGCTGAGTGCGTTGATAGAGCAGAAACCGTGGTTATTTTGTAGTAAAATTACACGAATTATTGCGTATAATGCCCCCTTTACGGTAGATTTTAGGTAATCTAACTACATTAGATGCCTAATTATAAACAGGAGTGACGATGAGCCAGTCCACTGCTTCCCAAGGTGCACCGCTGGGCGATCCGAATCACGCTATTGATTTAGCGCTGTTTGGAGCGCTGGGTGATCTTGCCATGCGCAAGCTATTTCCTGCCTTATACCATCTTGATCGCGAAGGCTTGATGCCTGAAAGCACGCGCATTATGGGGCTGGCTCGCCATGAGCACGACGCTGCATCGTTCCGAAAAATGGTTAACGACGCGTTGCAGAAACGGCTGAAAAGCAGCGAGCAGGATAAGCAGAGCCTCGAGCGTTTTCTCGCCCGCCTAGATTATTTAAAACTCGATTTTTCCAGCGTTGAAGGTTACGACGCCATTCGCCAGTGGCGAAAGGGCTCACCGCGCCCAATGGTGGTCTATCTTTCCGTTGGAGCACCTATTTATGGCGATATCTGCCGTCACCTGCAGGCCAGTAAAAGCCTGGATGATGAGTCCCGCGTGGTGGTTGAGAAACCCATCGGTTACGACCTGCACTCCTCGGTCGAAATTAACGACGCAATTGGTGAAGTGTTCCCCGAGTCGCGGATTTACCGCATCGACCACTATTTGGGTAAAGAGACCGTACAGAACCTGATCGCACTGCGTTTTGCCAACCCGCTGTTTGGCACCCAGTGGAACCAGAACAATATCTCTCATGTGGAAATTACCGTTGCCGAAAAGGTAGGTATCGAAGGGCGCTGGGGCTATTTCGATGAGGCGGGTCAGCTACGCGATATGGTGCAAAACCACCTGCTGCAGCTGCTGTGCTTAATCGCCATGGATCCGCCCTCTAACCTGGATGCCGATGCCATTCGCGATGAAAAGGTCAAGGTGCTTAAAGCACTTAAACCGTTTGTGGGCGAGGCGCTTGGTCGCGATGTAGTACGAGGTCAATATATCGCGGGCACTAGCGATGGCCAGTCGGTGCCGGGTTACCTGGAAGAAGAGGGCGCCAACACCCAGAGCCAGACCGAAACCTTTGTGGCCATGAAAACTGAAGTGGCTAACTGGCGCTGGGCAGGTGTGCCGTTCTACTTGCGCACCGGTAAACGGATGCCGGAGAAGCTCTCGCAGATCGTTATTCACTTCCGTCAGCAGCCCCACTATATCTTCGACCCGGATCAGCGCGGCATCGCCTCTAATAAGTTGATTATTCGCCTGCAGCCGGAGGAGGGTATTGCCCTGCAAGTATTGACCAAAGATAGCGGTTTGGATAAAGGCATGCGCCTGCGCCCGGGTCCGCTGCATTTGGACTTCAACAGCGCATTTCCCAAATCGCGGATACCCGATGCTTACGAACGCCTGCTGCTCGAAGTCATGAAAGGCCAGCAGTACCTGTTCGTGCGTCGCGATGAAATTGAACACGCCTGGCGTTGGTGCGACCAGCTCATCGATGGCTGGAAAAAACGCGACATGCCGCCGCGTCGTTATCCCGCAGGCTCTTGGGGGCCAGTCGCTTCCATCGCCATGATTACCCAGGATGGCCGCAGCTGGTACGAGGATTATTAATATGAGTCAAGCACGCCAACAGTTGGCCGAGCAGCTTGCCGAAGCCGTGTTTCAGGGTCTGCAAGACGATTTAAACCACCAGGAGCGTGTCCTGCTGGTGGTTTCTGGTGGCTCTACGCCAGTGCCTTTTTTTAAGGCGCTGGCGGCCAAATCGCTGCCCTGGGAGCGGGTAGATGTAACGCTGGCCGATGAGCGTTGGGTAGACGAGCAGAGCAGCGATAGCAACGCCAAGCTGGTGCGTGAGCATCTGCTCCAGGGCGAGGCATCGGCGGCCACTTTTATACCGTTAACTTGCAGCGCGGCTACACCTGAAGAGGGCGTCGATGAAGTTGCCAAGCAAGCAGAAACGCTAGCGTGGCCTGCCAGCGTGGTGATTCTAGGCATGGGCGGTGATGGTCATACGGCGTCACTGTTTCCCGACAGCCCTGAATTGACCCTGGCACTTGCCACGGAGGAGCTGTTAGTGGCGGTCAGAACGCCTAGTCAGCCGCAACCCCGGATTACTTTTTCGGCCGATCGCCTGCATCAGGCACGGCGGCATATTCTGCATATCACCGGCGATGATAAACGCGCCGTATTGGCCAAGGCACTAAGTGGCGACGATGTTCGTCAACTGCCTATTCGTGCCTTTTTAACCTGCCCACTGGCCATTTATTGGGCGCCTTGAGCGCTAACTGCCTTAGCCAATAATAAGTTGCTTGGAGACTCACTAATGACTATCGACAAACAGTTACCTTCTACACGCACTGCAGAGCTGGATAGCATCTGCTTGAAAGCCGAGGTGATTCCGGTCATCACTATCGAGCGTTTGGAAGATGCGGTACCGCTAGGCCGCGCCCTGGTAGAGGGTGGCTTAACCGTATTGGAAATTACCCTGCGCACTGACTGCGCGCTTGAAGCAGTGAAGCGTATGCGTGAAGCGTTGCCCGGTGCCAGCATTGGCGTGGGCACGGTGCTGACGCCCGCCCAGTACCGCCAGGCCGAGCAGGTTGGCGCTGACTTTGTAGTAACGCCAGGCGCCACGGAAGCCCTCTATCGTTACGGCGTTGAAAGCCCGGTGCCCATGCTGCCGGGGGTCTCGACAGTTTCTGAACTAATGACCGGCTGGCAGTACGGTTACCGTCGGTTCAAGTTCTTCCCGGCGGAATCCAGCGGTGGAGCCAAAGCCATCAAAGCGTTTGGCGCGCCGATTCCTGAAGCCCGCTTCTGTCCCACTGGCGGTATCACCGTCGACAACGCCGATGATTATCTATCGCTGCCCAATGTGATGTGCGTAGGTGGCTCCTGGCTAACACCCAAAGCAATGGTGGAAGCGGAAGATTGGGATGGCATCCGTGAGCTGGCCCGCCAGTCCGCGGAGCGCTTTCATCACTAAATAGGCATCCACTAGCAACCCGTCGCGGGCCGCATAAATGCATACCCTAGTTATGGTTTTAACCATTGCTAGGGTTTTTTTATAGTGAAGTTTTGTCATTCGCGTATCGTAACCGCCTGCGTACGACCAAAGACGTATAACGGGCTATATTCAGCTCAATTAAAATGACGGCAAGATTTGTCTGACATTTCGCTATTCGCGCATACATAAAGGTGCGTGCCACTTACAATGATGATGAGGTGAGTCAAAATGCACGCGTTGACCTTGGCGTCCTTCCTGTTTTTTACAGGGCTTGTCGCCTTTATCACTTGGCGGATCACCCGCCGAGATGACCACTCAAGCACCAGCGGCTACTTTCTTGCCGGACGTACGCTAACCTTCCCGCTGATTGCCGGCTCTCTATTGATGACCAACCTCTCCACCGAGCAAATGGTGGGGCTCAATGGGGCGGCCTTTTCTGATGGTTTAAGCGTAATGGCCTGGGAAGTGGTCGCGGTTATCGCCCTAGTGGCGTTGGCGCTATTCTTCCTTCCGCGGTTTTTGAAAAGTGGTATTGCCACGCTGCCGCAGCTTCTCGAAATTCGTTTCGATAAAACGACTCAGCTAATCACCAATATCATCTTCTTGATTGCTTACGCGGTGATTCTGCTACCGATCATTCTCTATTCAGGTGCCATCGGCCTGCAGGGCATGCTCGATCTACAGGGATTAACCGGCATTGAGTCTTCGACGACGCTGCTTTGGCTAACGGTGTGGATCGTCGGTATTATCGGTTCCGTGTATGCCCTGTTTGGTGGCCTGCGCACGGTTGCAGTATCCGACACGCTCAACGGTGTTGGCCTCCTGATCGGCGGTTTCGTGATCGTCTATTTCGGCCTGCAGGCCGTGAGTGACGGCAGCGGCATCATGGAGGGTTGGAACATCCTCAAAGAGAGCGACCCGGATAAGCTGAATTCGATTGGTGGTGCTGATCAGCAGGTGCCGTTCTTTACCCTGTTTACCGGCGTTTTCCTGATTAACCTGTTCTACTGGAGCACCAACCAGCAGATTATTCAGCGTACCTTTGCAGCCAAAAACCTTGCCGAAGGTCAGAAGGGCGTGCTGCTGACCGGTCTCTTCAAGCTGCTGGGACCGCTCTACCTAGTACTGCCTGGCATCATTGCTTATCACCTTTATGCCGATCAGGGCGTGCGTGCCGATGAAGCCTACGGTCATTTGGTTTTTAACGTACTGCCGCCGTACCTCACCGGGTTTTTCGCTGCGGTGATGGTCGGTGCGATCCTGTCGTCGTTTAACTCAGCGCTTAACAGCACTACCACGATTTTCAGCCTGGGCATCTATAAAGGTGTGCTGAATAAAGAGGCCACGGAAGAGCAGGTGGTTAAGTCGGGTAAAGTGTTTGGCTGGATCATGGCCATTCTCACCATGATCATTGCGCCACTGCTGGCAGGTCAGGAGAGCCTGTTTGGCTACCTGCAGAAGATGAACGCGATTTACTTTATTCCGATTCTTGCCGTGGTGCTGGTCGGGCTGCTAACCAAACGTGTTCCGCCAATGGCGGCCAAAATCGCCCTGATCGGCGGCTGCTTATTGATCGCCGCCGGTTACTTTGTGCCACCGTTTACATTGCTGCCGCAGATCATGCACGAGTTCCACTTCGTGGCGCTGGTCTTTGTATTACTGGTGGCGGTGATGCTGATTATCGGCAAGGTGCGCCCAAGGGAAACCGACTGGATTCAGGAGCACAGCGGCGATGTGGATCTAACACCCTGGAAAGGGGCGGTACCCGCCGGTATCGTTTTGGTCGTGTTAGTGATCGTTATGTATATTAGCTTTGCGGGTTAAACGGCTTTCTGAAGCATTTAGCTTGTGTAGCACCTAATTAGTTTGACATCTATGTCATATTTGAACGCCCGCTGCATTGCAGCGGGCGTTCTGTATTTCAGGAGGTAGGTTCGGTTATAGCTTTTGATTGATTCGTTGATCATGTCGCGTGCTTGGTTCAGTATTTTGAGATTCACTGACTTTTCTTAGCCATAATGGACACTAATTTAAGAGTTTAAAAATCATTTAACCGGTGCGTTGCTTGTTTGATCCGGCTGTACCAGCTTTAAAGGCACTTGCCTTAGCCGATAATTGAGGACGAGAGAATGACACAAGCTGGCGGGCCAGCAGCGATAAATGGCTTTCTTTACCAGATTCTTCATCACTTAGGATGGATTACGGAAGTCTCGCTCTCCGGCACTATAGATGGGGCGCTGATCGATGATGCACTTCTGGTTCTTGAGCCGCGCAATGGTGGTGACGCAAGAGCTGAGGCGGCTGGCGTATATCTCGTTGAGCAGTACAAGTCACGTAAAAATGGCACATGGTCCGTCAAGGATATCGTCTCTGTTCTTGCTGATCTGCGAAAGGCAATCCCATCCCAGTATCCAGCTTATGCACGTTATCGATTTGTCACTGATGGTCAGGAAGGCCGTTTAGAGCCTTTAAAACTGTTTCTCATTGATGTTGAGTCAGCAGTGGCACCTGATGATCTAGATCGGTTGATAAAAAGGAAATTCAGCTCTGGGCTAATCTGTACAAATAGCGAATTCTTCGACCATATTGTTATGGCTAGCCGCGCACTTAGAAAACTGCGGGAGGACGATGAGCGGATACAAGTATTTCATCTACTTCAGCACCTGCAGCTAGAGTTTGAATCGGATGGCACTAAACAGGCTTATGCTGTAGATAAATTGCTACGCCGCTATGCCCCTAATCTGGGAGATGAAAGAGGTATACGAGAACGGCTTGTAGGTATTCTTGTTGAGAAATTAAGTCAGGGAGAAGCAAAGCTTGATCGCCAAGAGATAAACGAAATGTTTCGCGAAGTAGGGCTCAATCCCGATAGGATTGTTCGTCTTGAGCAACTAGCTGAAACGATGGGTGAGCGGACGCGACGTCGTCTCGAACGTTTGGGTTATCGCTCTGAGCAGGACGTACGGGGTCCACCGGATTGGCCAGATGGCAAGCCCGTTCTGCTTATTGCTGGTAAAAGCGGTATGGGAAAGACCTGGCAACTAGGTCGTCTTCTGGAGACATTAGCGCAGAGTAGGGAGATAGCCACACTGGTTCTTTTTAATAGCGTGCCGGAAACAGTGCTTAGCGAGGCCGCCCGGGACATTTGGCAAACCGGTCTCGGCGAATCATCTGAGAAACAACTTGTTGGTGTTGAGCGGCACCTTCGTGAACTTATGCCTAACGCTGGGGGGTGTAAAGTCACAATCGCCGTTGACGATATTCAGGACGTGGATGTTGCTCGCGCTCTCATTCGACAGGATTGGGCTGAGTGGGGCATGCGTCTTACCATGACCGTATCGAGTAACCTGGCTCACGCGCTAAATTCAACTGACAGCGAGCGTATTCATCTGCATGAAGTCGGTGATTTCTCGATCAATGAGCTTGATTGTCTCTTGAAGCAGAGTGGTAAAAGATGGACTGAACTTCCGCCCGACCTTAAGAAGCTTCTGCGCGTTCCCATTTTGGCTGGCCTTTTTCTCAACCTGCCTTATAGCTCTATACAGCGTGCTCCTCGAAGCGAGTATGAAATCTTCGAATCTTTTTGGACGCGTATTGCTTCAAGGGGATTCCGCCATGACGCGGGCATTTTGCTCGCGCTCGCTGCTTTATACGTCGGAGGAGAGACTTATCCGCTTCCCCGGCAGAGATGGAACGAAATTGGTCTGAACGATGAGAGTCGCGCCCGATTGGAAGCGGCTGGATGGCTTCGAACCACTGAATATGGCGAGGTTGCATTTGCGCATGACCGTCTGCTGAATTGGGCTGTCGCTCAAGAGTTTGTCCGCCAATATCAGGACAATCAACTGAGCGAGGAAAAGCTTGGCGAAATTTTTTCAGGTGGTAGTAATGAAAACCAGTCACGGTGGCGTCGCCTCGGGTATGTGCCGATGGATACAATCTGGTTGCTCGGGGAAAGCAATCAATACGCCAAACCGTTGGGCGCGACCATCGCGCAAATGGAACAAAGCCGTGAGTTCGGAAGCTATGGAGGAGAGCTCTACACAAATCTACTGCCGACATTAGGTCAGCGTGCGGTTTCGATTCTTCTCTCTCGTTTGAATTCTGTAGTTTCTGACAATGTTAGAGATAGGGATTACCGCATAGGATTAATTGGCCAGTCTTTTGCTATTCTGTCTCGACAAGATCATATCGATCTATCAGAGGTGATCGCATTACTGCTTAGATCAAATTCATGGAGTTACCAAAGAGTAGCGATAGAGGTGCTAACAAAGGTGCCGGTTGCTGCATGGCTCGACAGGCTTTGGGAAATTCACCAAAAGTGCGTCATTGCGCTGGAAGAAAGCAAAAATAGCGAAGGCTATAAGGCCAGTATGGGCGCTCTGCGTTCCGGTGTGGCCCTTAACCCAGAATGGTTGCGGCTACGTATTCTTTCTGTCGATCCCTTCAAGGAGTCAGTATGGGATTTAGGGTATCTGTTAAATAGTCTTGAGCATCCTGATGCACTGGCTATTTGGAAAGAAACAAGGGATCGATTAATTGAGAAGATGCCTGCCAGTAAGCCGCGAAGCCTACTTTATTGCATCGCACGATTTAGCGATCGAGAAAAAATTGATTTCGTTATAAAGCATCTGTCACAAAGGCAAGATTTCGCCAGTGGAGCAGCGCTCAATGCGCTTTCCGCTCTCGATCCAAGCGCCGCAATTGATCGGCTTGAGGAGGTTGGTGAAGCAGAGCGTTACTTCACTCGAAATCAATGGCTCCCTGGCTTGCTTCACGCTGAGCCGGAATTAACGCGGCACCGCTTGCTCGCGCTAGCTAAAGCACAGCCGAAAGGCCGCCACATTATTGAAATACTTTTCGGTGAGCGGCCGAATGAAATCAACGAAGAAATGCTGCGGTTTGTGCTGCGCACCCTTGAGCAAGACTTGCTGGAAGATATCGATGCGGTCACCGTGGGAGATCTGCGCAGGCTTGATCGAGCGCTAAGTTTTTTGGGGGGTATTACGCGCCCTGATCTTCTTTCCATCATAATGGCAGAGGCAGGTGGTGAACTGGAGCAGGTGATTACTACTATTGCCTGTAGCCGTCAGCGGGTTAATAGCAGATCTACGGATCATATTCTTGAGAGCGCACGCCGTATCTTGATTCTGATCAGTGGTGAAGGAATTACGACTTTGCTCAGAACGGAGCTAGAGTCTGAGCACTACTGGGTGCGCCATGGCGGGTTGAAGTGGGCGTTTGTTCGCCTAGACGATGGGATTATCGAGCGGTTGGCCGCCATCGCCCGCAAACCTATTCCACGTAACGCCTCCGGAAACTTAGAATCGCAGCCTTATCAGGAGTTCTACCAAGCGGTGTGCGGGCTAGCGGCACTTGGCGCAGATTCCATCCTGGTCGATACTCTTATCAAAAGCGGAGTGCCAAAAATTCCGAGCGAGCTTGCCAGCCTTAGGGCTCATCAAGGGCCTATGTTGAATGTAATCGTAGAGAGGATTGTCATTACTCTGGCGAATGAGACGGCAGGAGAGGAAGAGCTTTGCGTTGCTCTTGCTATTGCTTGGTTAAGTGGCAATGTCGATCTTATAACCGCCGTTCGCCAAGTGCTGAGTAAGGTTGATCCAGTCAGCAGCATGGCAAGCTATGCCTGCATCACGCTGAATGAGCTTGGTGACCGGTCTGAGGAGTTCGCCCAGCTCGCATATCAGGTCGCCCAAACAAAAGAGAATGTGCAGTGGGGACTCAATGGGTTAGCTAGCCTTGGCGGTCACGGATCTGGTTTGCTTCTGGAGTGGCTGCAAAATTTGAGCATGGATTTATGGGGCCGCTATGAGGTTTTCGTTATCCGTATTCTATATAGGCGTTTGGAGACAAGAGATCGAGCCATAGCCGCGGCAGTAGTAGCCTGCGATCGGGTTAGCTATTTCGATGAGACTCCCTATGACATTGCAGCTGAAGCCAATGATCCGGGGCTGCGGGATAAAATTCTAGAAAAGGCGTTTTCCGAAGCCTCTTTTGTAGTAACAGAGCCACTAAACGCTATCGAAGGCCTGGCCAAATTTAATATGGCGAGCGCTGTTGATGCAATTGAGTTGGCTTTCCAAACCCACCCAAAGATTGAGCGAGAGTTGGCGAGGCTACTCGTTCGCCTCGCACCAGATGTAGCGGCCGAGAAGCTGATTGATGCGGCTGTTATGATTGAGCGGGATTCGATTAGGAGTGCCGTCGGACGAGCTCTGCGACAGCTCGATCCTGCAACAATTGCCCCGCTATTTGCCGAGCGCGTAAAGGGTGCAGATTCCGAGAGAAAGGTCATCGCTGAATTAGCTGCTTGGTTGCCAGTTCCTCAAATTAATAGCGTTCTCGTCGGACTTGCTAACCATGATAGCGCTAGCGAAGTTAGGCATTCGGCTCTGCAGGCGCTCGAATACCATCGTAAGGAAGCAGGCCTAAGAGCGCTGCTAGAGGCCTTTACAACTGCAGGTTATAACAAGCGATGGAGTATTCTCACGGCCATCCTGAATGGTGCTGATGCTCATGTGTTAATGGACAGTAATGACCCGCTTTGGTTAGGTCATATCCTGACGGACGAACTCCCATTTATATTTGAACATCATGCTAATAATGTGCTGAAGCAAAGAATATAGCGTGGCAAGCAGCTTCAATGAAGAAGACCCATATCTTTTAAGTGGCTGTTCAGATTGATCGCGTAATTAGATCCGTAACGACCGAGTAGGTGATCGATTGCGAGTCAAAAAAGAGATACGCACTCAATAGTAGCCCTGCGACTGCAGGGCTTTCTCATATCTGGTTATATCAAGCGTAGCGGCGGTTCGGCTAATCCTTTAATGCCGGTTTCGACCACATAGAGCGAGCCTGCGGTGGGCTCTTGGGCCAGCTGCTCAGCACTGAATCCCTCTTGCGCCGTGGTGATATACAGCGTTTTCAGATCAGGGCCGGCAAATGCCGGGCAGGAGGGTTGGCTGACCGGCAGCTCGACGCGGCCTATTATTTCACCGTTAGGATCCAGGCGAACGACCTGCCCAGCCCCCCATAGCGCTAGCCATAGGCAGCCTTCGCTATCCATTACCGCGCCATCGGGATTACCTTGGCTGGAGAAAAAGTCCGCCCAAGGCTGCGGCTCGCCTTGCGGCCAGCCGTCGCTATCCAGCGCCCAGCGCATCACTACACCCGTCACGGTGTCGGTAAACCAAGCGAATTCGCCATCTGCGGAGAAGCAGATGGCATTGGGAATCGTTAGGCCTGAACGCAGCCGCGAGAGCTCACCGCGATGCAGGCGGTAAAGGCTTCCAGCGCCTCTTTCAGCGCTTTTACCCATGCTGGAAAGCCACAGGCTGCCGTGGCGATCAATGCGGGCGTCATTACTGCGGGTGATGGGGTTATCGGCCTCGAAATCACTCAGCTTTTCGATACTGCCGCTGCTTGGGTCGAAGCGGCTTAAACGGTCTTCACCGACTAACAACAGGCCACCTTCAGCAAGGGGCGCTGCCAGAGACACCCGATGATCGAGCTGATAGTGGCCGCTTTCCCCGGTGGCGGGGGATAGCCAGTGCAGCTGTTTTTCCAGAATGTCGCACCAATAAAGGCGCTGATTTTTGGCGTCCCACTGCGGGCCTTCACCCAGTGAGCAGCGGCAATCGACAGCTAACTCGGCCTGCCACGTTGAAACACTCATATCGGTATTCATTATTGTTGGTTCTCCTTATTGTTCTCCCGCTAACCAGGCATCGACGAGGGCTTGAGCCTGTTTCCCCACCTGAGAGGCGCTTTGGCCAGGTTTGTATAATGCGCTACCCAGACCTGCACCATCGACACCCGCTGCGCGCCATTCGGCGAAATTATCGACTCCAGCGCCGCCGACGGCATACAAAAGCGTGCCTGCCGGAAGCACGGCGCGTACTGCTTTCATTCCTTCTAATCCTACCTGCACTGCGGGGAAGAGTTTAAGCCCGGTGGCGCCTGCATCCAGCGCATCGAAGGCCTCAGAAGGCGTCACAATACCCGGCCAGCTGGCCATGCCGAGCTTATGGGTTTCTTCAATCACCGCTGGCCGACAGTTGGGAGAAACGATTAAGCGCCCACCAGCAGCGTGAACTTCACGCACCTGAGCCGGAGTGAGCACCGTACCCGCACCAATGACCGCACGCTCACCAAATGCGTCGACCAAGCGGCGAATGCTCTCCAGCGGGTTGGGTGAGTTAAGCGGTACCTCAATCTGGGTGATACCCGCGGCCAGCACCGCTTCCGCGACATCCACGGCCTCATCAGGCGTTACACCGCGTAAAATTCCAATCAGTGGCAGCGACATAGCCAATTTCTCCATGCTTAATTTATTTTAACGCGCGATGGGCGAGGCGCAGGCCTGCTAAGACGGCGGTGTCGCCATCCACATGTTGTGTCTGATAGCCGATCGCATTGAGTGCCAACGTGTAGCGCTGACTAAGCGCTTGGTTGCCAATCAGCATGATTGGCTTATCGCTGGGGCACTCACGGCAGGCGCCAGCAAGCTCAAGGCCAATGGCGAGCCCAGAGAGCCTGGCCGCAAGAACGGCCCCACGCGTGTCGCCAGCAGGTAGCCGGCCATCGAGTAAATCTTGCGCGCGCAGCCCGAACAGGCGGCTACTAAAGGTTTCGGGGGCTTGATGAATCTCGCTGACGGCCGAAATAAAAGCCTCACGGCAAGCTGCATCGTTAAGATCATCCCTTGCCGCTGAAGGTGATAAAACGGAATGCTTCAGCACCGACTGGTTGGCGAGCAGTTGGTAAAGCTCGCCGGTCAGGTAGGTCGAAAACCCGCTCACTGCGCCCGCCTCCAGGGTTGCCCATTTGGCGTGAGTGCCGGGCAGGCAGGCGAGGCCAGTAAAATCTGGCGAATCAGCGACGAGCCCTGCCAACTGAGTCTCTTCACCGCGCATCACATCAAAGTGAGTCGCGGTACCGCGGGTTTGGCTTAAACCAGGCAGCAGGTAAACACCTAGCTGGTCACCCGTAAGCGTTGGCGTCACTGCGCCTTGGCTAAGCTGGTCAAGCCGCGTGGGTACCGGTAAATAGGCGGCTTCCAACCATCCCTGGCGAGCGCCTGCCATACCGCACACCATCGCCTTAGTCGTGCCGGTGGCGGGTAGCCAATCGCCCACCAGTCGCAGCAGCTCGGCCTCGTACTCGTCGGCCTTCAGCGCCAGCATGCCTTTGTCGCTACTGGCTTGGGCAATCACTTGGTCGTGCTGATCCAGCCCCCAGGCACGCAGATTGCTGGAGCCCCAGTCCACGGCAATCCAGGTCAGCTGATGTGCTATTTCAGGCGTTTCACTCATCACGGTTGATCCCATGGTTTACCACTCCGCAATCGAGCCATCTTCATGAGTCCAGACCGGGTTCCTCCAGCGGTGGCCCACCTTGGCGCGCTCCTCAACGAACTCCTCGTTGATCTCGACACCCAGGCCTGGGCCTTGGGGAATGGCGCAGAATCCATCTTCAATGGCGAGGGCGGATTTATCGACCAGGTAATCGAGTACGTCGTTGCCCTGGTTGTAGTGAATGCCCATGCTCTGCTCTTGGATAAAGGCGTTGTGGCTGACCGCATCCAGCTGTAAAGACGCAGCCAAGGTTAATGGGCCCAGCGGGCAGTGGGGCGCTAAGGCGACGTCATAGGCGGAGGCATGGGCGGCGATTTTGAGACCTTCGCTAATGCCGCCGCAGTGGGAAATATCCGGCTGGATAATGTCGATCATGCCATCGGCCAGCAGGTCGCGGAACTGAAAACGGGTATGCAGCCGCTCGCCGGTGGCTAGCGGGTAGCCAAGCCCGCCAGCAATATCCTTCAAGCAGGGCAGATGTTCGGGGGCAACCGGTTCTTCCACAAACATGGGGTGAAAGGGTTCTAGCTCGCGCAGCAGTGCTTTGGCCATAGGGCGGTGCACGCGGCCATGGAAGTCGATGCCGATGCCTACATCTGGCCCAACGGCGTTGCGGGCTTCTGCCACCCGGGCGACGGCTTCATCGACCTTGCGGTGTGAATCGACGATCTGCATTTCAGGAGTGCCGTTCATTTTGAAGGCTGTGAAGCCTTTGTCGACCAGCGCTTTAGCGCCAGCGCCCACGTCGCTGGGGCGGTCACCACCCGTCCAGGCATACATGCGCATTTTGTCGCGCACGGCACCGCCTAATAACTGATGAATGGGCACACCCAGGTCACGGCCTTTAAGATCCCACAGCGCCTGGTCAATACCGGCAATCGCGCTCATCAGAATAGGGCCCCCACGATAAAAACCGGCGCGATACATGATGTTCCAAAGATGCTCGATGCGGTGAGGGTCTTGGCCGATCAAGTAGTCAGAGAGCTCGTGCACGGCGGCTTCAACGGTTGCCGCGCGGCCTTCAATCACCGGTTCACCCCAGCCGTAGCAGCCTTCGTCAGTCTCAATTTTAAGGAACAGCCAGCGCGGAGGAACTTGCCAGGTCTTGAGTTTGGTAATTTTCATGTTCGGTCATCCTTCTGAATAGATAGTATTCATTGCGTAATGGTCAGCTGACGATGCCAAGGTCGATGGCCGTGCGGCGCAGCACTTCTCTTGCGGCGGATTCTGCGGCGCTGGCATCGCGGTTGCGGATAGCGTCAAGCACCTGGCGGTGGCGGGCTAGGCTGTCGTCTAAGGTGTCAGTGCGGTGTTGCGAGCGGTGTATTAGCGCCATGATCGAAGGGCGCAATAAATGGCCCATTTGCCGCCAGACTAAATTGTGGCTGGCCCGGTAGGTGGCGTCGTGAAAAGCGACATCGTACTCGGCATGCTCAGCACGCGCTTCAACACTGCCTGCGCTGCTCTCCATGCCTGCATAGGCGCTCTCCAGACGTTCTATGTCTTCAGCCTGAGCTGCCTGGGCAGCGAGTCCTGCGACCACCGGTTCAGCAGAAAAACGAAAGGCGTAAATGGCCCTTACCAACTGCGGGTCAAGGTTGACCAGCCCGGTCATCCATTCGCTCATCAGTGGGTCGAGTAGATGCCAATCGCCCATCTCGCGAACCAGCGTGCCACGGCCCGCGGTGCGCTCTAATAAACCCGCAGCGGTGAGACTGGTGAGTGCGTTACGCACTTGGTTTCGGCTAACGGCAAAGTGTTTGCCGATATCCAGCTCACGGGGGAAAACATCACCTGGCTGCCAATGGCCTGCCAGCAGGGCCTGGGCGAGTAAACGGGCTAACTGTTCAGCGCCACCCTGGTGGGGCGGTAGAGCGTCCAGCGTCATCGTTCATCTCTTGTTCTTTATTGGATAAACCCTAGTCTAGTAAATGTCTGACATTTCCACAAGAGAGCCTCTTTAGACAAAAGTCCGAATTAGATTGGCGACGAGTCGACCCCTAAGAAGCATAAAAAAAGCGCGCCTGCGTGGGGCGCGCCATTTGTTAATGGGTTATAGCTCTACTTAGTTAGCCAATAATATCCGCTCGCGTTGGCAGCGCTGCGTAAGCGCCTGGCCGGGTGACCGCATGGGCGCCACAGCGGCAGGCGGTATTCACTGCGCTGAGTAGAAAATCCGTATCGCTCTGCCAGTGTTCATTGATGCCATGGGCCGAGAGCTCCGCCAACAGCCCGCCAATAAAGGCGTCGCCTCCGGCGGTGGTGTCGACCGCTTCCACTTTGGGTGGCGCAATGCGCTGGTCGATGCCGACGCCTTTGATTACGACATCATTGGGGCCGTCGGTAATCAAAATAACTTTTACCCCTGCCGCAAGCCGCTCTGAAAGCCACGATTCTGCAGGATGATCAGCGCGCAAGTAGTCGAGCTCTTCCTGGGAGAGCTTGAGCAGCTCAGCGCCGTCTAGCAGTTGCGTGACTAAACTGGCATCCGCTTCGCCGCCGGGCCACAGGTTGTGGCGTAGGTTGGCATCTACACTGACCAGGCAGCCTGCGCGCTTGGCCATGGTGGCCATCGCGAGGGTAACGTCGGCGATCTCTGGGTCGGTCAGGCTGTTACTACACAAGTGCAGAATGGCAGGGTTCTCGAAGACGCCATGGGGTAAATGCTCAAGGCGATAAAGCAAGTCAGCAGCGGGCGGGCGATAGAAATCAAAGGTGCGTTCGCCCACGTCATCCCGGGAAACGAACGCCAGCGCCGTGCGGGCTTCTTGGGTAAATACCACGCCGCTGGTGTCGACACCGTGGCTTTTGAGTTCACGCACCAAAAAATGCCCGAACGTATCGTCGCCCATCATGCCTAAAAATTGGCTAGGAACGCCCAAGCGGGCGCAGGCGACCGCCACGTTAGCGGGAGCACCACCGGCGTAGGGTGTAAAGGTTTCCTGGGCATCTGTAGCCGCCCCTAAACGGCTGGAGAGCATATCAACCAGCGCTTCCCCAAACGCGATAACTGGCGTCATTATTGGCTCCTTGGTGTAATTGTTTGCAAAGACGGGTTTATGCCACGCAGTGGCCGCGGGCGGCTTCCAGCAATTCATACCACACTTCTCGGGGTAGCGTGGCAGGGCCCTTTAGCATGTCGCTGATTCGGTCAGGTTTAATGCTGCCAATCACCGGTACTGGCGAGTTAGGAAGACTACGCAGCCATGCCAGCGCTAAAGCGCTGGGGGAGCTATCAAGCTTTGCCGCCCACTTAGCCAAACATTCGCCAACGGCGTCTTGCATCAGTTGCCCGCCTGCCAGAGGCGACCACGCCATGGGGGCGTGGCCATCGGCACATAGATCATCAAAGCTGCCGTCAAACAGCGGCGTTGTGTGGGTAATCGAGAGCTCGATTTGGTTGGCTGATAAGCGGTGATGCATGGCGCCCTGCAAGCGCCGCCACTGGCTGGGCAGGTGGTTGGAAATCCCCGCAGCGCCAATTTTGCCGGCTTCAATGGCGTCGTCCAGCGCGCGGCCGGTCGCTTCTGCGTTCATCAGCAGATCGGGACGATGAATCAGGAAATGGTCGAGGCGTTCGACATTCAAACGCACAAGTGAGGCATCAATGGCACTATTAAGATAAGCAGGGCTAGCATTGTAGTGCTTTACCTTACCCGAACCGGGGGCGGGGTTGTCGTTAGCGATGCTCGCTTTAGTGACGACATTGACCCGCTGAGCCAGGGTAGGGCGCGCCCGTAGCGCGGCGCCAAAAAGCGTCTCCCCTTGGCCGCTGCCGTAAATGTCCGCATGGTCAAACCAGTTAAGGCCCTGCTCCAGGCGCGCTTCGATCCATTCTGCTAATCGCTCGGGTTCGTGCATGGCGGGTGTTTCGTGCAGACGCATCATGCCGAGTAAAAGCGGCACATCAAAGGTGGCGGCGGGCATAGCAGGTTCCGTATTGATGTTGTTAGAAGTTGTGATCAGAAAACCTCTTCGTTATGCAGTGCTTCGGCGGCACCTAACAGGCCCGTCCAGGGCGCAGTCACCACCCACACGGGAATGTCAGCGTTATAAGCGCCCATACGGCCTTTATTGACAAAGGCGGCGCGCAGCTCGCTTTTTGGCAGCCACTCAAGCAAGCGCGGGAGAATACCACCGCATAGATAAACCCCACCCCTTGCGCCCATGGTCAAGGTGGCGTCGCCGCACACATCGCCAAGAATTTTTAGAAAGCGCAGCAGGGCAGTAGTGGCGAGGCTATCGCCTTCATTGGCCGCTGTGGTCACCTCGGCTGGGCTAGTTAAGTGCGGCTCAATTCCTTCAAGGGTGCAGTAGGCTTGGTAAAGCTCCAATAAACCCTGACCGCATAAGATGCGTTCTACGCTCACCCGTTTGTGGCGCTGCAGAAATACATCCAGCAGTGCCTGCTCGGTACTATCCGTGGGGGCAAAGGTGACGTGACCGCCTTCGGTGGGCAGCGGAATCCAGGCGTGTTGCCCAGGAAATACCCCGGCAACGCCCAGCCCAGTGCCTGGGCCGATAATTAAGCGTGTGGAGTGTGCCTGGGTTTGCCCCGGCTGAACTTCGACCAAATCATTGGATGCCACATGGGGGACGCCCAGCGCCTGGGCGGTAAAGTCGTTGATGACCTTGAATAGCGATAGATTCAACTGTTGCTGAACATCGCTTTTCAAAAAATCCCAATGGTTATTGGTCATTTTGACCCGTTCAGCGTGAACGGGGCAGGCGAAGGCTAAACACGCCTCTTGGGGCGCGTTGTCACCCGTGGCGCCCACGCGCCCCAGATAATCCTGCACCGCTTCCACGACGCCGGGGTAGTCGGCGCAGGGTAGGTTCAAGATATCGTGTGGGGTTATTTCACCGGGAGAGACCAGCGCCAAGCGTGCGTTGGTTCCCCCGATATCGCCGATGAGTGCCGGTCGCATCAGGCATCCTCTTCTGAGATTTGCCCCTGCTGACGGGCGAGATCATCGGCTTCAAAGCCACCGAATACACCAGCGCCTTCTTCACCGCGCATGGCCAGGTGGCGGAAGCCTCCAAACAGCTCGCGACCCAAGCCCACGTGGTAGTGATCCAGGTTGCCAATAGCCAGTTCCCGTTTAGCCCAGGTGGCGGGGTCGACTTTGGCTTCGAGCGTACCGGCGTTGGCATCCAAACGTACAATATCGCCATCACGCAGTTTGGCCAGCGGGCCGCCGTCCAGGGCTTCGGGGCTCATGTGAATGGAGGCGGGTACTTTGCCTGATGCACCCGACATGCGGCCATCGGTGACCAGTGCCACTTTAAAGCCACGATCCTGCAGCACGCCCAGGAAGGGGGTTAGCTTATGCAGCTCGGGCATGCCGTTGGCTTTGGGTCCCTGGAAGCGAACCACCACAATCACGTCGCGATCCAAGTCGCCGGATTCGAAGGAGGCCTTCATTTCGTTTTGATCTTCGAAGATCTTCACCGGCGCTTCTACCACGCGATGCTCTTCCGTCACTGCGGAGACTTTGATCACACCGCGACCCAGGTTGCCTTTCATGACCGTCAAGCCACCCGTCGGCGCGAACGGTGTCGCTACTGGGCTGAGCACGTCTTCATCAAGGCTTTTTTCGGGGCCTTCGTGCCAAACGATTTTGCCATCTTCAAGGAACGGCTCTTGGGTGTAGGCGGTTAGGTCGGTGCCGAATACGGTGGGAATATCGCCGTGAATCAAGCCCGCGCCCAGCAGTTCGCGGAACAGATAGCTCATGCCACCTGCCGCTTGGAAGTGATTGATATCGGCTTGGCCGTTGGGATACACCCTCATCAGGCTGGGGGTGGCCGCTGAAAGATCGGTGAAATCGTCCCAGTTCAGGGTAATGCCCGCAGCGGCGGCCATGGCGATCAGGTGCATCGTGTGGTTGGTTGAACCACCGGAAGCCAGCAAGCCCACCACGGCGTTAACAATCGCGCGCTCATCAATCTGCTTATAGAACGGGCGGTAGTCGCCACCGGGTTCGGTGTTGCGGATCGCCTGCTCGGTGGCATAGCGTGTCAACGCTTCGCGCATTTCGGTGCCAGGGTTTACAAAAGAAGTGCCGGGCAGGTGTAGGCCCATCATCTCCATCATTAGCTGGTTGGAGTTGGCGGTGCCGTAGAACGTACAGGTGCCGGGGCTGTGGTAAGAGTCAGACTCGGCTTCGAGCAGCTCAGCACGGCCAACCTTGCCCTCGGCATAGAGCTGGCGAATGCGCGCCTTCTCTTTATTGGGTAAGCCGCTGGGCATGGGGCCCGCGGGTACAAACATGGCGGGCAGATGGCCAAAACGCGCCGCGCCAATAAACAGACCCGGCACGATCTTGTCGCACACGCCCAGATAAAGCGCGGCATCAAACATATTGTGCGAGAGGCCTACAGCGGTGGCCATGGCAATCACATCCCGGGAAAACAGCGATAGCTCCATGCCCGGCTGGCCCTGGGTGACACCGTCACACATGGCCGGAACGCCACCGGCAAACTGGGCGGTAGAACCCATGGCACTGGCGGCTGCTTTAATCGTTTCAGGAAACGTCTCAAACGGCTGGTGCGCCGAGAGCATATCGTTGTAGGACGAGATAATGCCCAGGTTGGCGCTATTCATTAGCTTGAGTTCGTTTTTATCACGCGGGTTACAGGCCGCGAAACCGTGAGCCAGGTTGCCGCAGCTTAGCTCAGCACGGTGCACGCCACGTTTGTGCTGGTCAGCCATGCGCCGCTCGTAGAGGGCGCGACGCTCAGCAGAACGCTCACGAATGCGCTGGGTAACCTCAGCAACGGTGGGGTTTAACGTAGCAGGTGTTGAGCTCGGCATAGGGACCTCTGCATGATAGAGACGGTGAGTGAAGCTTGTAGTTATTTTACATTTTTTGGCGTCGAAATAAGAGACTTTACGGCAATAAAAACCACATTTGTAGTTTTATTACTCGAATGTGAGGTGGCAAATACACCACGCGAAAAATCTAAATAAAGCCTTAACATCCTGACAGGGTGGAAGACCCGCTAATGAAATAGCAAGTATAGCACTCAGGCTTTTGCTACCATTTTGCGCTTTGCCTTTGAATGTTTGATGACCCCTAGTGGGCTGGAGCCTGCATGCACGCCATTGTTGACCACATTCAGTCAGTTGATCTCAATGCCGGTGAAGAAACGCATCGTTACTTGGATACGCTGACCAAGCCGCCAGGTAGTTTGGGTGCCTTGGAAGAGCTGGCTATTCAACTGAGCGCCATCACCGGTGAACTCAAGCCCAGCGTGACGCCGCCTGCGGTGGTTGTGTTTGCCGCCGATCACGGGGTTGCTGATGAGGGGGTGTCAGCTTTTCCCCAAGCAGTGACCGCTCAGATGGTGGCCAACTTTGCCAACGGAGGGGCGGCGATTAATGTCTTCGCCCGTCAGATAGGCGCGCTGGTCGAGATTGTGGATGTGGGCGTCGCTTCGCCTTTAACACTGCCTGGGGTGACCTCCGCCAAGGTGCTCCATGGCACCGCCAATATGGTGTTAGAAGACGCGATGCAATGTGATCAAGCCATAGCCGCGATTGATGTGGGTATTGCGGCCGTTAATCGAGCAAAAAGGGCAGGTGCAAAGTGCATTATGGTGGGTGAAATGGGCATCGCCAATACCACTGCCAGCAGCGCAATGTTGGCGGTGCTGACGGGTGAGTCAGTAGCAAACGTGGTGGGCGCCGGAACCGGGATTAACCCTCAGCAGCAGGCGCACAAAGTGGCGGTGATTGAACGCGCTATCGCTGCGCGTAATGCTGACTCCCAAGCTCCTCTAGAGGTGCTGGCCAAGTTGGGTGGTCTGGAAATAGCCGCTATGACCGGTGCTTATCTGGCAGCAGCAGCCCAGCGTTTACCGGCCATTGTGGATGGCTTTATTGCCACCGTCGCAGCGCTAACCGCTTGCCGTCTATGCCCCGCCGTTCGTGGCTATCTGATTTTTGGCCATCGCTCCCAGGAGCCAGGCCATGATGTGGCATTAAAAGCGTTGGAGGCCAAGCCGCTTCTCGATATGGGCATGCGACTAGGCGAAGGCAGTGGTGCTGCGCTGGCGTATCCATTGCTGCAAGCGGCGACAGCGATGGTGGCGGAAATGGCTACCTTTACCGATGCCGGTGTTAGCGATAAGGCATCACCATGATCCCAGGCGCCACTTTTGGCGGTATTGTTCTGATCATCTTCGCGATCGCCATTGATTTAGTGGTTGGCGATCCGCGCTCATTGCCACACCCGGTGGTGCTGATCGGGCGCTTTATCAGCGCTTTTGAGCGGCTATGGAATCGTGGCACGGCGCAGCAGCGCAAAGTTAGTGGCTTTCTGCTAACCATTATTGTCGTCGGCGGCGTATGGGGTATTAGCTGGCTAACGCTGACGCTGCTGGAACGCTTGCACCCAGGGCTAGCGCTGATCGCCGAGCTTTGGCTGCTCTCTACTACGCTGGCGATCAAAGGCTTGGGCGATGCGGCCCGCGCCGTGATCCAACCGCTTTCTCAAGGCGATTTGCCTGCCGCCCGCAAGGCGCTGGGGATGATTGTTGGCCGCGATACGCAAAATCTAGACGAAGCGGAGATTACCCGGGGCACGGTGGAAACAGTGGCGGAAAATACCGTTGACGGCATTACTGCGCCGCTATTTTTCGCGCTGATCGGCGGGGCGCCGCTAGCGCTGGCGTACAAGGCAGTCAATACTCTTGATTCGATGGTAGGCTACAAAAACCAGCGCTATGCCAATTTTGGCTTTGCCTCTGCCAAGCTGGACGATCTAGCTAATTGGGTACCGGCACGCTTAACCGCGCTGTGTCTATGGCTCGCAGGCTTGCTATTAAGCCTTTCAGGTGTTGTACGATTGCGCTGGCAAGGCGCACTGTGGGGCACCTTCCGCGATGCACCGCGCCACCCCAGCCCCAACGCCGGTTGGCCAGAAGCCATAGTGGCCCGTTTGCTCGGCGTGCAGCTGGGCGGCACCAATTTCTATGGAGGCGAGGTCTCACACCGTGCGACCTTGGGTGAGCCGCTTGAGCAACTGCGTGTTGCCCATATCAGCACCACACTTCGTTTAATGCACGGCGCCTGGATACTGTTTATGTTGCTGCTTGCTGGGGTAATAGCTGGATTGATGTTTATGCTGCGAGGATCGCTATGAGTACTCCTCTATTGCCCAACGCTCCATGGCCCAGGCATGGCGGCCAGGCCGAGACGCTGCTGGCCCATTTCGGCTTGCCCGCCGATCACCGCCTGGACGACTTTAGTGCCAATCTTAACCCCTTGGGGCCTCCGGCGTGGGTTAGCGATTGGCTGGCTAAGCAACTGGCAGGTCTTGAGCGCTACCCCGCGCCGAATTACGCCGCTGCACGCCAGGCCATCGCCACCCATCACCAGCTTCAGCCCGAACAGGTATTGCTCACCAACGGTGGCGCTGAGGCTATTTTCCTCGCCGCCGCGCTGCATGCGGGTAAGCGAGCGGCGATTATTACCCCAAGCTTTGGCGAGTATGCCCGCGCTTGCCGCGCCCATCGGCTTTCAATCAGCGAGATCGCGCTGCCCGCGCCGCACTTCACGCTGGACATAGACGCGCTAACGGCTGGGCTTAACGACATCGATGTGCTGTTTCTATGCCGCCCCAATAATCCGACCGCTACGCTTATCGATATTTCAGCAATGGAAGACCTGTTGAATTACACCGCTGTGATGGATTGTCGCGTTGTGGTCGACGAAGCCTTTATCGATATGGTGGGTGAGACGCTGGGCGAGACGTCACAAGAGGCGTCGCTGGCACCGCTACTGGCGCGCTACCCGCATCTGCTGCTGCTCCACTCAATGACCAAGTTTTATACCCTGCCGGGGCTCCGGCTGGGCTACCTGCTGGCGGATGCGACCACGGTTCAAGCGGCACAGGATCATCAGCCACCCTGGAGTGTCAACCACCTCGCGGCTGAACTGGTGGCGCCACTATTGGCAGATGATGCCTTTGCCCGGCGCACCCAGCGGTGGTTGGCTAGCGAGCGCTCGCGCATGGCTGAGGCGCTTGCTCAACTAGGGCTGGAAGTCGTGCCCAGCCAGGCGTGTTTTTTTCTTATCCGGCCCAGTGCCGCGCAGGCAATCACCAGCGATGCGTTATTTGAGCAGCTGCTACGCCGGGGTATTTTAGTGCGTCATACCCATAATTTTGCCGGGCTCAATGGTGATTGGCTGCGGGTAGCGCTGCGCGATGCCCCTGCTAATCGACGGCTGATAAGCGTGTTGAAGCATGTTTTGGAAAATATTTTGGAAAAAGGAACTGCATGATTGTCTTCGTTAGCGGCGGGGCGCGTTCCGGCAAAAGTGATATCGCCGAGCAGCTAGCAGTTAGTGCAGCAGGCAGTTCGCCCTGTTACTACTTAGCCACCGCAGACATATACGACGACGAGATGGCTGAGCGGGTGGCGCGTCATCGTCAATCCAGGCAAGGGCAGTGGCACACCGTTCAATGGAAAACGCTAGAGGCACCGCTGCATATTGATCAATCGATTGCCCAGGTGCCTGATGGTGGCGCCGTGCTGCTGGACTGCTTAACGCTATGGGCCAGCCAAGTCCTGTACGCCAGTAAACTAAGCGAAGAAGAAGGCTTCGCGTTGCTAGTAAACGCACTGGCTGATGCCCGCGCACGCAGCCTTTATCTAGTGATTGTCTCCAATGATATCAACGAAGCTCTGCCGCCTACGGATGCTGAAACCTGGCGCTATCTGGCATTTCTACAGCGGGCTCACTGCTGGATAGTGGCAGAGGCCGATTCTGTACTCGAAGTCGTCGCAGGCTGTGCCATTAAGTGGAAGCATCGGCAGTGGAAGCATGAGAAGGAGGTAAACGTTTGAAAAATGCCTTGTTCGGTGTGTTGCTGGCGCTGCAGTTTCTGACCCGGATTCCGATTCCTATAGCCGTTCCCTGGACGCCCGCTACCCGGCGCTGGGCAGTGCGCGCCTATCCATTAGTGGGGTTGATGATAGGGAGCGTGCTGGCGTTAACAGCGTTTTCTATGCACAACGTTCCCACGCCGATCACCGCTTTGGCAGTACTAAGCGTGTGGGTGGCGCTCTCGGGTGGGCTGCATTTGGACGGCGTGATGGACATCGCCGATGCCCTGGGCAGCAATCAGCCCCTGGCGCGCCGCTGGGAGATCATCAAAGACCCGCAAATTGGCAGCTTTGGAATGCTGGCGCTAGTGTTTTTGCTCGCCTGGAAGGGCGTTCTGCTATGGGCGTTGCTGGCCTATCAGGCTCCCTTGTGGTGGCTGTTGATGCTGCCTGCGCTAGGGCGCTGGGCTGGCGTTGCATTACTGGTGCTAACGCCATGCGCCCAGCAGAAGGGCTTGGCGTGGAGTTGGCAGCAATCGCTTAGCGGCCAGGATGTGGCACTAGCGCTGGTGCCGATTGTGCTGATAGCCCTGTTAGCGCCCGCGATAGTGTTGATGATGCTTACGGTTACTGTTTTCGTGTTACTAATCCGCTGGCTAATGTTGCGACTGTTTAACGGCATTAACGGCGATATGGTAGGCGCCACCATCGAAGGAGGAGAGCTTTGGCTACTGATCTTACTGTGGAGCTGGTGGCAGTTCGCCACGGTATCACCGCTTGGAATTTAGAGCGCCGTTATCAAGGCCAGCAGGATATTCCGCTGCTGTTTCCTGATGCTGAAGCAGGGTTGCTGGAACTGCGCGACGTACTGGCGAATGAGCGGTTCGATGCTATCTATTCAAGCGATCTTAGCCGCTGCCAGCAAACCCTGGAGTGGGCTGACGTCACCAAGGATGGCGTGCCGCTTGTACTTGAGCAACGCCTGCGTGAACTCGATTTTGGCGAGTACGAAGGCAAAGTTTACGATGAGCTGAAAGACTTGCCCCATTACCGTGCCTGGATTGATAGCGTGGGCGAGCTGCAAATTCCCGGCGGAGAATCGGCGGCCCAACTGCGTGAGCGTTTAGACGCTTGGTTGCATGATCTGGCTACGAATGGCCGCGTCGACGGCCATAAAAAGATTCTGGCCGTCACCCATGGTGGCGTGATTCGTGAGCTGCGCCGCCGCTTTGAAACGATTCATTTCTGGGACGGTACCGTGCTCCAAGCCCAAGGCAGGCGCTGGCAGCTTATTTATCAGCAAGACGACCATGGACAAGGAGAATGGCAATGCAGCTCTTCATCGGCGGTGCCTGCGCTGGCAAACGAGACGCTGTAGCTGAACGTTTTCTCAAGGCGAATTGGTGGCGACTGGATGCTGCTAAGCCCTTCAGCGATAGCCAGCAAGCGCTCGTAGCCGATACGCCGCTTGTTCTCACAGGTGTGCTTGAATGGCTTGGCGCTGCGCTTGAGCGTGACGATAACGATGCCCTGCGACAGCAGTGGCAGAGCGATATGGCAGCACTCTGCCAGCGCGCCGAAGAGCTAAACGCACCGTTAATCATCATTGCCAACGAAGTTGGCCGTGGGATTGTGCCTATGCAGCCCGAACAGCGCCGCCTGCGTGACCTCAATGGCTGGTTTGTTCAGGATGCCACTGCCCAGGCTGAACAGGTGTGGTATATCCGGCATGGGTTGGTGATGGCGGTTAAGTAGTTAGAAACCTCTGATTAACTACTGCGCTTGACCATACAGCGTTAAAAATCGCCTCAAAATGCTCATTTACAACCTGTAAACTCCGCTTTTTCGTTGATTTTTGCCTTGTCTGGCCTGCGCTCATCACGTTAATCAGAGGTTCCTTAGCTAAGCTTGGCTCCGCCAGCGCTGCCAGCCAATCATCAGCAAATGCACTGGCAGGTAGACTATTACGGGCCAGAGTAGCGAGAGTAGAAACAGATAGAGCAACGGGTTGAGGCTGTCCTGGGGTTGGCCGAAGGGCCCATGCACCCAATTGATATTGCGCTCGGCCTCGGTGAGCAGGTAGCTCAACGGCACCACTATCCAGGTCAGCAGGGTCTGCCACAGTAGGGCGCGGCGCGCATAGCCCAGCTTGGCGACGCCAATGCCAGCCACCAGCGGCAGTACCACGTGGTAGAGCGACATGGCTCGCGCCATGGGGGGATGCTCCGGGTCAAACATATACTCGGTGCCGCCGATAGGATGCACGCCAGTGAGCGCAGCCGTGGCGACGTCCAGGCTCCATAAACTGCCGACCAGTGCCACCGCTAGCCATTGCATCGACATCAGAGTGCGATGCTCGCTCCACAGTGCCACCAATAGCAGAAAACTCGCCACGTTACACAGCCAAAAGAAGTTCTGCGCTCCCAGCAGCACTACGTAGCTTGGTGCCCAGACCAGGACCCACAGTGTAAAAGCCAGCTTTAACCAGCGTGGCACACCGGCTGCCGAGAAATCGATCATGGCCGTCTCCTGTTCCGTGCACTGCCTTTACTCTAGCAGCTCATCATGAATTGACCTCTCTTGGGCAAGTTGCTAGCTTACGCCCACTCTCAGGTGCTGGCGGTGGATTAAAGCCGCTAGTGAAACGGGAAGTTGGTGAACGCCTTGCGTGATTCCAACGCTGCCCCCGCAACGGTGATCGAGATAAGAACGGCTAAGACGCCACTGTGCTAACGCACGGGAAGGTGGTCGTTCGGAAAGAATGAAGACGTCTTTCGCTCGTCAGCCCGGAGACCGGCCCGAGAGTAATGGTTCAACCTGAACCGATATATGCCGAGGCGCGGTGGGTGCTCTCAGGGCGATTAACGGTGGCGCGATGCGATCATACAGCGCGACCGAGACTCCCTTGTTTGATCCTCCGTTCGGTCAAAAAAATGCGCTGTGCGGGTGAGCACACGAGCAAGGGGTCTCACATGAACCACCGTTTCCACACCACCGCCAAACGGGCGGCGTTTAGTATGGCTGCTTTACCGCTAGCCTTTCACATCCAAGCCGAAGCCCAATACGCCGAAACAACGACCGATTTGGCCACGCTTGATCCTGTCGTCGTTACCGCTGCGTTAGCGCCCCGCACTGCTAATGAAAGCCTCTCTTCCGTTAGCGTGCTGGATGAAGCCACTTTCCGCCGCCAAGACCCCACCAGCCTGACGGATCTTCTGCGCGGCCAGCCGGGCGTTGATGTCACGAGTAACGGCAGCTTTGGCAAAAGTAGCAGCGTTTATCTACGCGGTGCGCCCAGCGATGCCTCCGTGCTCATGATTGATGATATCCGGCTACGATCCGCCACGGCGGGCGGTGCTGCATTTCAGTACTTGGATCCGCGTATGTTTGATCGTGCGGAAATCGTGCGCGGCCCCCGCGGTAGTCTTTACGGAGCGGATGCCGTCGGCGGCGTGATACAGCTTTTTACCCCTGATGGTGACGAAGAGGGGCCGCAACCGAGAATTTCAGTCGGCGGTGGTTCATTCAATACCCAGCGGTTAAGAGCAGGCGTTTCAGGGCGCGAGGGGGGCACGCGTTACAGCTTTGCCGCTAGCCATTTCAATACCGATGGCCAGCCCATTCGTTGGGGTGGTGAGGACAAAGGCTACGACAATACCTCAGCGCTAGCCCGCGTTGCGCATACCTTTGAGAGTGGCGCTGAAGTTGGCGTGCTGGCACTGCGCGCTCGCGGTAACAACGAGTATGACGGTGGGGAGAATGACTTCGTCCAGCAGGTAGCAGGCGTCTACGCTGAGTTGCCGGTAACTGATACGTGGCAGAGCCGACTGACCCTTAGCGAAGCCCGCGATGAGCTGGACACGTTGGATAATTTCGGCGACTCAGTCATTGATACCCGCACGCAAACCGCCCGTTGGCAGAACAACATTCAGTTTGGTGCCCATGAGTTGATCGCTGGCGCTGAAATCAGCGAAGACCGCGTTTCAAGCACCAACGATTTTGACGTTACCAGCCGTGATAACAAAGCAGTGTTTACCCAAGGGTTACTCGACTTTTCGCCGTTCGCCATTCAAGCAAGCCTGCGTTATGACGATAACGAAGCCTATGGTGATGAAGTCACCGGCAGCTTGGCGCTGGGCTACGATCTGGATAACTACCACACGCTGCGTGCCAGTGTAGGTACTGCGTTTAAAGCACCGAGCTTCAATGACCTTTATTGGCCGGATTCGGGTAACCCTGATCTCAATCCGGAAACCTCTGAAACCGTCGAGGTGGGCGTTCGCGGCCAATACAGCCAGTGGTTCTGGGACTTGGCCGCCTTTCAAAACGACTACGACGACATGATTGCCTGGGCGCCAACGTCGAGTGGCTTATGGGCGCCGCAAAACGTTAACAGCGCGCGTATACGCGGGGCTGAGCTGTCAAGCGGCGTAGAGGTCAATGCCTGGACACTCCAAGCTGCCTTTACCTACCTGGATCCGGAAGACCGGGCAACCGGCAATCGATTAGCCCGCCGCGCCACCCAAAGTGTGCGTTTGGATGCAGATCGGGAACTTGGCGATTGGTCGTTGGGCGGCTCACTTGTAGCGCAGAGTTACCGTTACGATAACACCACCAATACCCAGCGTTTAGGAGGCTATGGGCTGGTTAACCTGCGCGCTGGCTGGCAGTTTGCGCCACTCTGGAGCGCTCGTGTTACGCTAGAAAATGCCTTTGATAAAGAGTATTCAACCACCCGTGATTACATCAACGCTGGCCGAGCAGGGTTCTTGAGTGTTCACTTTGGCCAATAGAAAAAGTGGTTTTGCGCGCGGTGCCCTGGGCCTCGCACTACTGCTGATGGCGTCCGCTGTCCCGGCACACGAGCACTCGCGCTGCGCAGTAGATGATCGTGACCGTGAGGTCTGTCTTCACAATGCTGCTCAGCGTATTGCCACGCTCTCGCCTGGCGCAACCGAGCTGACTTATGCGGCTGGCGCAGGGGATCAAGTGGTCGCCGTCGTCTCGTATAGCGACTATCCCCCGGAAGCTAAACAAGTGGCGTCAGTGGGCAGCCATACCCGAATTGATTTAGAAAAGCTGGTGGGGCTTGCACCCGATTTGGTGATTGGTTGGGTGACGGGTAACCCCGCCGAACAGCTTGAAACCCTTGAAGCCCTGGGCATGCCAGTGTTCTATATCGAGCCCCGCGATGTAGAAGGCGTGGCCAGCGCCATTGAGCGCTTGGCAAGGTTGGCAGGCACAGAAACAGTGGGGCAAGCAGTGGCCGACAATTTCCGCAATACCATGAACGCCCTTGAAGAGCGCTATCGAGACCGGGAGCCGGTACCCACGTTTTACCAAGTGTGGGATGAGCCGCTAATGAGCGTTAACGACCAGCACCTGATCGGCCAAGTGGTTGAGATTTGTGGCGGTGAGAATGTGTTTGGCGAACAGGCACGCCTAGTACCGCGTATCGATGACGAAGCCGTGCTGGCAGCGAATCCTGAAGCGATTGTTGCCGGTGGCATGGGGGAAGAGAATCGCCACTGGCTGACGCACTGGGAGCAGTATCCCAACTTGACGGCGGTTGCGGAAGATAACCTCTTTTTTGTGCCGCCTTCACTGATTCAACGGCCCACACCGCGACTGATGGAGGGCACCCAGATCCTCTGTGAGAAGCTCGACATCGCCCGCCAAAAACGTGAGCGCAGTTAATGCTCGCACGCCTGGGCTTCCCGCTTAGTCTGCTATTACTAGCGGCCTTGGCTTCGCTGGTCATCGCCATGGGTGTCGGCAGTGCGCAAATCTCTCCTGCGCAAATTTGGCAGGTGTTGATGGGTGACAGTGTGCAAGGCCAGGGCGATGCCTTGGCGCGTACCATGGTGATCGAGCTGCGCTTGCCCAGAGCGCTCTCGGCTTTTGCCGTGGGCGGTTTGTTGGCGGTAGCGGGGGCGTTGATGCAGGTGTTGCTGCGTAACCCCCTGGCAGACCCTTACGTGCTTGGTCTTTCCGGTGGCGCCTCGGTTGGCGCACTGGCGGCCATGCTAGGAGGACTTGGCGGACTGGCGATTTCAGGCTCGGCATTTGGCGGCGCACTGCTCTCGACGTTTTTAGTCTTTGGTTTGGCCCATGGCAGCGGCGGCTGGACGCCTTCGCGGCTGCTGCTCACCGGCGTGGTGGTCGCAGCGGGGTGGGGCGCAGTAATTACACTAATGCTGGCGTTGAGCCCCGCCGAACGCCTGCCGGGTATGCTTTACTGGCTCATGGGTGATCTCTCCTATGCGCGTACGCCTTGGCCGCCGCTACTGCTGTTACTGGCTACCTGCGTGGTGCTGATTCCGCTCGGGCGGAGCCTGAATGTGCTGGCCCGTGGCCCGCAGCAAGCCGCCGCGCTGGGCGTTGCGGTCAGACCGCTTGAGTGGTGTATCTATATTGCCGCCAGTCTGCTGACTGCTGCTGCCGTTACTACCGCAGGCAGCATTGGTTTTGTCGGTCTAGTGGTACCTCATATGCTGCGTTTACTGCTAGGCAATGATCAACGGCTGATACTGCCCGCCTGCGCACTGGCGGGTGGCACGCTGTTGGTGCTGGCCGATACCCTGGCGCGCACCATGATCGCCCCGGAACAGTTGCCCGTAGGAGTAATCACCGCGCTATTAGGTGTGCCTACCTTCCTGTTTCTGCTCTACCGGAGCCGCTGATGAGCGTACTGGCTACCCGTAATCTCATCATCGATGTGCCTGGCCGCGAAGGCGGTACGCAGCTTAATATAACCATCGAACCAGGGCAGGTGTGGGGTGTGTTAGGGCCTAACGGTGCGGGAAAAACGACGCTATTACACACCTTAGCTGGCCTGCAAGCGCCACGTTCAGGCAGTGTTCAGCTCAACGATTCAGCGCTTGGCCAACTGCGCCGCCGCCATGTTGCTCAGTGCTTGGGGTTAGTGTTTCAAGATCGCCAGGATGGGTTTCCAGCAACCGTGTTGGAAACCGCGCTGATTGGCCGTCACCCTTATCTATCGCCTTGGCAGATGGAGGGGGCTGAAGACTACGCCCGCGCGGAAGCCGCCCTTGAGCGCCTGGATGTTGCGCACCTGCGTGACCGTCTGGTAAGCACTCTTTCCGGTGGCGAGCGCCAGCGGGTGGCGATTGCCACGGTGCTGACGCAAGCGCCCAATGTGTGGCTAGCGGATGAACCCACCAACCATCTGGATCTTCATCACCA
This sequence comes from Halomonas sp. ATBC28, assembly GCF_005937175.1. Lineage (NCBI taxonomy): Bacteria > Pseudomonadati > Pseudomonadota > Gammaproteobacteria > Oceanospirillales > Halomonadaceae > Halomonas > Halomonas sp. ATBC28. The sequence continues at coordinate 51,901 of NZ_VCQL01000013.1, read as the reverse complement.
GAGTGCCGTGATGGCGCTAATGGCAGAACAGGCCATTCAGGGGCAGGCGGTCATCATGTGTTTACACGACCTAAACCTTGCTGCCCGCTGGTGCGACCATGTGCTGTTGCTTTATCCCAATGGTGAGGCGTGCTGGGGCCCGCGGGATAACATGCTGGAGCCCAGTGCGCTGGAAGACCTCTACCGCCAAAAGCTAGCGGTAGTAGAGGTGGATGGTGCACCGGTGTTTGTGCCGATAAAGGGGTGATACAAGCTTAATCTAGCCGTAATCTCGATTAGGGTCCGTCATTCAAGTTTATTCTTAGATACATAGAAATCAAGCGTCATATTAGCCGGAATAATGGTAATGATTTCATCACTTTCTCGGTCATGCTGCATCACTGTAAGGCTTTTTACTTATTGCGTGGAGTGAAAAAGTTGAAAAGAATCATTAATTATTAGCTAATTTATTTACACATATTTTTCCTTTTCTAAACAATTTATGTCTCAAATGGAAAAGTCATTCGTCGAACCTGCGGAGGATAATGTGAACTATGTTATCAACCTGTATAAAGAAGGCGTCACGAATGGAAAAAATCATCATCACCGCTGCAGTAAATAGTGGAACAACTTTACGTCGAAAAAATCCAAACATTTCTTATACACCTGAAGAAGTTGTGCTTGATGTTTCAAACCTCGATGAAGCCAGGAAGGCCATGGGTCTTGATTTTGAGAGGGCGGTTGTATGAGTGTAGTTCATCGTCCCCGTCGGTTGCGTCAAAATAATGAATTTCGTCAACTCGTTAAAGAAAACGTTTTAACTTTGAGTGATTTGGTACAACCTATATTTATCGAGGAGGGTATAATTGAGCGTGCTCCAATAAAGGAACTGCCAGGTATTTATCGAATACCTGAAGCATTACTTTTTGAAGAGATAGAGTCACTCTATGGGGTAGGTATTCGTTGCGTCATGCCATTTGGTATATCTCATAATAAAGATAGTCTTGGCAGTGATACCCTTTCCGATAATGGATTGCTGGCACGCATGATCCGTATCATTAAAGAATGTAGATCCGATATGCTGGTTATTCCAGATATTTGTTTCTGTGAATACACCACACATGGTCATTGTGGAGTAGTTGTAGAAGGAAAAGTTGACAACGACAAAACTGTTGAAAATTTAGTTAAGCAGTCCCTTGTTGCTGCTCAAGCAGGTGCTGACATGTTAGCGCCATCATCTATGATGGATGGACAGGTGGGGGCAATACGGCATGCACTGGATAAATCTGGTTATTCTGAGGTTGCCATACTGTCCCATGCAGTAAAGTTTTCATCCGCTTTTTATGGCCCTTTTCGCTCCGCAGTTGACTGTAAGCTTGAAGGTGATCGTCTAGGTTATCAAGCGGATAATGCAAATGGCCGTCAGGCTATGATTGAAGCCCGTCTAGATGAGGAACAAGGGGCTGACATTCTGATGGTGAAACCTGGTATGCCATATTTAGACGTTGTTAGCCAACTTCGAAATCGCACTGACCTTCCTTTAGCTATTTACCAAGTAGCAGGTGAATATGCCGCTATCAAATTTGGTTCGCTAGCTGGTGCTTTAGATGAAAAAGAAACCGTCATGGAGGTCATGACAGGTTTCAAACGTGCAGGTGCTGACATCATAGTTAGTTACTATGCACACCAAATAGCTCAGTGGCTAAGTGAAAGAAACGTGGACGCGATTATCAGAAAGTAATAGTGTTCAGTCAGCGGTTTTAACGAAAGCTTCATATATTCCTCTACCTGTTATTTCAATAAGTAGAGGAACAATATCAATCTCATTCGAACTTTATTCTTCCATACACGACAATTTTATTTGAGAACGGGACAGGTCGTTCAAATACTCTCGTGGGGATTTTCCCGTTACACGCTTGAACATAACAGTAAAAGCACCTTGAGAAGCATATCCTAGCTCTTCAGCAACTTGACTAACACGTTCTCCAGTGCTTAAACCCGAAATTGCACTGACGATGCGTACCTGCTCCCTCCATTGAATGAAAGAAATACCTGTCTCGCTGCGAAATAGCCGGGTTAACGTCCGAGTGGTTGCTCCGACTTCATTGGCCCAATCTGCCAATGAACGTACATCCCCAGGATTTTCCATTAACGTATCGCATATTTTTTTTAAACGCTTATCTCTACCCATAGGAAGCTTTAATCCACACTCGAATGCATGCTTCGTTTCTTCCAATGCTAGTCTCAGTAAACGTTCTTCAAAACTGTCAGGATGGTAAGTTATCGGGAAATAAGAGGCTCTGATCAGCAGTTCCCGCAAAAGGGGAGTGATACCAATACCTACTGGGTGATTAGGTAAGCTTAAGGTGAATGATTCGACATTTACATATAATGTCCGTAAAGAAACCGATGTGCTGGCAGTCATTTCATGCTCTACGTAAGGGGGCATCCATACGCCACGAAAGGGAGGTAACAACCAATACTCATCGCAAGTTCTCAGTCTCATAGTACCTGCGCTGGCATATATCAACTGTCCGCGCTGATGTTGGTGCGGAAGAATATGATGGCCCGCAGGGTATTCTTTGGACATCGATACCACTGGATTTTTTGCATTTTCCCATTGTTCAAGGTGCGCATTTGGTGAGTGGTCAGTATTCATTCGGGGCTCAACATTTGAAAAGAAACAGATTGTAATGCCTCTGTGATCGTACCAACTTCAATTAGTTTTCATGTAGAGCCTGTTGATGTTTCCGCGTGAACCACGATGAAGTGTTCACAGAACCTGGCATAACCACTTATTTCTCAGGTTGGCTTCACTGCTCCAGCTCTTCCCGCCAGGAGTGGCGTGGTTCAAAGCCGACCAGACGACGGGCCTTTTCGATGCAGTAGAAGGTTTCGAATTCATCCATTTCTCGCTTGATGGGTACGCCGGAGTAGAAGCGCTCTATTACCTGGGCGTTGGTCAGGCCTACTGATAGCTCGTTATTGGCGACGTTAAACACCTGGTAGCCGAGGCCATCCGTTTTCAGGCAGCAATCGACCATCTGGCCCAGGTCGCGGGCGTCGATATAGGCGAAGATATTGCGGCGGCGCAGGGCGGGATCGTCCATGTAGGCTGGGAAATTCTGGCGGTATTCGTGGGGCTCGATAACGTTGTTGATGCGCAGGCCGTAGATGTCGATGCCCGAGCGCGCCTGGAAGGAGCGTGCCGTTACTTCGTTTACCACCTTGCTCATGGCGTAGCTATCTTGAGGCACGGTGGGGTGCTCTTCATCGACGGGCAAGTAGTCGGGCTTTTGCTCGCCATCAGCGAAGCAGACACCGTAGGTGGTCTCGCTAGAGGCGAAGATGACCTTGGGAATGCCTAGCTTGGTGGCGGCATCAAGAATGTTGTAGGTACTTAGCGCATTGATGCGGTAGGTCTCGTTGTCCGGCCTATGCAGAATGGCTGGTATGGCCGCGAAGTGGACTATCGCATCGTAACGCGGCACGCCGGTGCCGGGTTCCAGCTCATCGAACCCAGCGTAGGCTTGGCAAGCATTAAACACTTGCCCAGCATCGGTCAGATCGGTTTTCAGGGTAGTAATACCGGGCACATCAGACGCCACCCAGTCCAAATTGGTGACGCGGTGGCCTTGATCGCGCAGGTAGGCAGTTGCATGACGGCCCGCTTTGCCACTGCCGCCGGTGAACAAAAGACGCATAGGTGATTCTCCGTTGGTTGTAAATTACAGCACCTTAGCAAAGAAAAGACCTGGCAGTCTTTAGCCCCTGGGTAGTTGCCCTTTGCATCTTGAATTTAACCAATAAGTGCAGCTCCCTTTATTTTTTATAGGAGGTACATATTTGGAGCTATTTTAATTAACAGCTGAAGGTTCTGGTTTCAGTCCTATCAACTGCCTCACATAAGCCAAGTTTCGCTCAAGAAAAGAGTCGTCTTGGTAGACCCGAGACAGAATATAGCCACCCTGTATTTGGCTTACAATTGTCTGGGCCAACACCTTCGCTTCTATTTGCCTGTCTATCCGTTCTTGCTGAATGGCTTCGGAAAGGTTTTCTTCGAGAAATTTTAACAACGCAGAAAAGTAAGACTTGATCGGCTCGGCCATCTCTGACTTTTGGACAGACGCTTCGTAAACAAACCGCCCGAACTTGCACCCCTTCGTGCCCACCCTGGTAATTTTCAGGTATAAATCGAGGCGATTCATAGGGTTGGATGATTTTTCATTGATTTCATGAAGGCGGTTGGTCTCGCTTGCCACCAGTTGCAACAGCACCACATGCATGAGTGCGTCTTTACTAGGGAAGTGGTGGTAAAAACTGCCTTGACCAACGCCACTTTCCGCATAAATGGCTTGAGGGCTGGTTGCGTCGTAACCATTCTCCAGAAAAAGCTTTGTGGCTGCGGATAGCAACCTTTCACGCCCTTCACCCCTGGGAATTCTCATCGATTCTCCACCTATCAATATTTTGTCTGAAACAGATTGCTTCCAGTTAAATTGTACCATAAAGTACGCTAATGTTGTGTACCTTGTAGTACAGAGGGGTAAGTTGCTGTTCTGACTACCGGTAAAAGGTACCCAGCAGGCGCTTGCCAACCTGGGCATGCGCCATAACGCCGAGGAGACACTTATGGATAACGTTGTTGCCAATAAACCCGCTAAAAACGAACTACTTCAATCACTAATTTTTCCCTTCTTTTTTGTGGTGATATACGGGAGTGGTTTTGTGGGTGCCAAATATGGCCTTCCTTACTCAACGCCGTTGAGCTTTTTATCTCTTCGTTTCCTCATCGCTGCGGCAATTCTTTTCTTGGTTGCCAGTATGCTTAAAGTTGCTATACCCGCCCGGAGAGATATGTTGCATATCGCCGTGGCAGGAACGCTTACGGTGGCAATGTTTTCCATTAGCGTATTTGCATCGATTGACATGGGATTATCGCCTGCTTTGTCGGCGTTGATCATTGCTCTGCAACCCATTTTAGTGGGCTTTCTTGCACGCTATATGGTGGGTGAGAAACTCATCTTGAGGCAGTGGGGCGGTCTGGTTGCCGGTTTGGTTGGTGTAGCAATGGTGGTTGGCCACAAGGCCAATCTTAATATGGCGCCCTTGATACCCATTGCGATGTCGGTTCTGGGCCTTCTGGGGTTAACGTTCGGTAATCTTTATCAGAAAAAGTTTTGCGCCAACATGAATGTGATTTCTGGAGGGTGTATCCAATCGTTGGCATCCGCCGTTATTTGCCTTTTGCTTCTACCTTTTTTCGGTCAGTACAAGGCTGAGTGGAGCATAGAGTTTATAGGCGCCTTGGCGTATATGTCCGTGGGAGTGTCGATTGGTGCGCTTACGATGCTTTATTTGATGATAAGGAGAGGGGAGGTAAGCAAAGTTGCAAGCGTATTTTATTTGGTGCCGGTGTCCGCTGCTGTTGCGTCTTATCTAATATATGGCGAGACGTTCGATAACGCTCTTTGGCGCTGCGGTGGTTGCTCTGGGCGTATTTCTTACCAACAAGGCATAAAGCCTCTCCTAAAATAATTTTTGTGTTCTACACTAAAAATGATTCGGAACCTTGTTGATCCGATCGATCATCGTCTGATCCTAATAAAAGCGTGTCCACAAAAACGGGAGGTCGTTATGGTCAATCATGTTTGGGGGCTTCTCCATCATCCTGAACGGGAGTGGTATAAGATCAGTGAGGAGCATGAGTCTGTCAGTCATCTCTATGCTCACCATGTCCTGTTACTCGCTGCCGTTCCTGTTGTCTGTGCCCTGATAGGCACCACCCAGGTAGGCTGGACTTATGGTGGTTCGGCAACCTATAAAGTCTCCCTTGCCAACGGTATTGCCTTAGGCGTGGCTTTTTATGCGCTGATGCTAATGGCAGTGGGGGTGGTGGGAAGTGTGATCCATTGGATGGCCCGCCGTATTGAGAATCGACCTAGCCGCCGCGACTGTATTATCTTCGCAGGTTATATTGCGACCCCGATGTTCCTCAGCGGCGTTTTTGCGCTATATCCGGTTTTCTGGTTGTGTGTGCTAGGGATGGTGATCGGCCTGCTCTATAGCACCTATCTGCTCTACAAGGGAACGCCCAGCTTTCTGGGAATCAGTCATAAGCAGGGGTTTATTCTGTCGACCACGACGCTGGGTATCGGTGTTTTGGTGCTGGAGGCGCTGCTTGTCGTCGTTGTACTTCTGTGGAGTATGGGCACGGACCACAGCGTGGTTTGGCATTTTTTCCGGTGAATGGGCACTGTAGCGCCGGGGGGGGGGGCACGAAAGTTTGCGCTGTCGGTAACCGGGCATTTTTCCTAGCAGACTAGGAGCTAGCTAAATCGCACTGTGAAAACGCATGACTTGCTTGCCATCGACAGGATCATCGATCACATGGGCATATACCCCAAAGGTCTGTTGTAGCCTGTTAGGCGTGAGTATGTCTTGGGGGAGGCCGCTATCGATCAGGCGGCCGCCATCCATGACGCCGATGCGGTCACACTCCATGGCTTGGTTAAGATCATGCAGTGAGATAACCACCGTGATCGGTAGTTGCCTGACCAATTCAAGAATCGAAAGCTGGTGGCGAATATCCAGATGATTGGTGGGTTCATCCAATAGCAGAATTTTAGGGTGTTGTGCCAGCGCTCGGGCAATATGCACTCGCTGGCGCTCACCGCCAGAGAGGGTATGCCAAAGGCGATCGGCCATGTGCACCATATCCACATCTGCCAGCGCCTGCGCCACGATGGCATCATCTTCCGTTGACCAGGGACGCAACGCGGAAAGGAAAGGTGTACGACCCAGTGATACCACTTGGTGCACGGTAATGCGGTCGGTAGTGTCCGCCTGCTGTTCCACCAAGGCAACGGATTGTGCGATAGCCCGTTGTTTGAGCGTGTGCAGGGGCTGGCTATCCATCAACACCCGTCCTGCCTTGGGTTTGTTCAATCCCGCCAACAGACGCAGCAGGGAGGTTTTCCCCGAGCCGTTCGGCCCCACCAGTCCAAAGGTCTGGCCGGGCTCGACGGTAAGATTGACGTCAGCAAGCAGTGGCGTGCCGTGTACTGACCACGCAAGCTGTTCAGCCGTTAATCGCATTAAGACCTCTTGCCGCGAACCAGAATCAGCGCAAAAGCGGGCGCGCCGATCAGTGAGGTAATCACCCCGATGGGGAGTACTTGGCCGGATATCAGCACCCGGGAAAGAATATCCGAGCCGATCAAGAACACGGCGCCTGCCAGAGCGGTTGCTGGTACCAGTCGGGTATGGCGGCTCCCCACGATAAAACGCATCGCGTGAGGGATCACCAGGCCAACAAAACCAATCGCCCCCACGATAGACACCATCACGGCCGTGACCAGTGCCATGGCGATAATCAGCATTCCACGCACTGGGCGCACCGCGATGCCCATGGAGGCGGCGCTGTCGGCGCCGAAGGTAAATGCATCCAGGGAGCGCCGGTGCCACAGGCAAACCAGCAGCCCGAATAGCGCAGCAGGCACCGCCAAGGATACATCGGCCCAGCGTACCCCGGATAGATTGCCCATCAGCCAAAACATGATGCCCCGGGCCTGCTCGGCGCTCGCTGACTTGGTAATGATAAACGCGGTCAGCGCATTGAACAGCTGTGATCCTGCAATGCCTGCCAGAATAATCGCTCCCGCTGCCTGAACGCCGCGGCCACCACCTACACCGCTATTAGCCGAATGGGCTAGCATCACCACGATGCCAAAGGCGAGGAGGGCGCCCACAAAGGCACCCAGGGAGAGCGAAAGCGCCCCCGCGCCAATACCAGCGACGGCCACGGCCACTGCACCGGTAGACGCCCCAGCGGAAATGCCCATCAGGTAGGGGTCGGCTAAAGGATTTCGCAGCAGCGCCTGAAGCACGACTCCCGCCAGCGCCAAGCTGGTACCACAGCAGGCGGCCACGACGGCCCGGCTAAGCCGGTAGTTCCAGATAATGCCTGCATCGATCCGGTCAACCGCATAATCCGCGCCCAGTAGCTGATTGGCGAGTACTTTGAGAATGGTATCAACGGGAATCGGTGTCTCGCCGATGGCGGTGCCCGCGATCAGCGCCGCCACGAGCACCAACGGCGTGATCCATAGCCAGCGCAGTCCAAAATCCGCCGTAGATAGCCGCGTTATCGCTAGGCTCATTCGTCAAATGCCATCGTCGCTAGCGCCTCGGCCAGTGTTTCAAGGCCGTAAATAGTGCGCATGGTAGCGCTCATGGCATGGGCATCCATCTCTACGATGCGGTTGTTTTTAACCGCCGTCATTTCACGGGTGACCGGATCACTGCGCAGAAACTCACGCTTGGCTTCAATGTCGTCGGCAGGAAAGCGACGACGATCCATGTTGGCGATAACAAGCACATCGGGATCAGCCCTGGCGATGCTCTCCCAGCCCACCGTGGGCCACTCCTCATCGGACTCGATCACATTGCGAATGCCGAGCTTGTCCATCATATAGCCCGGTGCGCCGAGTTGACCCGCAACGAAGGGGCTAACCCCCAGGTCTGTCGATGAGAACCAGAATGCCGCTGATAAATCGTCCGGTAAGTCCAGGCTGTTCGCCAGTGCTATTGCCCGCTCTTCGCGGTCGGTTAAGTCGGCTACAAGCGCCTCGCCAGCGTCTTGCACATCATATATCTGTGCTAGTTCGGTGATGCCTTTATAGATCGAATCCGTGGAGAAAGCGGCCGTGCGGGTGCCATCGCCGCCGGTAGAGTTATCCTTGGTGTCGCAGTCGGCGGGCATAATATAGGTGTTAATACCCAGCTCATGAAACTGCTCACGGGTGGCGACACTGCCGGTGGGGCCCACGTGCCACTCATACTGCACCGCCACCAGATCAGGCCGTTTATTGACCACGGCCTCGAAGCTCGGGTCGTCGTTGGCGATCCGCTCGATCGCTTCATTGGCATCAGCAAACTGGGGAAGAACCGGATTAAACCAAACCGAGGTGCCATTCACTCGATCAGCGAGCCCCAGCGAATAGAGAATCTCCGTGGCTGACTGGCCAACCGTCACCGTTCGCTCCGGGGGGGACGTCACACTGAAGTCAACGCCGCAATTGGTTAGCGTAAGGGGGTAGTCGGTGGAGGCGTAAGCCGCCTGTGCAAGGCCAACAGCGCTCGCGGCGATGGCCATGGTCAATCTCAACATCATGTACACTCCCGTGCATGATGAGCTCCGCATTCGGGCAGAAAATACTGACCGAGCCACTTCGCTCGATGTAAGTAATATATCGGCAGTTCTCCTGACTGACGGGTCATGGCTAGCTCGCCTTCCCAGACTCTGTGTCCAGTGGCATTAAAGAGCATCGCTCGCCGCCTACAGTTGCGGGGGCAGTTCCGGTTCGCGGCAAGCCGCGGCGGATTCTCTATTAAGTTCCGTTGGGAACACCGACACTGGCCATTCTAGGTTGCAGATGGATAGCGAACAACAGAAAGCCTAAGGATCTTATGAGTTCTTGTTTAAAATGATATGTTATAACATTGTATTATGTAGGAGCGTAAAAATCCAACTGTATCCTTAGCGTAAGTGATATATGCCCTCGCAAAGTTAATAGCTTGCAACAAATTGGCCTCGCCGCCACCCCTTCCTCTATACTGAACACCTTTTCTGTTCCCACTTCTTTATGAATGATTTTATTAACATTTGGCTAGATGCCATGAATCATATTCAAGTTCCATGCTCCCCAGATCAGTTGGCTAGTAGTGATCGGTTAGCGGGCTTGGCCAGCACGGGAGGTGCCGGTGAGTGAGTTCCCCTTTGCGGCGGTGGTCGGCCAGGAGTCGCTGAAGACCGCGCTGCTCCTTAACGCCATTAACCCGCGCATCGGCGGGGTATTGATTAGTGGGCCAAGGGGCAGCGCTAAATCCACCTTAGCTCGGGCGCTGGCCGCCATTCTGCCCAGCGATAGCGAAGGAAAACATGCCCCTTTTGTCACTCTGCCGCTGGGTGCCAGCGAAGACCGGCTGGTTGGCAGTCTGGATCTGCAAAAGGTACTGGCCAATGGCGAAGCTACCTTTCATGCCGGGCTGCTGGCTAAAGCCGACGGCGGGGTGCTCTATGTGGATGAAGTCAATCTGCTACCGGATACCCTGGTTGATTTGCTGCTAGACGTGGCCGCCAGCGGTACCAATATTGTTGAGCGCGATGGCATTAGCCACTCCCACCCGGCGCGCTTTAGCCTGATCGGCACCATGAACCCGGACGAAGGCGAGCTGCGCCCTCAGTTGCTTGACCGCTTTGGCCTCTGCCTTGAACAGGCTGGAACCATAAGCATCGACGAGCGCATTGCCATTGTGCAGCAACGGGAAGCCTTTGACCGCGACCCCACTGGCACGCTCGAACGCGTTGAGGATGCCCAGGCCGCTCTGGCCGGGCGCATTGCTAAAGCGCAGTGCTTGCTCAAAGAGATCACCACCGACACCTGGGTGTATCGAACGATTGCCAACTGCTGTGAAGCCGCGGGCGTTGAAGGCCTGCGGGCAGACGTTACCTGGCACCGCGCCGCCCAGGCCCATGCTGCCTGGCGTGGTGTGGCTAGCGTGGAGCAGCAGGATATCGACACCGTTGAACCCTGGGTGTTGGCTCATCGGCGTACCCAGCCGCCAGAGCAAAGTCCGCCGTCATCCCCGCCTAATCAAACGCCTTCAAATGGCGAAGGCGGTTCGTCGTCAGCGAATAACGCGTCCAGCGGCGGTTCATCCCATCATGGTGGTGATCAGGGCCAGTGGGGGGCCATGCCTCCCATGACTCAAGAGGCGATTAGTCAACCAGCGGTGAAACTGCCCGAAAACGATGATTTTGCTCAGCGGGCTAATCGCTCGGAGACCGCGGCTAGCGCGGGTAAAGGGGAAGTAGCAGGCCGTGGCCGCTCCCAGGTAGAGACCTCGCGGCTGGACGGGTTCGCGACGCTGATCGCCAATCGCGGTCAGTGGCCCTGGCAGCAGCTAAAGATGCGCAAGACCCGCTCTGGGCAGGCGACAGCGCACCTGGTGCTGCTGGACACCTCCGGTTCCACCCTGGGTCAGCGCCTGCTGGGCCAGGCAAAGGGGTTGGTCGAATCGCTGGTTAGCCAAGCCTACGCGGCGCGGGAGCAGGTTGCGGTGCTGGGGTTTGGCAATGGCGGCGTGGTGCCGATACTCTCCCGTCGCCGAGCGCCCAAAAACGCGCGGAGCACTCTGGATAGTGCCAAAGGCGGTGGCGGCACCCCGCTGCGGGAAGCAATTATTGAAGCCAAGCGGCTGATCCGCCAGTGGCAGCGCCGCGAGCCTGGCCTGAGGGTGCGTACCTACCTGATTACCGATGGCCGCACCCGGGAAACCGTTGACGATCTCGCCCCGCTGGAGGACTGTTTGCTGATCGATACCGAACAGTCCAAAGTCAAACGCGGGCAGGGCGCGCGAATCGCCCAGCAGTTGGGCGCGCGTTACTGGCCTGCCTCGTTTGGCAAACCCTCTATGGCGCATACTGTTTCTGCACATCAACCTGGGAACTTCTCATGAGCGACGCAAGCCATTTAGATCGCATGCAGCGCAAAAAAGACGTGGTCGACGAGCGCATCAGCCGCGCCACTGAAGAGCGCGGCGTGCTGATTCTGCTCAAAGGCAACGGCAAGGGCAAAAGCAGCTCCGCCTTCGGCACCATGGCGCGCTCACTGGGGCACGGCCAGCAGTGTGCGGTGATCCAGTTCATCAAAGGCCGCCGCGAAACCGGCGAGTACCTGTTCTTTCGCGATCACCCCAAGCTCGACTGGCACATCATGGGCCACGGCTTTACCTGGGAAACCCAGAACCGCGAGCGGGATATCGAAGCCGCCGAGGCCGCTTGGGCCGTCGCCAAAGGGCTGCTGGAGAACCCCGCCTATCATATGATCGTGCTGGACGAGATGAGCTATATGTTCAAGTACGGCTATCTCGACCCCGAGCCGGTAGTGGAAGCGCTTAAGCGCCGCCCGGCGCACCAGAACGTCATCATTACCGGGCGCACCATGGCCACGCCGCTGCAGGAAATCGCCGATACCATCAGCATCGTTCAGGATGAGCGCCACGCCTTTCGCGGCGGCGTCAAAGCCCAGGCAGGAATCGAATACTGATGACGACGCCAACCGCTCGCTGCCCCGCGCTGTTTATCGCTGCCCCGGCCTCAGGCCAGGGCAAAACCACCGTCACGGCGGGCCTGGCGCGCCTGCTGCGCAACCAGGGCAAGGTGGTGCGGGTGTTCAAGACCGGCCCGGACTACCTGGATCCGCAGATACTCGCCCAGGCCTCCGGTCAGCCGGTGGATCAACTGGATCTATGGATGGCAGGCGAAGCCTACTGCCGCCAGCGCTTTTATGACGCCGCCTGTGAAGCGGACTTGATCCTGGTGGAAGGCGCCATGGGGCTGTTCGACGGCGAGCCCTCCAGCGCTGATTTAGCGGCCTTGTTTGATATTCCCATGGTGATCGTCATGGATGTAAAAGGCATGGCCCAGACCGCCGCCGCGCTGGTCTCTGGATTGGTCGGCTTTCGCGACGACATCCATATCGCCGGGCTTATCGCCAATGCCTGCGGCTCGGCCCGCCACCGCGAGCTGATCGAAGGGGCGCTGCCAGCGACGATCCCTCTGCTGGCCGCCATGCCGCGTGACCCCGCGCTGTCACTCCCCGAGCGCCACCTGGGCCTCGTGCAGGCGGCGGAGATTCGCGAGGATCTGGAAGCCCGCTTCGAGGCGGGTGCCAAAGCGCTGGAAGCCGCCGGGCTGCTGGACGCGCTCGCCGCGCTTTCGCCGGTAACCTTTACCGCCCCCCAGCAACAACTTGAGGCCGTTAAGCCGTTGCTCAAAGGCCACACCATTGGCGTGGCCCGGGACGCCGCTTTCAGCTTTATCTATCAGGCCAACCTCGACCTGCTGGAGCATATGGGCGCCACGCTGCGCTTCTTTTCGCCGCTGACGGATAGCCACCTGCCCGAGTGCGACGCCCTGTGGCTGCCAGGGGGCTACCCGGAGCTTCACGCTCCAACGCTGGCGGATAACGGCGCCATGCGTTCGGCTATTGAGGCTTTCTATAGCGCCGACAAGCCCATTCTGGCTGAGTGTGGCGGGCTGCTGTACTGCCTGGAAAGCCTGACCGACTACGACGATATTACCCATACCATGCTGGGCCTGCTGCCCGGGCAGGGGGCCATGCGCGGGCGACGTGGCTGCCAGGGGATGCAAACCGCCGAGCTGCCGGAAGGCCCGGTTCGCGGCCATGCGCACCACCGCTCCATGGCGGAAGGTACCTCCGAACCGATTGGCCACGGCCGCCGCCAGCGGCACCCCGCACCGGGGGAGGCGATTTACCGTCAAAAGCGCTTAACGGCCACCTATTTACATCTGTTTTTCCCTAATAATCCTGACGCTGTGGCAAGGCTCTTTTCTGTCAGCCCGGCGTACTGCGAACCGCAACACAGCGAGGCATTTACCCATGCAGCCCAATAACGTACAGCTGAATAAGATTCCTGCCACGGTCGTGACCGGTTTTCTCGGCAGCGGCAAAACCACGCTGCTGGCCAACATTCTGCGTCAGGTGACCGGCAAGCGGATCGCCGTGATCGTCAATGAGTTCGGCGAACAGGATATTGACTCCAGCCTGCTGCGCAGCTGCGCGCTGGGCTGTGAAGAGGGTAGCGAAGGCGGGCAGCTAGACGGGGAAGACGGCAGCATCTATGAGCTGGCCAACGGCTGTATCTGCTGCACGGTGGAAGAAGAGTTTCTGCCGGTCATGAAAAAGCTGGTCGCCCGCCGCGACGATATCGACCACATCCTGATCGAAACCAGCGGCCTGGCGCTGCCCAAGCCGCTGGTGCAGGCGTTCAACTGGCCCGATGTCCGCCAGCACTGCACCGTGGATGCGATTATTACCGTGATCGACGGCCCCGCTGTGGCGGCCGGGCGCTATGCCAGCGACGTGGATAAGGTGGCCGCACAGCGCCTCGCCGACGAGAGCCTGGATCACGACCCCAGCCTGCGCGAGCTGCTCGATGATCAGCTCAGCGCGGCGGATCTGGTGCTGGTCAGCAAGGCCGACCTGCTCAGCCCGGAAGAGCGCACGCAGGTGGAAGCGGTGATTCAGGCGCGGGTCACGGCGTCGGTGAAAACGCTGTTTATCGTTCAGACCCTGACCACCGACACTACCCAGTTGGAAGCGCTGATGGGCATCGGCGCGGCCAGCGAAGCAAGTATCGACCTGATCACCAATCACCACGACAAGCACCACGCCGAAGGCGCTCACCACGACCATGCCCACGATAACTTTGACTCCTGCGTGATCACCCTGGGCGAAGTCGATGGCGATGTTCTGGCCGACAAGCTTCAGCAACTGCTGAAAAGCCACGAGATCTACCGCGCCAAAGGCTTTGCAGCGATTCCCGGCAAGCCCATGCGCCGTGTCATTCAGGCGGTAGGTGAGCGCTTGGAAGGCTACTTCGACCGGCTGTGGACTCAAGACGAGACGCGCCAGACCCAACTGGTGATCATCGGCAAATCGCTGGATAGCCAACTGCTGCAGGACGAACTTGCCGCGGCTGAAATGAACCCTGAACAGGCGCATACGGCCAGCTAATGCACTTATTTGCCGCCAAGCCCGGAGGCTTTGTCGATGATGAAGGCATCATCGACCTGCAACAGAGCCCCGCCGAGGTCGTGATACTCTCTGCCGCCGATAGCAATCTGTCGGCGCTGGCCCAGGCGGTCGACCGTCTGGGCGAGGCGTACCCCTCGGTGCGGCTGGCCAACTGGATGAACCTGGTAAAACCGGCGGCCTACGATCTCTACGAAGATCGGGTGCTTGAAAAGGCTCAGTTGGTCATCGTCTCGCTGCTGGGCGGCAAGGCTTACTGGCAGTACGGCCACGAACGCCTGCTGGCCTGGGCGGCGGCGAAACCCGAGCGCCAGCTGATAATGGTGCCGGGCTGCGATGCCCCGGATGACGCCCTGCTGGAAGATTCCACCATCGCCTTCGATGACGCGTACCGCGTGTGGCGCTATCTGCGAGAGGGCGGCGCTGATAACGCCGAGCAGCTGCTGCGCTTTGTCGCCAGCGAGTGTATGGACAGCCAGTTTATAGATAGCCAACTGGGCGACTGGCAGGAGCCCAAAGTCATTCCGCCAGCGGTGATTTATGCGCCGCAGGAGCAGCAGGCGTCCAGCCTCAGCGAGTGGCGCGATCGCCAGGTGCCGGGGCGACCGGTGTGCCTGCTGCTGTTTTATCGCAGCCATTTGCAGGGGGCGAATACCGCCGTACCCGACGGCTTGCTGGCGGCGCTTAAAGACCAGGGGCTTGAGCCGTTAGCGGTGGCCGTGGCGTCCCTGAAAGAAGGGCCGTGCATTGATTTTATCAATCACCTGATTGAGCAGACCGGCACGATGCTGGTGATCAACACCACCAGCTTTGCGGTCAACCGCAACGCCGACGGGCTGAATGCCCAGGGGGAAGAACTTCCTGACAACCTGTTTGTAGGCCGACCCGTGGTGCTCCAGGCGATACTTGCCAGCAGCACTGCGGAAGACTGGCAGGGCATGGCCGCCGGGCTGCATAGCCGCGATGTGGCGATGCAGGTGGTACTCCCCGAGATGGACGGGCGCATCATCACCCGGGCGGTGGGCTTTAAAGCCGAAGCCCACTACAACCCGCGCTGCCAGTTGGCGGTGACCCACCACGTGATCCACCCGGAACGAGCCGCCTTTGTGGCCGAGCTGGCGAGGCGCATTTGTTCGCTGCGGCTGACCCCCAACGGGCAGAAGCGTGTTGCGCTGATCATGGCCAACTACCCCAATCGCGATGGCCGGATCGGTAACGGGGTCGGGCTGGATACCCCCGCGTCGACGCTGCAGATTCTCATCGCCCTGAAAGAGGCGGGCTACCCGCTCAGCGAGCTGCCGGAAAATGGCGATGCGTTGATCCGCCAGCTTCAGGGCGCGGTGACCAACGATCACGGCAGCCTCGACCAGCGCGCCTGCTGGCAGAGCATCAGCGTTGACGATTATCTGGCCTGGTTTCAAACCCTGCCCACCGCGCTGCAAGAAACCGTATGGACGCGCTGGGGCGCACCTCACGCAGACCCCAAGTGCCGCCAGGGGCGGTTGATGATCGCGGGTATTCGTCTGGGGGAGACCTTCGTGGGTATCCAGCCAGAACGCGACTTTATCGACGATCTCACCCAGTCCTATCACGATATGGAGCTGGCGCCGCCCCACAGCTACCTGGCGTTTTATTTTTGGCTGCGCGCGCACTACCAGGTTGATGCGGTCATCCACGTGGGTAAGCACGGCAACCTGGAGTGGCTGCCGGGTAAAAGCATCGCCTTGAGTGCCGACTGCTGGCCGGATATTGCCCTGGGGCCGCTGCCGCACTTTTATCCGTTCATCGTCAACGACCCTGGCGAGGGCGCCCAGGCCAAGCGGCGCAGTCAGGCGGTGATTATCGATCATTTGGTGCCGCCGCTGGCGAGGGCCGAACTCTACGGCCCTATGGCAGAGCTTGAAGCGCTCACTGACGAGTATTACCAAGCGCTGGATATGGATCCCCGCCGGGAAGCGCTGATTCGTAGCCAAATTCTCGCCCACCTGCGTGATACCGGCATCGACCAGGAACTGGCGCACGCCGTCGACGGTTTTGAAAACAGTGCTGATGACGCCGAGATTCTCAACGAGCTGGATACCTTCCTGTGCGATATCAAAGAATCCCAGATCCGCCACGGCCTGCACATACTTGGCACGCTGCCGCCGGATGAGAAGAGGGCGGGTACCTTGGTGGCGCTGTTGCGGCTGCCCAGAGGCGAAGCGGTGGCAAGCCGCGGCCTGCTGCACAACCTGGCCAGCGATTTAGGCTTGGATTTTGACCCGTTAGCCGCGGGCAACGAGCCCTGGCAGGGGCCCGAACCGGCTATTTTAAGCCAGCAGCTCGATACCCCTTGGCGCACCGGCGCCGATGCCCGTGAGCGCCTGGAATTGCTGGCCGAGCGCTGGGTAGCCGACTACGTCTTGGCCAACGGCAGCCTGGATGACCTGACCCAGGATTATCCCGATACGGCAGCGCAGCTGCGCTACGCCCGCGACCAGCTATGGGTCACCATGCAGCGCGGCGTGAAGATGGAGATTCAATCGCTGCTCGACGGCCTTGAAGGCATCTTCGTGCCCGCCGGGCCCAGCGGCGCCCCCAGCCGAGGGCGGCTGGATACGCTGCCCACCGGGCGCAACTTTTTCAGCGTCGATAACCGCTCGATCCCATCGCCCGCCGCCTGGACGCTGGGCGAAAAATCCGCCCAGGCGTTTGTCGAACGCTATCTGCAGGATCACGGCGACTATCCGCGGCGGTTGGGGCTATCCATCTGGGGCACCGCCACCATGCGCACCGGCGGTGATGACATCGCCCAGGCCTTCGCGCTGATGGGCGTGCGTCCCATCTGGTCGCTGGGCTCCCAGCGGGTAAGTGACTTTGAAGTCATTCCCTCGATGCTGCTTAATCGCCCACGGGTCGATGTCACGCTGCGAGTCTCCGGGTTCTTCCGCGACGCCTTCCCCAACGTGATTCGCCTGTTTGACGCTGCCGTGCAGGCGGTGGCGCGCTATGAAGAGCCGGGCAACAGCAACACCATCCGCGAGGCGGTGCTTTCCCGCCAGCAAGCACTGGAAGAGCAGGGGCTAAGCCCCGAGATGGCCGCCCAGGAGGCGAGCTACCGTATCTTTGGCAGCAAGCCCGGCGAATACGGCGCGGGCCTCAACCGGCTGGTTGAAAACCGCTCTTGGGACAGCGCCGACGATTTAGCCGAAGCCTATCTTGGAGCAGGGGCTTACGCCTACGGCCAGTTTAAGGCCTCCGGCACCGCCGCGCGGGCGGCGTTCGAGCAGCAGCTCCAGGGCCTGGATGCGGTGATGCAAAACCAGGATAACCGTGAGCACGATATTCTCGATTCCAACAGCTACTACGCCTTTCAGGGCGGCATGGCCAACGCCACTCGCTCGCTGAGTGGCAAGGCACCGGAGATTTACCACGCCGACCACGCCAACCCGGCAATGCCCAAGATCCGCACTCTGAAAGAAGAATTGGCCAAGGTGATTCGCTCCCGCGTGCTGAACCCCAAATGGATCAACGCCATGCGCGAGCACGGCTACAAAGGCGCCTTTGAGATGGCCGCCACGGTGGACTACCTGTTTGCTTATGACGCCACCACTGATCTGATTGCCGACTACCAGTACGCCCAGGTGAGCGATGCCCTGGTGCTCGACGCCGCCAATCAGCAGTTCCTGCGCGAGCACAACCCGGCCGCCCTGGAAGAGATGGCCGAGCGCTTACTCGAAGCGGCCCAGCGGGGCATGTGGCAAGCCCCCGGCGAGCACGGCCAGGCGCTTCAGGATCTGCTGCTGGAAATGGACGAAGCCAAAGAGACCCATGGTCATGTCGCCCAGCCCGCGCATTAAAGGCTGGTGCCCCGGCGCGTGGCGACCCATGGCCACCGGCGATGGCCTGCTGGTGCGCGTGCGCCCGCCGCTGGGCCAGCTTTCGCGGGAACAGGTAGTGGCACTGTGCGACGCCGCCGAGACCTTCGGCAGCGGTTTAATCGAGCTGACCAGCCGGGCCAACCTGCAGCTGCGTGGTGTGACCGACGCAAGCTGGCCACCGCTGATGGCGTTTCTGGTCGAACATCAGTTGGTGAGCGACGACCCGGAAGCAGAACGTCAGCCGCAGCTGATGCTGGCGCCCGCCTGGCAAAAGGGCGATGACACCCCTACCATTGCCCGCCTGTTGCAGACGCGGGGTAGCGAATTAGCCACCATGCCCGGCAAGGTCGGCATCGCCATCGATGCGGGAAACGCTCCGGTGCTTGTCGACAGCGCCGCCGATTTTCGTATCGAGCGCTCAACAGAAGGCGACCTGCTGGTACGCGCCGATGGCTACGCGCTAGGCACGGCGGTGAGCGATACCGATGCCGCCGTCGAGCAGCTGATACGCCTGACCCACTGGTTCGTGGCTACCGGCGGCTGGGATGCCGGGCGTATGCGTCGTCACACAGCACCGCTGCCCGATTGGGCGCCGGCTGATACCGCCCCTGCATCCCTCGGAGAGAAGCTGGCGCTGGGCGAACATCGCGAGGGCATAGTGGTTGGTCTGCCTTTTGGCCGGGTGGCGGCTGAAACGCTTCGCGAGGCTGTCTCCCAAACAAGCGCCCGCGTCGTGCAGGTCACCCCCTGGCGGCGCCTGTTGTTGAAGGATTGCGATACACTACCCGCGGTTGATGGCTTGATCCGTCATAATAGCGACCCGCGGCTAGCGATGGACGCCTGCCCCGGCGCGCCCTACTGCGAACAGGCGAGTGTCGCCACCCAGCCGCTTGCCGAGAAGCTAAGCGGTTTGGTGGAAGGAACCGTGCATATATCCGGCTGCGCCAAAGGCTGTGCCCGCCGTTCAGCGGCCGATGTATGCCTGGTCGGCGAGGCAGGCCGATTTAATCTTATTGTTAACGGCAGTGCCGATAGCACGCCGGTTAAGACAGGCCTCACCGAGAGTGAGGCGTTGGATGTTATAAGAAAGCTCAGCGAAAGCCCTTAGGTTTATCGATATTAAAAAAATAGTGGCTTATATGCTGGATAGCTGAGTGCCAGGGCAGGTTGTAGTGAGGGTCTTTTTCCAGGGATGGAAAAAGTAGCGCCCAAGGACGGGTTCACAGCGCCCTCGCGGAAACCTGTCCTGGCACGGAGGCCTTGCAGACCAGCAACTGCGAATTAGTTTATTTGGAGAGTTTGGGTGCCCTATAAGTACGAAACCAGTGGCCCGGCGATTTACCGGGAGTCGTTTGCGATTATTCGCAGTGAAGCCGAGCTTGGCAGCTTTTCAGAGGAAGAAGAGACCGTGGCGGTGCGCATGATTCACGCCGCCGGGCTGGTGGAATTGGCCGCGCATATTCATTTTCAAAATGACGTGGTCAATAAGGCCCGCGCCGCGTTGGAGCAGGGCGCACCGATTCTCTGCGATGCCCGCATGGTCTCGGAAGGCATCACCCGCAAGCGGCTGCCCGCTGACAACGAGATCATCTGCACCCTCAACGATGAGCGCACGCCCGGCCTTGCCCAGGAAATGGCCAACACCCGCTCGGCGGCGGCGCTGGAACTGTGGCGGCCGCACCTGGAAGGCGCCGTGGTCGCCATTGGCAACGCGCCCACCGCACTGTTTCATCTGCTCAATATGCTCGAAGACCCGGCGTGCCCGCGACCGGCAGCGATTATCGGCTGCCCGGTAGGTTTTGTCGGCGCGGCGGAATCCAAGGAAGCGCTGTTGGCTAACCCGGCACTGCCCAGCTGTATCGTCCGCGGGCGTTTGGGTGGCAGCGCCGTCACGGTAGCGGCCATCAACGCCATGGCGGATCGCATCGAATGACCCAGGGAACGGTATACGGTGTTGGGCTAGGCCCCGGCAGCCAGGACTTAATGAGCGTGCGCGCCGACCGCCTGATACGCGGGGCGACCCACGTGGCCTATTTCCGTAAAAAGGGCCGCTGCGGCCATGCGCGCACCATCGTGGAGGGCATGATCCCGCCCGGCGCGATCGAGCTGCCCATGGAGTACCCGGTCACCACGGAAATTCCCTTTGACGACCCGCGCTACAATGAGCTACTGGCGGCTTTCTATGAACGCAGCGTGGCCCAGCTCATCGAGATGGCGGAAGCCGGGTGCGATGTGGTGGTGCTGTGTGAAGGCGACCCGTTTTTCTACGGCTCCTTTATGCACCTCTACACGCGGCTGCTAAACCGCGTGCCCGTCTCGGTGGTGCCTGGGATTACCGGCATGTCTGCGGCGTGGACGGCTACCGACCAGCCGATTACCTGGGGCGATGACATCCTGACCGTGCTGATGGCCACGCTACCGGAAGAGGCATTGGCCGAGCGCATCGCCCAGACAGATGCGCTGGTGGTGATGAAGATTGGCCGCAACCTGGCCAAGCTACGCCGGGCCCTGGTTCACGCTGGCCGCGAAGGCGAAGCCTGGCTGATCGAGTACGCCGCCATGACGCAACAACGCGTATTGCCGCTGGCGGACGTGGGCGAGAGCGTGCCGTACTTCTCGATTGTGCTGATCCATGGCCACGGGAGGCGGCCATGAGCGGCTGGCTGAAAATCGTCGGCCTGGGGCCGGGCTCTGAAGCCATGATTACCCCCGAGGTAACGGCCGCACTGCAGGAAGCGACCGATGTAGTGGGCTATGTGCCCTACGTTAACCGAGTGGCGCCACGTGATGGATTGGTTCGCCACGGCTCGGATAACCGCGAAGAGATTCGCCGGGCCGAGCAGGCGCTACAGCTGGCGCTTGAAGGCCATAAGGTAGTGGTGGTGTCTTCCGGCGACCCCGGCGTATTCGCCATGGCCGCTGCCGTGTTCGAGGCCCTGGAAGTAGGCGATGCCCAGTGGCGCGCGCTGGATATTCAGGTGCTGCCAGGCATTTCCGCCATGCTGGCCGCCAGCGCAAGCGTCGGCGCGCCGCTGGGTCACGACTTCTGCTGCATTAATCTTTCCGACAATCTCAAGCCCTGGGCGCTGATTGAAAAGCGCCTGCGCCTGGCCGCCGAGGCCGACTTCGCCATGGCGTTTTACAACCCACGCTCCAAGGCGCGCCCGGCGGGCTTTGAGCGCACCTTGGACGTACTGCGGGAAGCCTGCGGGCTGGATAGGCTGATCATCTTTGCCCGGGCGGTTTCCACGCCGGAAGAGTCGGTTCGCGTCACCACCCTAGGCGAGGCGACGCCGGACATGGCCGATATGCGCACTCTGGTCATCGTCGGTTCCCAGCAGACGCGCTCAATCGAGCGAGCAGGGGCGCCGCTGGTTTATACGCCGCGCTCCGCTGATTAAGCGTGGTCGCTGAGCCAGCTAAATACGTCATCAATGCGATGAACTTCGTGGCGGGCTGGCAGTGCTGGCCGTTCGATCATCACAATGGGCAGGCCGAGCATGCGAGCAGCGGTCAGTTTGGACGCCGCTCCTTCGCCGCCGGAATTTTTACACACGATGCGCTGGATTCCCTGGGTTTCAAGTAGGGCGAGATCGCCTTCCAGCGTAAACGGGCCTCTATCAATCACGGTGCTAACATCGGCCAGCGGCAACGGGCTGGTAGGCGGGTCAACCAAACGCAGCACGTAATGGTGTTGTGGCTGGGCGGCAAAAGCAGCAAGGTGCATGCGGCCAATGGCGAGCAGCACGCGCTGGGGCGGGGCAGCCAAGGCGCTGACGGCTTCATCGATACTTGCCACGCTTTGCCACTGGTCTTCGTCAACGGGGCGCCAGGCAGGCCGGGTGAGAGCAATGGCCTTTATGCCGCACTGTGCCGCGGCGGCTAACACGTTCGCGCTCATTTGCGCGGCAAAGGGGTGGGTGGCATCGACGATATGGGTGATGCGCTCCTGGGCCACAAAGGCGGCAAGGCCGCTAACGCCGCCAAAACCGCCAATACGGGTCGGCAACGGCTGAGATTTAGGCGTGGCAACGCGACCCGCATAGCTGAAAATGGCGGGAAACCCGCGCTTGGCAACCGCACTGGCCAGAGCGCTGGCCTCCGAGGTTCCCCCGAGAATTAGGATCTTGATCATGGTTGAAATTTCTCACGCTCCAGTGGGTCAGGCTTCCTGGCTGACCCTTTTAGGCTGGGGGGAGAGTGGCACACAGGCGCTAACGGCGGCAAGCCGCGCCGCACTGGAAAGTGCCGAGGTAGTGTTCGGCGCACGCCGCCATCTGCGCCTTTTGCCGCCACTAAATGCCGAGGTGATTGAGTGGCCGGTGCCCTTTGCTGATGGCATTCCAGAGCTGCTTAATCAGCGCGGCCGTCGGGTGGTCATGCTGGTCTCGAACGACCCGTTCTGGTTTGGGGCGGGCAGCACCCTGGCGCAGCATCTCAGCGCTGACGAGTGGCTGGCATTGCCAGCGCCTTCCACCTTTAGCCTGGCGGCTTCCCGCCTGGGTTGGCCGCTGGAGCGCTGCACCTGCCTGGGCCTGCACGCCAAACCGCTGACGCGCATTCGACCTTACCTGCATGCCGGTAGGCGTTTGCTGGTGCTGGTAAGAGACGGCGAAGCGGTGGCTGAACTTGCCTCCCTGGTTAGCCGATTCGGCTTTGGGGATTCCCAGCTAACGATACAGGAAGCCCTGGGCGGCGATAACGAGCGCATTCGCCATTGTCGTGTCGACGCCAGCTTGCCCCAGGATATCGCCCACCCGGTCGCGTTAGCGTTGGAAGTAGCTGGTAACGGCCCCGCCTTGCCGCTGACGCCCGGCCTGCCGGATCACTTTTTTGACCACGACGGCCAGATCACCAAACAGACCATTCGCGCCATCACCCTGGCGGCGCTGGCCCCCATGCCCGGCGAGCGGCTATGGGATATCGGCACCGGTTCAGGCTCTATCGCTATTGAGTGGCTGCTCGCTCACCCGGGTAATCAGGCGGTGGGCTTTGAGCAAAACGCGGAACGGGCAGCGCGGGCGCGCAGCAATTCAGAGAACCTGGGCGTTGACTGGCTTGAGGTCAAACAGGGCAGAGCGCCGGAGGTGCTGAACGATACACCTCTGCCGGATGCGGTATTTATCGGCGGCGGGCTATCCCAAGTGTTGTTGGAAGACTTATGGCAGCGCTTGCCCGAAGGCGTGCGCGTCGTCGCCAATGCCGTCACCCTGGAATCCGAAGCGCTGCTGGCGCACTGGCAGCACAAGGCAGGTGGCGAACTGCTGCGCCTGGAGCTTGCCAACGCCGCCCCCATCGGCACCCGGCGAGGCTGGAAGGCCAGCTACCCGATCGTTCAGTGGCGGGGCGTTCGATGACAGCACAGGGATTAAGGATAGCGGGATTTGGTTTTCGCAGTGAAGCCACGCTTGAATCCCTCGCCCAGGCACAGGATCAACTGATCGACCAGTACGGAGCTATCGATAAGCTGGCGGCGGCTCGCTCCATGTTGCCACTAGTCGAAGAGCTAGCACGACTGCGAGACATTGAGGTTATCGCCGTGGCGGACGCCGAGTTATCAACGGTGACAACGCTAACTCATTCAGAACAAAGTTTGCATGCGCGTGGCACGGGCAGCGTGGCCGAGGCTGTGGCGCTGTTAGCGGCAGGCCCAGGGGCAACGCTGTTAGGGCCACGGATAATTTCAGCGGATCGCAAGGCCACCGCCGCCCTGGCGTTGTCAGAAGTACCAGAAGGAACCACAGAATGACCGTACACTTCATCGGCGCCGGCCCCGGCGCGCCGGATCTGCTTACCCTGCGCGGGCGCGACCTGATCGCCGCCTGCCCGGTGTGCCTGTATGCGGGCTCATTAGTGCCGGAGGAAATCCTCGAGCACTGCCCGGCTGGGGCGCGGGTGATTAACACCGCGCCGCTCTCGCTGGATGACATCATGCAGGAGATCAGCCGCGCCCACGCCGAAGGGCAGGATGTCGCCCGGCTGCATTCGGGGGATCTATCGGTGTGGTCGGCCATGGGTGAGCAGCTGCGCCGCCTGCGTGAGCTGGATATTCCCTACAGCATTACCCCCGGTGTGCCAGCCTTCGCGGCAGCCTCGGCAACCTTGGGTCAGGAGCTAACGCTACCCGGTGTCGCCCAGTCGGTAGTGCTCACCCGCACGCCGGGCCGGGCCAGCGCCATGCCCAGCGACGAGACGCTTGCCAATTTCGCCCGCACCGGCGCCACGCTGGCCATTCATCTCTCCATCCATAATCTTTCCCAGGTGGTCGAAAGCCTGACGCCTTACTATGGCGAGCAGTGCCCGGTGGCGATCGTGTGGCGGGCAAGCTGGCCCGATGAGCGAGTAGTGCGTGGGCGGCTAGCCACTATAGAAGCGTTGATCGATGACACCATGCAGCGCACCGCGCTCATTCTGGTGGGGCCGGTGCTCGAAAGCGACGACTTCCAGGAGAGCAGCCTCTACGCCGTTGGCTACGACCGCCGCTTCCGCCCCCAATCGGCGGGTTCGCCTTTCGCCACGGCAAGCCAAGACCAAGAGCGCGAATCATGATCACGCTGTCGCTCATAGGCATCGGCACTGGCAACCTTGACCACGTCACCCTGGCCGCAGTGCGTGCCCTCAATAACGCCGATCTAATCCTTCTGCCCCGCAAGGGCGAGGCCAAGTCGGATCTTATCGATCTACGCCGCTTGCTCTGCGAACAGCTGCTGGAAGCGCCGGTGACCACCAAGATCGTCGAGTTCGACCTCCCCAGCCGGGATGGACGCAATGACTACCTTGGCGCGGTAGACGACTGGCACGCTGCCATCGCCAGCGTATGGGCGCAGCTAATCGATGAACACCTACCGAATGGCGGGCGGGTAGGGATGCTGGTGTGGGGCGATCCCTCGCTTTACGACAGCAGCCTGCGCATTACACAGCGCCTAAGCGCTGCGGGTAAGCAGGTTGATGTAGAGGTGGTGCCGGGCATAACCAGCCTGCAGGTGCTCACCGCTGAACATAAAATCCCCCTCAATGCCCTCGCCGAGGCGGTACACATCACCACCGGGCGCCGCCTGCGTGAGCGCGGCTGGCCAAGCAATGCCGCCACCATCGCCGTGATGCTGGATAGCGGTGGGGCCTTTGCCTCGCTCCCGCAAGAGGACACCTACATCTGGTGGGGCGCCTATTTAGGCATGGATAAGCAGTGCCTGATCAAAGGCTGGCTAAGCGAGGTCAGTGAAGAGATTATCGAGCGGCGCACCGAATTACGCGAAAGTTATGGCTGGATAATGGACTGTTATTTGATGGCGCGCGAGCCGCTCTTATAAGCCTGAGTAGAGGGCGGCTTCTCGTACAGTAATTATAAATAATCTGGAGAGCTGATAGGCTTTATGCGTGCTTAAAGGAATTATGCCGATGCAACAAGATGCGCGTATTATCTCTCGTTCAGCCGTTTTTAGCCGCAGGGTTTTTCCTGCCATATGGTTAATCTTTACCAGCTTGATGACTTTGTCATTTTTGTACCATGCAGGTGGCTTTACAATAGCCGTATTTATCCCCCTTGGCATGATTGTTTTTATGGCTCATTCGTTTAAAAAGGCTTATGCAGGTGTAGCCAACTGTGTGTATGACAATGGTGACAGCTTGACGTTTGTGTATGGAAAAGAGCGAGAGATAGTGTATTTAAAGGATGTGATGAACGTTAACTATCAGTCCATGGTGTCACCCGATAAAGTGACACTGACGCTACGAAGATCCGGCGCTGAGAACACCTCTACCCGCGAGGTTGCTTTCCTTCCGACCAGAACCAATTGGAATACAGGCGATATATCGTTCAAAACTTTCAGACGTGAGAATCGGCTTTTCGAGGAATTGGTTGAACGAGTCGACACGGCAAGGCGCCATGACGATAAAACTGGGTAACGCAGCAGTTACTAAATTATCCTAGGCGGAGAACTATTGGACTCAAAACTGTCTAGGAAGCAGATAATTTTTCATTCGCTTACACTCCAGGAGCACCCCATGAGCTTTTACGTTTATCTATCCGGCGAGATTCACACCGACTGGCGCGAAGAAATCCAGCGCGGCGCTGACGCAGCAGGCCTGGATATCGTATTTACCGCCCCCGTCACCGACCACGACGCTTCTGACGCGGCAGGTGATCACCTGGGTAAACCGGAAAACGGCTTCTGGCGCGACCACCAGTCATCCAAGGTCAACGCCATCCGCACCCGCACGATGATCGAGCAGGCAGATCTGGTCGTTGTACGCTTCGGCGACAAATACAAACAGTGGAACGCCGCCTTCGACGCAGGCTACTGCGCCGCACTCGCCAAGCCCTACATCACCCTGCACAGCGAAGACATTATCCACCCACTCAAAGAAGTCGACGCCGGTGCCCAAGCTTGGTGTACCACTACCGATCAGGTGGTAGAAACCCTGCGTTACGTCCTCAAAGCTTAAGCCCGCAGCGCCTCCTGCAACCTAGTCATTGCACTGGTATTGTGGGAGGCCGCTTCGCACCTTGTATTTTGGCGAGCCACAATTGCGGGTGCGCTTCGCTTACCGCGCACTACAAAACTCTTAAAATCAAACGACTGCACACGTGTAGCGCGGCGTAACGCTTGGCGAGGAACGAGCCAAAAGGCACCCGCGAAGGCAGCGCAGCTGCCCAAAGCTTGCTTCAGCACAATTTTTCGGCAAAGACGCGTGACCTAAGCCAATTTTATGAATAGAGTGTGGTTAGTTCAGCATAACGAGAAAGTACGCGAATTTTGGATATACAGCTTTAAGGTTAATCTATTTTAAATCATCATTTGCTTAGAGTACTGATACTAAGCTGTATTTGTCGGATAACCATATGAGTACGTTCATTACATTGTGTGGCGGTCGACGTCGCCCCGAACTGGTACATACTTTGACCTAATAATCGATGGCATGGTGACGGCTTTCCCGTTGCAGCTATACCTTCACTACAAAGCTGCACGTCCTGCGGGATTTAAATACATGGAGATTTAACTATGAAGATTAATGTTCCTGAACCAGAAGACTCAGGTTCGGATGGACGACAAGAAAAGTCCGATTCTAAGAGTGAAATAGTTGATCTTCAGCCTGTTGGAAGGCCAATGGAGCAGGCAATTACAGGCCTTGCGGCTAACAATAGCCGAGCTTTTGGAGGAGAGGTTGCCTCAACTTTGATCGCTGGTGCTACCTCTCAGATGGCAGTTGAGTTAGATCAGATCAGGAAAGAGCTTCATGAGCAGCGCGAAAAAATGAACGTGTAATGACTGATTTATCTGAAGAAAAAATCAAAAGCGCCGTTCTTTCTGAACGGGTTAATTCATTTAGGTCTTCAATGCATTTAAAAAACATTGGCATTGCGGTTGGCACTCTTTCGCTTAGCGCTGGAATCCAACTTATTGACAATGATTTGTCGGCCTATGGGATAGCGGCTTTGGTTATTGGCTCGGTTCTAGTATTGGTTAGTTGGGTGACCGCACCAAAAGGGGACGACAAATGATTTTCTCAGGCCTTTCTCAATTAGTGCTTTATCCTGTTGTGAATCGTGGGATTCCTAATGCCGAGAGAATCCCAATTTATGTTCAAGAGCCAACCAATATTGGTCAGTTTGGTGTAATGGCAGGCCCCTCGGAGCAGGATGGATTTGCAAAGCCATTCAAAGATAATTTGTATTGGTTTAGTGATGGTTGGGTAAAGTCTGGCGATTGGATTTTTTTATATACTGGTAGCGGTGCGCCAAAAACCGAAGATATTATTGGTTCAAAAGAAAGTAAAATTTATACGGTTCATTGGGGGAAAACTCAAACAATGTTCGCCAACAGCACAATAGTACCTATTGTTTTTAGAATTGATGCGGTACAAGTGGGCCAAAAACCAGGAGATCTACCTCAACTTTTTTAAAAATACTTAACAAGACTACCAATCGGATGGTGGGGCCTGTGCTTAGTGTTGGCTTTGTCATTGATGATTGCCGTTAGACATAAAGTCTAGGAAATAGCATGCCACGATTTGAGCCGGAAACTCACGAGCCTGTAGAAGCATACACTGAGGCCATGGAAGCCATTCATGTAGCGGTGGGGATCGCGCTGTTCGAATTCGCACGTAACTCTTCTGCACAACAGGACACTGTAATTCGAAATTTTCTCGCTCGGGCGGATACAACTGCTCGCGCGGTATTCAAGCTTTGGGATATCCACGACTATCAAGACTGTTGGGTTTTACACCGCTGCTTGCTGGATAGGCTGTTCCATCTTCGCTACCTTGCACGGACTGATTCCTTTTCAGAGTTTGAGGAATGGTCTTTCTACGAACAGTATAAGGGGGTTAATCGCGTTCGAAGTGATCAATCTGTCAAAGGAGTACGCGAACATCCTCTATTCAACCTTACAGTAGAGCAAAAGCGTAGGGCGCAAAATATTTCCGAAGCTGCAAGCAAGTGGAGGCGGCCAAAAGCGGAAGACATTGCAAAGGAAATGGGCCTAACGTTTCTATACTCTTATGGCTATGATTATGCGTCCACGCACGTGCATCCAATGGCCCATGACGGAGATCAAGATTTTTATACGATTACCGGGCTAGAGTCGCAGCAAGAATTCCCTGATCAACGCACGGTTCTAGCCAACACACTTCTTGTTCTAACCATTCTTGTTCAAGAAGCGATGAACTCAAGCACTTTTCAGTGGCGACAAATTATGTACAGGGTAATCGAAGATGTTAGAAAATTTGTTGGTAACGGTGATTATAGCTATAGACAATCATTTGTTATCTTTGTTAACGCAGTTCAAGAAGGAATGAGTATGTCTGAAGTTAATGATATCGCTCAAGAAGCGTCGAAAATCTAAAAAAGATTCGGCCCTGACCAACGATTTCTTCTGACGTTTCGCGACGGTCAGTTATGCTGGAGTTAATAGGCAACAAAATGAACCCTGTCATTCAAGAATAGATACCTGGCTGCGGTATCGCAGCATTCACGGTGCTTGCTGGCATTACCTATGATCAGGCGAAAGAGGCAGCAAACGCCTAGGGTATCTATGCCGAAGACACAGTGCTTTGGTCAGAACACCGGGTATGTCTGTAAGCTTTTACGTTCGCCGGGTATAACGGTTGTACCCACAGCGACGTCATTCGACACTTGGGAAAGTCTGCCAGATAAGGCACTGTTGGCGATCAAATGTCGCATGGAACAGGGCAGGCCTTTCTGGCATTGGGTAGTGTTCGTCAGAAATGAGCGGGATGCGATGGTGCTGGATTCCAAAAAAGCTCTAAAACAAACACCTATCGCGACTTCGGGCGGATCAAGCCCAAGTGGTTCATTCGTGTAGATTAAGGCTTAGTGGCTATTATGGTCTACGTGCTTGCGTTTGATTGTCTTCTGTTCTTCCTGATCCAGGAGCACCAAGCCGCTACTTGCAAGGCCAATATGGTTTTTCAAAGCGCTGCAGCCATTCTATAAATCCAGGTTATTCAAGGCGATCCATCAATATTATGACGAGAAAAATACTAAGTTTAAAAACGAAGAAACAGATAGATGCCAAGCCCGCCGAGGAAGTAGAAGATCAATTCCCTAATGATCCCGAAAAACGTTTTTTAAATGGCGTCGCTATTCATCCTTCCCCACGCATTTATTTAGAGCCTGGCTCTCAAGAGCGTACTGTGCGAGCGATGGATTTGATTACGCCCATTGGGATGGGGCAACGAGGGTTGATTGTTGCGCCGCCAGGCTCTGGCAAAACGACGATGTTAAAACATATCTGTCAGGCCGTGGCCGAGGCTCATCCGGAAATAAAGCTGTATGCCTTACTGATTGATGAGCGCCCTGAAGAAGTGACCGATTTTAAGCGCAGTGTGTCGGCAGAAGTACATGCATCGTCTTCAGACGAAAGCTACACACACCATGTGCGTATGGCCGATAAGCTCCTTGAGACGGCACGTAGGCAAGCAGGCGAAGGTCATAATGTGATGATTGTGATCGATTCTCTTACCAGACTCTCGCGTGTTCATAATGCCGAGCAGCGGGGTAATGGTCGCACTATGTCGGGGGGGCTGGATTCCCGAGCGATGGAGATACCGCGAAAACTGTTTGGCGCCGCGAGAAAGATCGAAAACGGCGGATCGCTCACCATTCTGGCCACCGTACTGGTGGATACGGGAAGCCGTATGGATCAGGTAATTTTCGAGGAGTTTAAGGGTACGGGCAATATGGAACTCGTGCTGTCCCGGGATGTGGCCAATCAACGGATTTTTCCGGCGATAGATATTGCTAAAAGCAGTACCCGTCGAGAGGAGCTTTTGATTGATGCAAAAGATATTGAAAAGGTAAGGACATTACGTAGAGGTTTGACAGCGCTTAAGCCAGTAGAAGGCGCGCAGAGGCTGCTTGCGTTATTGGATAAATATCCCACTAATGCCGAACTGTTAGATGCATTTTTACCGGATTCGTGAAATATCGATAATAAAGAAGCCCACCCTTTTAAAAGGTGAGCTTCTTGGGTAAGTTTTAACGATTACTTTATTTTCTGTAATTCAAGTTTGATTCAGGTACTGCTTTTCGAACCGGGAACCCTGCAATCTCTTTGCGCTCAATAATGCTTTTTAAGCGTCTTTCAATGGCACAAAGATTTTTAAAGTCACTCATGTCGACTAAAGAGATGGCTTCACCTGAGGCCCCCGCGCGGCCGGTTCGACCAATGCGGTGTATGTATTCTTCTGGCTGAAAAGGTAAATCGTAATTCACCACACGACTCAGTTCATCAATATCCAAACCACGCGCGGCAACCCCTGTGGCGACCAAGTACTTTAGCTCACCAGATTTGAACTGGGCCAAAATCTTTTCGCGCATGGCTTGGCTTCTATCGCCATGAATGGAGTCCGCTGTGATGCCGCGTTTTTCCAGTTGAGCAACAAGCTTGGCCGCATTGTGTTTTTTCTCGGTAAAAATGAGTGCCTGATCCCACTGTTGCTCGTTGATCAAGTGGCTCAACAAGGCGGACTTAGTGTCTTTGTCGACAGTGATGAGCCATTGTTTGACATTAGCGGCGGCGCGGATGTTGGGAGAAATGGATATTTCAGCCGCAAGATCGGTCATCTTGCTATCTGAAAAATCGTAGGCGAGGGCGCGAACGTCGTCTGTCATGGTGGCCGAAAACAGTAGGTTCTGACGGTCTTCAGGCAGGCGATCAATGATTTTTTTGATATCGTCGCCAAAACCCATGTCGACCATTCTGTCCGCTTCGTCCAGTACCATGACTTTAAGTTCATCAAAGTGCAGCGCACGCTGATGCGCCAAATCAAGCAATCTGCCCGGCGTGGCGACTAGAATATCCACTCCTTTGATTAGGCGCTCTTTTTGCGCTTCGGTATCCACACCGCCATACATCGCCATAGAGGTTAGGTGCGTGTGTTTAGCGTATTGAGCCACATTGGCTTCGACCTGAACCGCTAGCTCACGGGTCGGCACGAGAATCAGCGCACGGATGCGTTTGCCGCGTAACGTTCCCGCGTTGCTGAATCGCTCTAGCAGAGGCAGCACAAAGGCAGCGGTTTTGCCTGTGCCTGTTTGTGCGGTGGCGATTAAGTCGTTACCCGAAAGAATGGCAGGAATTGCTTGTTCCTGAATGGGCGTTGGCGTGTTGTAACCTAGTTCGGTAATCGCTTGAACAAGAGGCGTGGATAATCCTAGTTTTGCAAATGGCATTAGGAGCTCTGACCGATGGTCTTAAGGTGTGTCGAAAATGAAAAATGATACAGTATAGCGTAAAAGCAACCGCTCGTTGCTCGAATAGTCGTTTTGCTTTTCAGGGTCTGATGTTTTAATTTTGAGTGCTATTATGTCGTTGAATTTTGATTCAGTTTACTAATTAGATTGTTATAGAAAAAAATAATGCTATTCAGCTATGACAAAGAATCCAAGCGTGCTGAAATCGGTTTTATCAAGAGGGCTTGTCAAGGTGGCTGGCCTTAAGTGGGTGAAGGCTGTTAGGGAATCATCATGGAGAGCATTGGTAACTAAATGAACCCCGTCATTCAAGAAGAAATATCCGGCTGTGGCATCGCATCATGCGCTGCTCTTGCGGGCATTAGCTATGCGCAGGCCAAAGAAAAAGCAAACGCTTTGGGTATCTATGCCGAAGACACAGCGCTTTGGTCAGACACCGAGTACGTCCGTAAGCTCTTGCGTGCTTTGGGTATCACGGCTGCTCCTACGGAGACGCCATTCGATACCTGGGAGCGCCTTCCAGATAAAGCACTGTTGGCGATCAAATGGCGCATGGAGCAGGGCAGACCTTTCTGGCATTGGGTGGTGTTTGCTAGAAGCGAGCGGGAAACCGTGGTGCTGGATTCCAAAAAATCCCTGAAAACAAACACCCGCCGTGACTTCGGACGCATCAAACCCAAGTGGTTCATTCGTGTAGATTAATGCTTGAGGGCTGCTAATAAGCGCTATGAGCTAGCGCTTGGTTCTTGCTGGGCTCTCGCTTTCTGTTCTGCTTGATCCAGAAGCACCGGGCCGCTACCTGATTCCGCCAGCTTGTCGTCCGGGTTATAGAGCGGGCAACTGGTCATGCTCAGACAGCCGCAGCCTATACAGCCTGCCAGGTTACTACGTAGCTTTTGCAGATAAGCAATCCGGCCATCAAGCATCTGCTGCCAGTTTTTTGAAAGCTGTTGCCAGTCTTCAACCGTCGGTGTGCGGTTATTGGGCAGTGA
Organism: Halomonas sp. ATBC28; assembly: GCF_005937175.1. Lineage (NCBI taxonomy): Bacteria > Pseudomonadati > Pseudomonadota > Gammaproteobacteria > Oceanospirillales > Halomonadaceae > Halomonas > Halomonas sp. ATBC28. The sequence continues at coordinate 18,729 of NZ_VCQL01000013.1, read as the reverse complement.
TTCAAAAGCTCGCTTGATCTCATCCAGGCTGACGCCGACTTTCTGCGCGGCTTTAATCACCGAAATCCGCCTTAGCACTTCCGGTTTATAGCGGCGCTGATTGCCTGCATTACGCCAGCTATGGATCAGGCCTTGCTGCTCGTAAAAGTGCAAGGTGCTGACTTTAATGCCGCAGCGCTTTGCCACCTTGCCAACACTCCAAATTGCCTCTGCCATCACGCACTCCTGAATCTTTTTTGCCATTTTTTTCCAAAAACAGCTTTACCTCAAGTGAAGTTGAGGTTTTATCCTGCCATTTCACTTAATGCAAGGAGACACTTATGTACTTGGAACACGTGAATTTGGTCGTTGATGATATGGATGCCATGCTGGATTTTTACCGCGCCGTATTCCCGCATTGGCGGGTACGCGATGAAGGCCATGGCGAGTGGTATGGCAAACCGCGATCTGAAAGGTCACAGTGTTGGGCTGGCCCATTTTGCCTATGTGACCGATAACCTGGATGCCGTTGTGGCCAGGTTGAATAACGCGGGTTATGCCATTGCCAAACCAGGAGCTGTAGAGCCGTTTCGCAAGAATGTCTATTTTGTCGATCCGGCCGGTTTTGAGGTGGAGTTTGTCGAATACCTGAGCGATATCCCGGCCGAGCGGAATTTAAACCGCGATGCTCAGCAAGCAGCAACATAGGAGAGATAGACAATTAGCGGTGTTTGGTAGTCAAGCATGCTCTTGATAAGCAGGGGTATGTAAGCAATAACGAACCAGAAAGTCTCTTTTTTAAAACTAGAAATTTTGGATTGATAATGAAAATAGATGTCGGCTTTACGCACATTGCGTTATCAGCAAGTAACTTAGATCAAAGTATTGATTTTTATCAGCGCTATGCCCACATGTCTGTCATTCATGAGCGAACAGATAAGGAAATTGAAAAGCGAGTCGTTTGGTTGTCAGATAAATCACGCCCATTTGTATTAGTGTTAGTACAAAGCAGTAATCCGGTTCCTATATTAGGGCCTTTTGCCCACCTGGGTGTTGGTTGTAAAAGCAAGAGTGAAGTAGATGATTTATGTGACCAAGCTAGGCGCGAAGGAATATTGTCCCGGGAGGTGACTGATAGCGGCTATCCGGTAGGCTATTGGGCATTCATAAATGATCCTGATGGACATGTTTTAGAAATTTCGTATGGACAGGAAATCGGCTTAACGGTTGAAAGATCGGAAACTTAGGGAACAGCAATACCGCCTCTGTTGACGAGTGCTTGTTGTTGAGCGCTCCGTTGAGCATCTTTCAAAACTATCGAGTGAGCTGTTTAAAGCCAATCAGTAAGCAGCCCGCCCAGCAAAGTGAACGCATGGCGGAGATCAGTACGCCGCTCTTATCGTGTTGCAAGTGACGCCGGAACCCCATCCCATTTCTTGAGGTAACACTTCCCACGGGATGCCTGACTTAAGAACAAACAGGATGTCGGTCAAGGCGGCACGGTTGGAAACACGTGGCCCACCACCATCAGTCTTGGGTGGATCCAGTGGCAAGAGCGGCTCAATAATTTCCTAAAGTTCATCAGGACATTTTTCTTAGCCATAATAGCTAAGCTAGGCACGTGGTGAGCTATTTCAAGGGTTTTGCGAGGAGCTCTTATCAAATTCAGGCTAGATAGCTGCCTTCATGTGTTTAGAGATTAGCTATAAGTTTACACCGACTAATTTTGGGAATCGTAGGGGATAATGGTTGGGTTGTGTTTAATAAACCCTTAAGCGGGGAAGGCCAGTTACCTTGTAAAAGGTAGCAGCGCAATTTGAATAGATGAGACCCAAATTAAATTTCACCTTTTGCAGTGAATAAGTGGCTGTCTTGTTCTATCTTGGTGAGCAGCAGTGTACCGCTGATCCTGCTTTACTATTTCTTCAGTTACAGTTCAGAGATTCATGAGCCTATGCGGCGCCAGAACCCCTTCGCTTCATGGTGTCGTCCCATACAAAAAGGGAGTGACAGATGTCTGAGATCGCTTACGCCAAAATTCACCCGGCCATTGGTATCGCCAGGGTGGGCAATTCCAAGCAAACTGACGGTTTTTACATCGGCCCCCAGGTCACCGAGCCCCTGCCCAGGGAACCGGGGGCCTATCGGGACGCCACTGGTGCCTTGAAACGCGAGGTGGCCGAGTTCCGCATCTACGCTTACGACGGCAACGGTAGGGTAGTGCGGGAACTGACCATGGATCCTACCACCGAGATTACCTGGACAGTGGAGGTAGCTAACCATAAAGCGGCTTGGTACAACTTCGAGCTCGCGTTGGATATCCCCGAAGCTGAGACGGCAGCGCCTTCCACGCGTCGTAACGCCGAGGTGGCTCTGCGGGATAGGCACAATCTGTCCATCACCCCTGGAGCGCGTAGCATCAATACCTGTTCCGGCGTGGCTCAGTTTCAGGGCGGCACGTTCATGGGAATAGAGGTGCCACTGGGGGAGTTACGCACCGACACTGTTGGTCGCCTGCAGGTGTTCGGTGGCCATGGGCGCTCCGCTTCCTATCAGGAAAAGCCACCCACTACCTTCGCCAATAATGACGGCTGGTATGATGACACCAGTGACGGCCCCGTGACGGCCACAGTATTGGTGGATGGCCGTCCGATTACCGTGACGCCAGCCTGGGTGGTGGTGGCTCCGCCCAATTACGGCCCACAGCAGAAAGCGGTGCGTACCATGTACGCGCTGATGACGGATGTGGCTATCCAGGCTGGCCAGTTACCGGCACCCACCAGACCTTCCTTTACCGACGACATACTGCCCATCCTCAAAGCCATGTGCGATCTACAATGGATGAATGCGGGCTTTGCCGCTGGCTTCGGCTATGGCATGCCCCAGTACTTCCTGGAGCACCGCTACCTGTCGCAACTGGCCGAGCCGGGTGAAACCTACGCCGAACTTAGGCGCACCGTGGCCAATAGCTTCCGCAATCCCCAGGACGGCGATATCTCCATGAAGCCTTGGCCCTGGATCTATGGCGATGCCATGAATGTTCCCATGCCAAATGTGCCCGACGCTATGAACACCCTGACCACCACCCAACTGGCACTTCTGGACAAGTGGGCAGAAGGGGATTTTGAAGCGGACTACGATCCACATCGGCAATCACCTGAGAGTATCGACAAGGTTCCGTTGGAGCAGCAGCCCGCTATGCTGGACAGAGCAGCGATGGAGTTCTGCATCGCCGACGCTTTCCATCCGGGGTGTGAGATGACCTGGCCGGTACGCCATAGCACCATGTATATGGAACCCTACCGCTGGCGCCACCGCAGCCCCGAAGATCCGGAGCCGGACTATGGCACAACGCTGACGCCAGCCATGGCGAAGTCCTATAACGGCCCCCTATACGGCCAATACCCCGGCTCTATTACCCGTTGGATGGCTATCCCCTGGCAAACTGACACTGCCAGTTGCCGCTCCGGCTACGACACCGAATACGATCCCTATCTACCAACCTTCTGGCCTGCTCGGGTACCTAATCAGGTACTGAGCAAGGAGAACTATGACACGGTGATGAACGACTCGCTGCCGAGAGAAGAGCGCTTGGCTGCCTACCATCAGCGTGCCGATTGGGATCGCACCCTGGGCGCTGGCCACAATAAACAGTTGGCGAGAATGGTGACTGATTTTGATCAGATGGGAATCGTAGAGGTGCAGCCAGGGCTCAACGGAGATCCCGACTTCCCGCCGCAGATGCAGGTCGAAGATAGAGGCGGCCGTGACTTGACGCCTGAGGAGCGGCACGACACAGACAAAGGCATGCGGAAGCTGTTGATCGAACAACGACGCGGCCGCTAATGGCCGACTATCGCCCCTTCGACGTAGTGATTGTCGGTGCCGGACCTGCTGGGCTGGCGCTCGGCACTCTGCTGCGGCCGGAGCAGCGGGTGCTGGTGCTGGAACGCCGGGCTTCCCTGGCTAGGGCGCCCCCCATTGGTGAGTCCCTGCCGGGAGCAGCAGCTGTGCTGCTGCAGCGCCTTAACTTGATGGCGGCTTTTCGGGACGCGGGACACCGGGAGCGGGGCGCTGCAGTATCGGTGTGGGACGATGATAAGCCGGTCTGGCGGGATGCCATCCAGGATCCGGCCGGATCTGGGTGGTATCTAGATCGGCGAGAATTTGAGCAGATGCTGCGTCTTCGAGCCCAGGATGTCGGGGTGACGCTGGGGGAGGGCTGCAAGCAAGTGGATATCCGCCACCGTCAGGGCCAGTGGTACTTGGACACGACACTGGGATCGTTTAGGGCGCCTGTGATGATTGATGCCACGGGCCGTAGTGGGTATCTGGGGCGTCAATTGGGATTACGGCGCGATGCTGATGATCCTTTGCTGTGCCTCTACAGTTTCCTGGACCAAGCGGCCGAGAGCCAGGACGCTACTATGCGCATTCAGGCGGATGCCCGTGGCTGGTGGTATACGGTGCCCCTGCCTCAAGGGCAACGGGTGTTGGCCTACCATATGGACGTCGATGATCCGCTATGCCGTCAGTTGTTGCGTCACCCCGATGCCTTTCTGGCCCGAGCCAGGGAGCATGCCCTATTGGCAGAGGTACTGGAGAGGGTGGCCCCCGCCCGTGTACGCGGTCGACCGGCGGGTACTTCCCTGTTGGAAGTAGGGCAGTTGCCGAAGGCGGGGCCGGGATTTCTGGCTATCGGCGATGCCCTGCTGGCCTTCGACCCATTGGCTTCACAAGGGCTCTTTCATTCTCTGGCCTCGGCAACCAGTGCTGCCAAGGCCATCGAGTCTGGCTTGCACCAATCACTCGGTGCTTACCAGCAGGAGATGCAAGCAGTCAGCCAGCGTTATCTCTGGCATCTCAAGGCCAGCTACCAGGGGCCAAGGCGGTTCAGTCAGGAGGCCTTCTGGCAGCGGAGGCAGTGAATTGAAGGCCATGGCGAGTGGTATGGTAAATCGCGTAAATGGGTGCACTTTTGGTGACGACGAACATTACTTGGCGCTAAGCGATATCCCGGCCGAGCGGAATTTAAATCAAGATGCCACTTAATAAGCAAGCAGTTCAGCACCTTCCGGGGTGCTGAACCGTAATAGATTTAGCTTTGATGCACCATGAAATATCTTTAGAATAACCTGTTAAAATTCCTGGATCTTTCAGTGGGACTTGGAAGCAAAAAGGCTTTCAGGAAGTGATGAGAGCTAATTACTCCTATGTAAGGAACGGATTGACTCTAAGGAAGACAAAGCATACCGGCCTAAATTTATGAAGCTGCCTAGCGCTGGTTCAGGTGCAACCTTATCCAGGGCTAGGCAGCTTTTCAGTACCGCCTTTGGCGCCATTGACCATCGTTAGGAACATTTAGATGATTCGTAAATACCGTGAGGCGGATATTGAACAAATTTTGGATATCTGGCTTTCAGCTTCGATTAAAGCCCACTCCTTTGTTGGTTCTGAATTTTGGCAGTCAAAAGTTAGCGATATGCGGGATATATACATCCCTGCATCAGAGACCTTTGTATTTGAGGCTGATGAGCAGATTACAGGGTTTTATTGCCTCTATGGAAATACGTTAGCAGCAGTTTTTGTGCTACCAAGCCTGCAGGGACATGGTATAGGGTCAGCGTTGATTGAAGATGCTAAGAGCAGAAGGGCGTGTTTACAGCTAAGTGTCTATAGGCAGAACGCTTCCAGCATCAGTTTTTATCAAAAACATGGCTTCATTGCATTAAGTGAGCAGATTGACGAACAAACTGGCTATCCTGAGTTCATCATGGAACACTACTGTTAACAACGTGTAGCGATTAGCAGCGGTTTGTGATCGAGGGTGTAAAGCATTAAGGAATATTCAATGAAAGGTGAATGTCTGTGTGGGGAGATTAAGTTCGAAATCGAAGGGGAACTGCCGAACTTCTATCAATGTCACTGCTCTCTGTGTCGCAAAGCGACAGGGTCTGCGTCAAATACGGCCACTTTTGTAAAAGCGGATAGCTTCCGTTGGCTTTCCGGCCAATCCAAAATCAGTACCTTTCAGAAGCCAACCGGCTATCGGAATGATTTTTGTTCGGTCTGCGGTAGTCTGGTACCCAACCAACTGAGAGACACGGAGTTGGTATGGGTTCCCGCTGGTTTGCTGAATGATGAGACTGCGTCGCAAATATCTATTCATCTTCACCTTTCTTCATCGGCTTCTTGGGCGTCAGAATCAGATGGTTGTGTTCGTTTGGATGGTGGCCCTGATAGTTTGGAGTCACTTAACCAGGCATTGCAGAAGCCAAGTCGTTGAATGCAGGTCGAATCTTTGCCATTGGTAGCTGAAATGTCCTCCAATGCCTCTAAGGAGTGGTCTGATGACGCGAGCAGCTAGGACGACCACTCAAGCAAAACATACCAACACCCCAGCACAAAAACCGTAAAATGATCGCCCGTAGAGCCATCCCCAAAGGGTATAATGCCACCGGTGACGGTGGGGTGGCTTCCTTACATACGTTGATTTTCAGCAGGTTTGCTTACTTGTTACTATTTTTAAATAGAGAAAAGGCAGTCGTTCATGATTAACACCAAAATATACAAGGCGGTTTACGAACTCGCTGAAAAGCTCATGAAGGCTGCCGATAAAGAGGATAGAGAGGCTTTTGATGCGCTCTATGCGCAGTTGGAAGCTATTTGCACCGAGAATGAGAGCACCGATAAAGATCATCCAGAGCAGTGGGAAACCTTGGCTGACTTCACGGAAGAGCTGGATGAGGCGCTGGCAGTCTACGAAAAAGCCTTTGAAAAGGCCGTCGCCATTAACTCGAAGGATCACATGTCATCTATCGCGTTCTCCATGGCGAAGTTGCAAGTCGAACTGGGCCAAACCGACGCGGCTATCAGTAATCTTAAAAATGCCCAAGTCACTGCCAATAAAATTGAAGATGGCGAGCTTAAAGACGAAATTGACGAGCTGCTTGGGAAACTGACCACAGGTTAGTTTCTTTGAGCTGCTGGTTTTAATCATGTAGATGCACATAAAGCCTGATTGTGCTGGGTTTGCCTAAGACTAGGGACACTATTTTGACCAATAACGATATTTTTCGCCGCATACGTTACACCTTTGATTTAAAAGACAGCACCATCGTGGATATCTTCGCCTTGGCAGAGGTCAGCGTGGCTCAAGAGCAGGTAACGGCCTGGCTGAAAAAGGATGACGACGACGCCTTTGTCACCATGAAGAACAAAGAGCTAGCGGCGTTTTTGAACGGCTTCATTAGCTTTAAGCGTGGTAAGCGCGAAGGGCCACAGCCCGTGCCAGAATCGCAGTTGAACAACAATATGGTGTTCCAGAAGCTGCGCATTGCGCTGAATTTAAAGGCTGAAGATATTTTGGCTGCTTTTGAACTGGCTGGCTTCAACCTAAGTAACCATGAATTAAGTGCGTTTTTCCGCAAGCCCAGCCATAAGAATTATCGAGAGTGTAAAGATCAGGTGCTGCGAAATTTCTTACTCGGCATCCAGCTTCAGTTGCGGCCAAATCAGGACGCTTCAAGCTCTGAGTCCTGAGCTTAATCGCCTGAATTCATATAATACTGCAGCACTTTGTATCATACGGTATAGGCCAGCTGCGGCTTCGATGTGACGTTTTAACAGCTGTCGAATCGAGCGGTTATTGGCGGTCTAACAGGAGAGTGTAATGTCTATAGATCCAATGGCGGTATGGGCGAATATGACATTGAAAATCTGGCCTGAGCGCTACTGGATGCTCGATCTTAGCGATACATCCGCTCAAAATGTGGCTAACGTGTTCGTGGCAAGCGATGCTCGGTACAGCTGTTTAATTCGCGATCAGGCAGGTGTATCCGCGATAGTCGACGAGGCGGCTCTTGAACGCTTAAAAACTGAGGTCTCGATAAGAGATAGCTTCGGCCCGTTTCGAGTTGTATCAACGGATGGCGAGCTTCCTTTCGATCTGATTGGTTTTCTCGGCCCTGTTCTGCGAGTGCTAAATGAACACGGCATTAAAGCTGGCCCGCAGTGTGGTGCCGTATTCGATCACTTGTTTATTTACGAGCGGGATATCGAGCGAGCGAATGCTCTTTTAGAGGATTTCATTAGCCAAGCTAGGGCGTGTCAATAAGTTGCTTTGATATGTCGCTCAACGGGGCGTTTGATGGCTATTGGCTTGGCCGAAGGCATGAAACAGTGATCAGGCTACCCGATTTCGCTACCCACTATTATTTGCGAGAGACAGGCCCGTTTCGGAGTCTCTCAGAGCTTCCTGCTGGCTCGGAAGATCCTGTATTTCAAGATATCCTAACTCGTCATCAGCGTGATCCCGGTTACCGGCGGCGCTACGGTAGGAATTACATAGGAGTCCGACGTGAGGTGGAGGCTCGGCTGCGTGAGCTCTTCGTTGCGCGTGGAGGTAAACCGCGCCGCGATCATCCCTTCTATCTAGTGCTTGGAGAATCCCCTTGGTTTCGTGACCTGAGCGCAAACCAAGGTGAGCTTAGAATCCCTCTCTCTGAGCTCGATCCCGAAGTAACGTCTTTAACTTACCCGGATAGCTTTATTGCGCTAACCCGAGACGACAAGCCTTACTACAATCAAGTGTTTCTGCTTAATGAGGTGAGTAGGCTCGTTACACGCTTCGGAATCCCTGCCAATGATCACGTGATTCCTTACGAGCGCTATTGGGAAACAGATTTTGAGCTCTATATCGAGGTGCAGCTTTGGGACACTCCACCCAACTTCAAAGCCTAGAAAACAATTAATTCAATTTTTTGGGAATGAAGGCAGCAAAATTGCGCTATATAAGCATCGGTGAAGGTAGGCTTTAGCGTTAGTGCCTTTCTCGAAATGGGAAGCAGTGGTGCCTTCGTGTCGCATTTTATCCTGAAGATGATGGACAGATTCTAATTCTCTTTGTCATGAATTAGGAGAGTCAGCCTCGTGCATACATGCATGAGAGCAGCTAACCTGGCATTTCACTCGGTCATCAATAACCGCTAACGACCATTTGCTTGCAATATGTTTGACTGCGCAAGCATTTGAGTATATATTTGTGGAATCAACCATCGCGCAAGAGTAATGACTATGTCGGAAAATATAGAGGCAGGATTGGTGTTAAGTGTCATCAACCTGCAAAGTAAAATCCAAAAACGGATTGGCAGTGCGCTTTCCGCGCATGGTATTGGCCTGTCCGATTATCTGGTTCTCAATCAGCTATACACCGCACCCAATCAAAAAGTACGCCGTAGCGATCTTGCTGAACAGGTTGGGTTGAGCCCATCAGGGGTTACTCGCCTTTTAAATCCTATGGAGAAAATAGGGCTGGTTAAGAAGCAGGAAAACCCTCGTGATGCCAGAGTCAGCCTGGTGGCACTTACCACAGCTGGGACAAAAATTTATGAAGATGCGCAAGTTTCGTTTAAACACGCTTCTGCCGCATTGCTCGAACCACTTGATAAGAAAGAGTTGGATGAGTTTTATAAACTGTTAAAGGCAGTGTTGTAGTTTTGCTTGCCCACTGGGCATTGACTCTTGATAGACCAGCCAGAAGATTTCAAGGGTTTGCAGCGAACAAGCCACTGAAAATTGGATCAGCTCGGTATCGAGTCATCCCAGTTCATTGAAGGCGCTTATGTCGACTTGCTCGAGGAACAGGGGAGCTAACCATTGATTCTATAGGCTCTAACCAAGGAGCCACGAAGGTTGTCGAGTTCATACGTTAGGGTAATCAGCTATGGAAATCGAAGCGGATCTGATAGAAAAGGAGAGAGCCTTGCTTAGCTTCGAGGTGCGCAGGTCACCGGCGAAGCTGTGGTCTTTACTATCCTCGGATTTCCTGGAGATCGGCGCATCAGGCGATTTTGTCGGGTTAGATAGTGTCCTTGATTGTTTGCCGCAGGAATCCGCATGGTCGGCTATATCTCAGGACTTTGAACACCGGAGATTGAGCTCTGATCTTATTCAGCTCTTTTATAGGGTTGCTATCAGTCGTCAAAACGGCTTAGGTACAAGCTATTCTCGGCGAACGTCAATATGGCGGAATGAGGGAAGTGAATGGAAAATGGTTTACAACCAAGGTACGGTTATTTCTCCTTTTGAGGTTCAGTCTTAGATCGTTGATTCTGCGGGCGTTACACACTTCAGTTTTGAAAAGTGAGGGGCTATGGGAACGGAAATTTGGCTTCTGTATGTCAGCACCGTATTCATTTTGATGAGTACACCGGGCCCTAGCCAGCTTTTGATGCTTTCCAATAGCGTTAGCAATGGCTTCCAACGGTCGCTATTTACCGCTGCTGGCGATTTGTCAGCCAATTTTTTACAAATGATTGTCGCCTCGATAGGTTTGGTGAGCATTGTTCAGCAATCCAGTGATTTCTTTATCGCTGTGAAGTGGGCGGGGGTGGCATATTTATCGTACTTAGGCCTAAGGTTGATCTTCTCAAAGAGTGGGGGCCATGTAGGTGCGGCGAATCAGGGGCGGTCGAAAAAAAGCTTGTTTTGGCAAGGTTTTATCACTTCAGCCGCAAACCCTAAAGCCGTTATTTTTTTCGCTGCTCTTTTTCCACAGTTCATTAATCCATCTGAGCCCCTTCTGCATCAGTTTGCGATACTGAGTGCCACGTATCTCATCATGGATGCGGTTTTCTTGTTTTCCTACGGTAAATCAGCTGAATGGATCAGTACGAAACTCAAGTCATCAGCGCGCCAGTACTTAGGTAAGGTATCTGGATCATTTTTGATTGGCGCAGCGGTGCTTCTAGGACTGAAGGAGGTTGATGCTAACTTATAAAACGCCTCGCCAGCGATAGATACGGGGGAAAGCTGTGGTCAAGCAAGTGGGCGGAGTTAACATTCAACCTAGGCACAGGGCTGCATGCCACTGCGGCATGGTGGAGCTCGAACTCGATCTGCCTGATGGTCTTGTTGACCCGAAAAGGTGTAACTGCTCTATTTGTAGGCGCAAAGGTGCTGTTATGGCCTATGTACCATTGAGTGGTCTTCACATTCTTCGCGGTGCTGAGCATCTAAAGCTATATCAATTCAATTCAGGTGTCGCAAAGCATTACTTCTGTTCAAACTGCGGCATCTACACCCACCACCAAACGCGCTCGAACCCCACTGTGTATGGATTCAATGTCGGGTGCCTGGAAGGCGTTAACCCCTGTGATTTGGATGGTGTACCGGTTAGCGACGGTATCAATCATGAGGTTGATCTGTAGCAGCAGGGATAGGGGAGCTATAACGTGTCCAGCGTTGGATGGTTCAGCACCACCCAGCAAGTCAAAATAGGCGCATTGGTAGTAAGGTATTGAGATGGAGCATGAAGCGCTGGTCAAAAAATGGCTGATGAGTGATCAGGCACGTATGGAGGCGCTGACAATAGCGGCTGCGCGGAAGCTGCCGGGGTGGTGTCTCGCTGCTGGATTCGTTAGAAACTTGGTGTGGGACAAGCTGCATAATTTTTCGAAGAATACGGCCCTTAACGACATCGATTTAATTTACTTCGATCCTGACGACATAAGCGATTCCCGCGATCATGAGATCGAGCAAGGATTAAGGAAAGTCTCAACGTTTCCCTGGTCGGTAAAGAACCAGGCAAGAATGCACGAGAGAAATAATGACTGTCCGTATACGTCCACTGAAGATGCCATGAGTTTCTGGGTAGAAGTAGAAACTGCTGTAGGCGCTGCTTTGGATGATGATGGAGACGTTATTCTTGTAGCTCCCTTTGGTGTTAAGCCTCTGTTTGACTATACCATTACCTTAAATCCCAAACGACCAAAGCGAACAGATTTTGATGCCCGAATATGCGCTAAGCGATGGCTACAAACCTGGCCAAGGTTGGTGGTAAAGGTCTTATAGATGATTGTTGTATCGGCAGGGCTTAGCACTGCACCGAGATCAACTATTTTCTTTACCGTGAAAATTGGTTGAAAATTAATAGGAAATGAAGCTATGGAACTTGCTAGAGTAAATGATGAAAATATCAACGATCTTTATGACTTGAATGTCAAGCTTGCTGAGTCTGAAAATCAAAAGCACCTGTTTACTGCTGATAGAACAAGTTACGCCGACGCTTTTTTGGCCTCTACGCCTGCTTGTTTTGGATTGTTGGCTTATCAAGACAACCAGCCCATTGGCTTCTATATATATAATTTTAAGTTTGCGAGTTACGTTGGATCCCGCGTTCTTTATATTGAGGATCTGTACTTGATCGATGGTTTTGATGGCGATGAAAATAAAAGTATTTTACTACAGCATGCTGTAAATGAGTCACAGTCTGAGAATTGCTGTAGAGCTGAGATGCGTGTTCTTAAAGAGTTCAATATTGGGTATGATCTTATAAGTAGCTTTGGTTTCAGTGAGATCAAGAAGTGGAATGTTTATCGTCTAGATCTTTAATAAACCATCACCAGTGCGCGTTGTCATTAAAACCTTAACAGCATATACGTGGAGCCTGTAATGAAATCAACCGTGGAAGAGCGTATCCGTTCGCTGGGCTTGGAACTGCCCGTCGTTACCACGCCAAGGGGCAGCTTTCGTTCCTATGCCATTTCGGACAACATGCTCTATCTGTCAGGTAAGGGTGCTCCGTTGCGAGAAGAGGGAGTTGTTGTCCCAAAAGTTGGGCAGGAAGTCACTGTTGAGCAGGCTCGGATGTACGCTCAAGAGGTTGGCCTGTATCTCCTTGCGCTCATTAAAGAAGCGCTGGGTGACTTTGATCGGGTTCAGCGTGTCGTGAAGGTGTTTGGTATGGTCAATGCTGATCCTAACTTTACTTCTCACACTGAAGTCATCAACGGTTGTTCCGACCTGTTTGTTACCGTTCTTGGTGAGCGCGGTGAGCATGCACGCTCTGCCATTGGGGTTGGCTCATTGCCGAAGGGGTTTGCTGTGGAAATTGAAGCCATCGTTGAGTTTTCAGACTCTTCGCCACACCATCGTCACGCTTAACCTATTCCTTGGGCTGTTCCGAGTTTTGGTAGCAGTTTTACCCAACGTCGGGGGCCTTAAGCCCAGTAAAGTCACACTTCTCCCGACAATCAATTGGGGTCGGAGCTAGCGCTTAACGAGAGCATCATCAACAAGGAGGAAATGGTGCAAATTTGTGAAACGGAGAGGCTGGTTATAAGAACGTTGTCCTTAGATGATGTTCCCGAGTTGACCAATATCCTCAGCGACCCTGAGGTGATGAAGTATTCGATTCGAGGCGTTTGCGATGAAACGGCGACTCGGCGGTTTATCGAGTGGTGTTTGGATAGCTATGCGTCTCACCGTATCGGGCCATGGGCTTTAGTTGAGAAGGGGGCCGGTAAGCTTGTTGGCTTTTGTGGTGTCAGCCCCGAAGAGGTCAATGGTGTTGAGGAGATGGGGCTAGGCTATCGGCTAGCCAAACAGTACTGGGGCCAGGGGCTGGCGTCTGAGGCAGTGCAAGCGGTACTTCATAAGGCATTTAATCAAAAGCAGCTATCGTCGGTGGTGGCTATTATTGAGCCTGAAAATGGTGCATCACTTAAGGTCGCAGAGAAAGCTGGGTTTTCTGCGTTCGACATCCTTGAGTTTCATGGCCGTCCAGTGAGGCAGTATCGGTTAACTCAGCAGTAGAGGGGCGTACTTCATACTAATGAAATGAAAGCGATAGGTGCGCGATGAGTGGCATTATGGGCTAACCCGATTATGCCAGTAGCCCGGCTTTCTCGAGTGATGGGCGAAAGCAACAATGGTAATTGTTTGGTTATTGGAAACAGTCACAAGGGAAAACGGGAATTGTTGAAGGATGAAGCGCTTTGTGCCACGTTTGCGTGCTTCGCCTATTACAGGAACCAGTGGTGGATTTGGTGCGCTTAGCTTTGTGGTAGCTTGTTCAAAGGTATCCTATCAAAATCAGTTCCTTAACCGAGCTCTGGCACGCTCAAGGACTTCACTGACATCTAAAGATTTGATTTTGCCAGATTCAATCTCATTGATTCTGCGACATATCTCCGCATCCCAAGCTTCCGATACACTGATTTCAGCCATACCATCCAGGCTTGCTACCAAATCAAGAGCGAGTTTAGCCCGCTCTTTCTCCGATAGGGTCATTGCTTCGTTCGTGATGGTTTCAAGTTGCGCTGTATTCATCTATTTACCCAGCCTTATGGAAACGGCAATGTCAAAATCATGCAGTAAATTACACTTGCTAACAAGGCCATCATGCCTGCCTATGGACTGTTGCGGAACCATATCATTAGCGCAGTTGGCAGATTCTGCGCCGAGGAAATCAATGTCAAAGGTCATACTGAAAGGATTTATCATCGTCCCCGAGCCGGATCTGAATGCTGTTAAAGCAGAGCTCATCAACCATAAGCGGTTAACCCTGGCTGAGCCCGGCTGCCTCGTTTTTGAGGTTGTTCAATGTACTATTAACCCCTATCGATTTGATGTGTATGAAGAGTTCATTGACCGAGACTCTTTTGAGCGACATCAAGCTAGAGTGAAATCCTCCGCCTGGGGTAAGGTTTCAGCCAATATTGAAAGGCATTACAGTCAGCAATCCGCTGGGTAGCTAACCCAGCGGCTATAACCGACGTTTCTTACTTTCGTATGTGTGCTCTATTAGCCGCGCTTCTTACCAGTATCTCTCATACTCATCACGTAAATAATGAACATGATCAGTGAGCCCATTACAAAACACCATACGCCTACGGTTGCGTAGCTCGCAAAAGCGGGAAGAAACAAAAGACTGCCAAAGAAGAAAAATAAGCTTGATAAGAGACCGAGTAGGTTGGGTAGCTGTTGATGCTGCGCTATCTCACTGTTCATTTTATTTCCTTATCTGAACTATTACTTTCAAGAGCCTCACAGTGCTTAAATACTGATGTCCGGTGCAAACTGAAAGCCCACCGATACCCGATTCCAACTGTTGATTTGGACAATAATGGCGGTGAGGTCAATTAGCCCCTGCTCACCAAACGCAGCTAGGGCGTTTTGATAGTCGTTGTCACTCACCGCTTGCTGGCTGACCAGTGTTAGTGCTTCGGCCCAGGCGAGTGCGGCGCGCTCTTGTGTGCTGAAGCAGGGGGCTTCACGCCAAGCAGGCAATACGTCTAAGCGAACCTGGTGTTCGCCATCGTCTCTGGCCTCTTGCGAATGCATGTGCTGACAAAAGCAGCAGTGATTAATTTGCGAAACACGTAGGTTGACCAAGTGGATTATCGAGCGATCAACCGTTGAGTCTGGGGCAACGTCGCCTAGTGCCGTCAGGTGCTTAGCTAGGCGGGGGCAAAGGCGATATACAGACTGTTGAGAGATACGAGTAGACATGTGGGTGACCTCGGTGAGTAAGTTGAGAGCTCAGCTTAACGTCGAGGTTTTTTTACGCCTTGTAAATTTGCGACAGTTTGCGCTTGCGATAGGCGGCGGGCGTTTCATAGGCGAGTGATTGGAAGGCATGGGTGAAGTGAGCTTGGTCATAGTAGCCGCATTGCAGGGCTATTTCCGTTAGGGGCAGCGTGGTTGCAAGCAGTCCATGGCGGGCTCGGTTCAGCCGGGCATAGGCCACTAATTGGCCTGGGGTAACGCCCACCTCGCGTTTTAATTTGCGCTCCAGGGTACGTCGAGTAAACCCTAACGTGGCGCCTAACTGTTGGGGCGGAAGCTGAAGTGCTCCAATGGCTTGAACAATCTTAGTGATACGGCTATTGGCGGGTGGCTGGCTTTCTAGTCGATGTAACAACCATGTTTCCAGCAGGCGTAAACCCTGTTGCGAGTCCGACTGGTAGAGGCGCTCTACCACAGGTATTAATCCTTGCAATCCTAATGGTTCAAGCTCGTTATCCAAGCGGTAGTGTGTATCTGTGAATGCTTCGGGTAGCAAACCCAGCAAGCAGTGGGTGCCGGCTGCCTTAAAACGAATGCCCAGACAGGGTGCGGTGGTGTCGAGTGTCTCTATCAACGTGGTTTTGTTGAAACAGAGCGTGATAATGGGGTGGGGGCTGGTGAGCTTGATGCTGAGGCTAGCACCGGCATCAGGGTAGAACTTTTCGGTTCTTGATTCAGTGAGATGCCCTGGGCGCCCCATTGACCAAAGGCACTGAACCCACGGGGCTAAGCGTTTATCAGGCAGGCGATGCCGAAAATTTAGATCGTTAGCGTTGCTTGGCAAGATGAACTCGGTCATGGCGTTAACCAATGGTATGTTTTTTTAATGATGGCTCACATTAACTCAATCACGCAGCATCTGGGAGCTGGCCCGGCGCCATACACTAGGCGGCGCTTTTTCCTGGCGAGCCCAGTTGCGCCTTAGCTGCCGCTCATCCCCGAATCCGGATGCTTCGGCGATACGCGCTAGCGTCCATGTCGTTTCGGTCATTAACGCTTTGGCTCGCTGCAGGCGCAACCCCATAATGTAGTCGCCCACCAGCATGCCGGTGAGGCTTTTGAATTGGCGCCGAAAATGACGCTCACTCATGGCTGCCTGAGCCGCCAATGTCTCGATACGCCAGGTTTGCGAAGGGGCGGCACATATTGCATCTTGAACGCGATGCAGCCGTTCATCCACATGATTGCGGCCCTCAAGCCATGCACCCAACTGAGGCTCCTGACCACTGCGACGAAGATACAGCACCATCTCTCGCGCTACCGCCAAGGCCAGTGAATGGCCACAAGCACGGGTAAGCCAGTACAGCATGGTATCAATGCCGGTCGAAATCCCCGCGCTGGTTAAATAGCGCCCGTCCTCGGTAAAGATACAATCACTTTGTACCTTTGCTTGTGGGGCTTTGGCTTGTAACTGCTCGATTAGCGCGTGGTGGGTGGTACAGCGTCTTCCCTTTAACAGGCCCGCGTCTGCCAGTAATAGCGTGCCCGAGCAAACGGTCATCAGCGTATCTGCATAGTGGGCATTCGCTTTGAGCCAAGCAACACACTCTTGCTGCGCTAATGGCTCAAGGCTATTGCGGTACTGCCCAGGAATAAGCAGTAAATCTTGAGTAGGGAGCTGTTCAGGCAAGGGATCGATACCGCTAAGGGTAAGCGGCCCTAGCCACTGCATGGCCGCTTTGGGGCCGAGATAGCGCACCTGAACGTCTATCGAAAGCCGGTCAGCACACTGTAAGACCTGAAGTGGTCCAACCAAATCAAGTGGCACCTGGCCGGGCATCATCAGTACCGCCACCCGCAAGGTGGTGGCTCTTGTGGATGGCGGTTGGCTATTGTGCTGCTCTTCACTCACGTGGGTTTTGCCATTCGTTGACCATGTCTTGTGTATTGATAATACGCGCAAAGCGGCCCTCAAGTACCAGTTCGGTGCGTGCCTTAATATCATCCGCTGACCAAGTGATACCTTGGCGCGTCATGGGGAACGTTAGGGTAGCATCGCTGATAAAGTCGACGCTAAACCCTAAATCCGACGCCACCCGTGCGGTGGTTTCGCAGCATTGCTCGGTACGAATACCGCTAATCGCCAGCCGTTCAATGCCTCGCTCCCGTAACCAGCTTTCTAGTGAGGTATCGCTGAACGCGTTATGCGCACGTTTATGAAAGGTTACCGCCACTTCATCGTTAAAGTCATCAAGCGGACGAATAAGGCCACCGTCAGGGTCGAAAGCCCCTTGGCTGCCAGGTGCCTCATGCAGAATGCGTACAACCAGTATATCGTTGGCCTGGGCTGCATTCAGTACCGCACGCTGCTTGGGGCGCCACGCCTGAGCCAGTGATTCTACCCAGTAATCGCGGGCAGGGAACGAGGCTTGAACATCAATTAATAGTAATGCGGTTTTAGGCTGGGTCATGGCTAATCTCATCGTGTTGAAGTGAGGTTACAGATTAGCTGTTACGCATTCTGCCAACGATGCGTTAAGCGGTCACAAAGGGGGCAATTTCGGCCATGTGTGGCCGAAGGGTAATATCTGACAATGGCGATTATGAATCATCTAGGCGCTAGGCTCTCACCTCTGAAGGGATATGCTTTCGAGAGGGCGAGAATTGTCTGCTAAGTTAAACTTGCTACCTTCAACACCATGGTTGTTGACCCAGAAAAGCCGATTAACCATTTCAAGTAGGGAAAATGCTCTTCGTTTACGGCGATAAATCCTTTGGACTCGTACAGCCTCCTTGCTCTCGGGTTGCTATCGATAACGTCTAAGCGGATCGTCTCGAAACCATTATCCACGGCATGTGCAATAATGCTATCCAAGAGTCTGGAACCTATGCCTCGCCCTCGGAATCGGCTATCGACAGCAATCCCATCCATCACCAATTCTTGAGATTTTGGCTTGCGCTCGAATAAGCTGAACACCAGACATGCCCAGAGCCCTTTCAATGTTCCAAGCTTGCCTATCAGCTGTTTCATCCCGATTCCGCTCGTTAGCGAACCATTGGGCTGCTGAAACCCTGCTAGCCCAATGACCTCATCTTCAAAGATGGCAGTAAAGGAAAATTCAGGGACAAAACAGTCGGAGAGTAATTGAATGCGCTTAGCCTTGTCAGGTATTGCGCTCGCGAATTTAGCGCCGAAAGCTTCTTCATATAGCTTAGCGACAGGCCCAGCCTTCTCAAGGTTAAAGCCTTTCTGAATCAGAACGTTCATATACTGGCTCCTAGATTCAAAGAGAAATGACTATTGGTCACAGACGCAGTGAATTAATTTTTATTCCTGAATTCAAACATTAAGCGCAGCACCCGCGGTTTTCAGCGCCCCTGAATACTCTCCCAGGAACACTTGTGCCGGTGTCCGATACCCCAAGCGTTTTCTGGGGCGATTGTTCAACTTGGCAACGA